>JAFKES010000001.1 GCA_017308495.1 Afipia sp.
TCCGGCACGAGCGGCCGCTGATGTTCTTCGGCTCCGTCGCGGTGGCCGTATCGCTGTTAGCGACACTGTTGGGCATACCTCTGATTGTGACATACTTGGAGACCGGGCTGGTTCCCCGCGTGCCAACAGCGATATTGGTCGTCGGCCTCTACATCATCAGCGTGCTGAGTTTCTTTGCGGGGTTGATCCTTGACGTGATATCGATCAGTCGGCACGAAATGAAGCGACTGGCCTATCTTTCTATCCCCGCATTGCAGAGATCCGATCGCGTGCATCTGCGCGATGAAGACAATTCATAGAAATTTGCCGCGGGGCGACGGCGGGGCAGCGGCATGATGTGGGGGACGACCGGGACAGGGCGGTGGCGTGGCGCGCTCGGTGCAATGGTCCTGCTCGCAGCGCTGCTGCCCGCGCGCGCCGGAGAGCAGCCGATCGAGATTTTCGACGCGCACCTGCATTACAACTGGGAACCGAAGCCGTATTACCCGCTCGACGAGGTGCTGGCGCTGTTCAGAAAGAACCGCGTCACCGGCATTCTCGCCACAAGCCGGCCCAATACCGGAACCCATGCGCTGGCGGACGGCCTGTGGGTGGTACCGTTCCTGCGGCCCTATCGGGTGCGGCCCGACATCCAGACCTGGTTCAACGATCCCACGATCTTCGAACTGATCGAGCAGGAATACCGGCGCGGTTATTATCGCGGCATCGGCGAATTTCATCTGTCGGGACAGGCGGCCGCGAGCCCATGGGTGAAGAAGGTCGTCGGTTTCGCCGTGGAGCATGACCTTTACCTGCACGCCCATGCCGACGATCGTGCCATCGATATCCTCATGCAACACAATCCGCGCGCGAAGATCATCTGGGCGCACACCGGCTTTGGCCTCGGTCCGGCTCATGTGGCGCAGATGCTCGCGACCTATCCGCAGTTGTGGGGTGAGCTGTCCTATCGCAGCGGCATTACCGGCGAGGGCGGCCGGCTCACGGCGGAATGGCGCGATCTGTTCACGCGCTATCCGGACCGTTTCCTGCTGGGCTCGGACACCTGGATCGGTGAGCGCTGGGCGAGCTACGGCGATATCATGGCGGATTATCGCAGCTGGCTGCGGCAACTGCCGCCGGAGATCGCTGCGAAGATTGCCCATGGCAATGCCCGGCGGCTGTTTGCCACAAAGTGATGCCATCGACGCCGAAGCGTCCTAACCCCAGCGCCCTAACACGAAGCGTCCTCGATCCCGCGCCCTGTGAGGGCTCCGTGACGGCGCCCTCCGGCTGGGCTCCGCCGCGGCCGCCTAGATCGAAAAACTGGTGCCGCAGCCGCACGAGGCGGTGGCGTTCGGGTTGTTGACCCGGAACGACGCGCCGATCAGGTCGTCGACGAAATCGACCTCCGACCCGGCGAGGAACGGCGCGGACGACGGATCGACCAGCACCACGGCGCTGTCGCGCTCGATCACGAGGTCGTCGTCGGCGCGGGCGCGGTCGACGTCGAACTTGTACTGGAAGCCAGAACAGCCGCCGCCCTCGACGCTGATGCGCAGCATCGCGCCGTCGCCCTCGGAGCGAAGAATGTCGCCGATGCGCTTGGCCGCGCGCTCCGAAATGGTGACGTTGGCGATTGGGACGAGGGTCATGTCAGTTTCCGGCATGGCAATGATTGTATGGCAGCGATCATTTGACAGCGATCATTTGAATGTCGTCGTCCGCCATAGTTAAGTGTGTCGGAGGGCGGAATCAAACGCCGGGATTGGAATAATTCGCATGTCGGTCGGAATGGCTGCTCCCCGCGCGCCCTATGGCTGCGACCCGGCCCTGAGCCGGGGCCGCCGCTTCGACGAGCCGCCGAGCCTGCGGCGCAGCGCCTTCCGCCGTGATTGCGACCGGGTGATCCATTCCACCGCGTTCCGCCGCCTCAAGCACAAGACCCAGGTGTTCGTGTTCCACGAGGGCGATCACTACCGCACCCGGCTGACCCATACGCTGGAGGTGGCGCAGATCGCCCGTGCGCTCGCCCGCCAGCTCGGCCTCGACGAGGACCTGACCGAGACGCTGGCGCTGGCCCACGATCTTGGCCATCCGCCGTTCGGCCACGCCGGAGAGCGGGCGCTGGACGAATGCCTGCGCGGCCATGGCGGCTTCGACCACAACGCCCAGAGCCTGCGCGTGGTGACGCTGCTGGAGCGGCGCTATCCGCAGTTCGACGGCCTCAACCTGACATGGGAGGCGCTGGAGGGCATCGTCAAGCACAATGGGCCGCTGATTGACCGCGACGGCGCGGCCATCGGCCGCTATCGCGAGCATGGCGTGCCCATAGCCATCTCGGAATATGTCGCCTTTCACGATCTCGAACTGTGGAGCTACGCCTCGCTGGAGGCGCAGGTCGCCGCCATCGCCGACGACATCGCCTACGACGCCCACGACATCGACGACGGGCTGCGCGCCGGGCTGTTCGCGGTGGACGACCTCAACGCCATTCCGCTGATCGCGGACATCAACGCCGTCATCACCGCGCGCTATCCCCGGCTCGACGAGGCACGGCGCGGCGCCGAACTGGTGCGCGAACTGATCTCCTATCTGATCGAGGACGTGTTCTGCGAGGCGCAGCGGCGGCTCAAGATCGCGGGCCCGCAATCGGCGATCGACATCCGCGATCACGCCGGGGCGTTCGTGGCCTTCTCGCCCGATGCGGTCGCCGCCGAGGCGGAGATCAAGCGCTTCCTGTGGCAGCGGATGTATCGCCACGACCGGGTGATGGCGGTGATGCGCGACGCCGAGCAGGTGGTGCGCGACCTGTTCGCCCGCTATCAGGCCGCTCCCGAGGACCTGCCGGCCGACTGGGCGGCGGATGCGGGCGAGAGCGGGGCGGCGGCGCAGGCCCGCCGGATCGGCGATTTCATCGCCGGAATGACCGACCGCTATGCCATCGTCGAGCACCGGCGGCTCTTTGACTCGACCCCCGATTTGCGTTAGGCGGCGGCCTCGAAAGGCCATTTCCCCGCATGACACAGGACGTTTCGATGACTGCGCCGACCCAGCCCCCGCATCTGTTCGCAGACGTGTTGTCGCGCGTGCA
>JAFKES010000159.1 GCA_017308495.1 Afipia sp.
CATGCACGGGCGCGGGCGAATCGAGGGTATCGGACATGGAACCTCGTCGGCGGGAGGAGCGCTGATAAGACTGCACCCGATCGGGCGGCGGATAAAGCGATTGCGTCAGATTCGCCAGAAGTTGTGGCGCGGTCGTGACCGACAGGCCCCTCCCCGACCGGCGTCACGATCCGGCGCGGCCCGGCAGGCTTTCCCCATCCTTAACCATCATGCCACGTGGTCCGCGGACAGCCGGCTTCGAACCGGACAGCCACAATTGCGACAAACACATCGGGACATCGTTGGCGACTTCCGCTGCCGCAGCGATCCCATCGGACAACCATGCCATGACCCCGCGCCCGCACGCCAAGCCAATGCCGCGAGTTCTCGCCGGCGCGATCGCCGCAACCCTCGCAATCGGCTTGCTGTCGGCGCTGCCTGCGCACGCCGCCAACGGTGATGACGATTCCGCGGACGTCGCGGAACCGGCCGCACCCGAATCCGAGGCCGCCGAGCCGGCTTTGCCGGATGAGATCGACTGGAGCGTCCTCGACAGCGATCCGACAACGATGGCCGGCAAACCATGGATCCCAGCCCGCAAGGCCAGCCTGCGCACGGGCGATGCGTGGTCGTGGAAGCGCACCGACAATGCGGACGGAACATCCGCCGTAACGATCAAGCAACCGGTCTCGACGTTCTGGGACACGCGCGTCGGCGCCGACCTCAGCGTGGTGTCGCAGATGCCGGCCACTTCCGCGGAGGTTCTTGCCGAGAAGATCGCGCATGACAACCAGTTCGCGCGATCCTCGGGCAGCGCCTGGGCCGCGATGACCGCCCCCGGCCTCGGCGCGATCTGGGACAAGACCGCCATCGAGGCCCGTACCGATCCGACGCAGGACCAGAGCAAGCTCAGCGCATCGCTGAGCAAATCGATTCCGCTCGACGGCAACCGATACGCGCTCACGCTGCAGAACGGCACCAATGTCTCCCAGCAGACGCTGGTGCCGGTGGTCGGGCCAGGAGCCTCGTCGCGCGTCGTCGAAGTGGATCAATCCGTCAGGCTTGGCTTCACCGAAACCGGCACCAGCCTGATCGCCGGGCAGACTCATTCCACCGCCGACGACAAATGGCTGCGCAAGATCAGCGCGGAGCAGAAGATATTCGGCGACGTCACCGTCACCGGCGCGATCAGCGAGACCGCGAACGGCAGCGCCAACGGCAGCCTCACCGCGGGCTTCAAGCGAAGCTGGTAGCTTTTCGTTTACCGTGATGCAGGGACATCCTCGCGGGTTCCCTCCCCACCGCCATATCAACGACCCTGCGCCTTACAATGGCCGCGCTATGGTCATGATCGACTGGCCTCATGCACCTCCACATCGTCGTGCGGGGACATCCGCGCTCGCCCAACCAGCGAAACAAGGAACAGCCGATGAATGCAGTGCCAGTCGAAAATTCCGAGCAGATCGAGGACGACAAGAACCTCGCCGCGGTCTCCGAAGTGGAAGCCGGCATCCGCGATTTCGTCCGCAAGGACATCGCCTATCTTCGCAGGCCCGTTGCCGCGCCAAGCGCCGAGGCGCCCGCGGATTCGCTGGCGGAAGCCAGCGTCAACAGCGTCAGCACTCTGGTGCAGCGGGTGGCCGGCGCATCCGTCAGCGAGATCGAAACGCTGATCGCCGAGCTCGAGGGGCTGCGCGACCTGATGCACAATGAAGGCCAGCGCATCCAGCGCGAGCTGGCAGGCTATGCGCAGCTCGGCCAGACCGCGCTCAAATCCACGCGGATGATCGCCGACAATCTGGCGCAGTGGAAACGCACCGCGCCCGAGCCGCGCCAGGACTGACAAGACAAGCCTGACAAAACAGGTCTCTGAAAGCCGGCCTTCCCGGCACAGAACTGCCAGCGAGACGTTGCCGCCTGTCCCGGCCCGGGACGGGCGGCATTTTTTTGCCGCGCCACCGGCCACACGATGAACCCCGCCACGTGCCACGCGACCAAGTAGCGGGCCGCGCTGTCATCCGCAGCGGCCGCTGCAACGAGGCAATGTCGTGAAAGACGTCCGGCCGAACACCACTGATCCGATCGCGGCACCGCCGCAACCTTCGGGACTGGCGCATATCCTGCTGCGCTTCATCGTGCTGCTAGGCTTGGCCATCGCCATCCTAGCTGCCGCGTGGATGCGGTGACCCGCGCCGCTTACGTCGCCGGACGTCGCGGCTTGAACACTGCCGCAATGAAGGAGAACGCCAGCTCGCCGCGCTGGTTTACGCCGGTGTTGTAGGCATGGATCAGCCCCCACTGGGGGCGGGACTCCAGCGTGCGAACCTCAGACACCTCGGACGTGAAGGTCAGCGTATCGCCTGCGAGCACCGGCTTGTGCCATTTCAACTCGCGAAATCCCGGCGACGGCCCGCTCGCCGTCGGCTTCTCGCCGCGCGCGATGCTCTCCTGCATGTCGCGCTGCAAAGCGGCGACGGTCAGCTTCATGTAGACCGCCGCCACATGCCAGCCCGATGCCGCAAGACCGCCGAACTGGGATTTGCGGCCCGCCTCCTCATCGAGATGGAACGGCTGCGGATCGAATTGCAGGGCGAATGTCTTGATCAATTCCGGCGTGAAGGTGAACGATCCAAGCTCGCGACGGTCGCCCACCTTGATGTCTTCGAAATAAGCCATGATGCTTTTCACTTCCCCGCAACGGCGGCACGGCGCAGCACCATCAACGGCACCGATATCGTCATCAGCGTTTCGCCTTTGGCATTGCGCATCACGTTGTTGAGGTGAACGAAGCCGATGTCCGGACGGCTGCGCGATTCGCGCTTGCCGGTCACCTCGACTTCGAGCATCAGGTCGTCCCCCGGCCGCAGCGGTGCAACCCAGCGCACCTCGTCCACGCCCGGCGCGCCGGCGGATGCGATGCGATGAATGAAGCCGTCCCACGACAGGCGCATGAACAGCGCGCACATGTGCCAGCCGGACCCCGACAGGCCCTTGAGCATGGAACGGTTCGCCGCCTCGTCGTCGAGATGCATCGGCTGCGGATCGAATTCGGAGGCGAAGGCGATGATGTCCTCGCGCGTCACATGGAGAGGCCCGAAGATGCCGAGCGGCCCGGGCTGGAAATCTTCGAAAGTGAGCTTCATGGTTTCCGTTGTGCTGTGGACGGGCGCAGTTTGGCCGTTATTTGGGGACACCTCAAGTCGTCGGCTGAAGCGCGTCACGCCGCCGGTCTTTGACGGATTTCCGCGATGTGCGACAATGCCCGCCGTCTGGAGCGATCCGGTTTGCCCGGCCGGCGGCGTGACGCGCTTCGCCCCCCCATCCCTGCGGCCGGCCCCTCAGCGTTCAACTGGAGCAAAACCCGATGTTTCAATTCAAGGATCTTTTCCAGTGGGACAGATTCATCACCCCCAGCATCATCAAGTCGTTCTACTGGCTGGTGATCGTCCTGATCGTGCTGTCCGGCCTGTCAGGCGTGCTGTCGGCGCTGGCGGCGATGGCGATCAGCCCGTTCGGCGGCTTCCTGCTGCTGCTGGCTTCGCTCGCGGCTATCGTGGTCGGCATCATCTTCTCGCGCATCGGCGCCGAGCTGATCCTGATCGTATTCCGCATCAACGAGCATCTCGGCGCGATCCGCGACCAGGGTCGCGAGCGCGAGCGGCAATATTGAGCGTGCCTGGTCGTCCCGGCCGAGCCGGGACGACTCGAAGCGCATTCGTCCGGGTGCGTCAGTTGTTGAAGCGGAAATGCATCACGTCGCCGTCGGCAACCACGTATTCCTTGCCTTCCAGCCGCAGCTTGCCGGCGTCGCGCGCACCGGCTTCGCCGCCGAGCGCCACGTAGTCGTCATAGGCGATGGTCTCGGCGCGAATGAAGCCCTTCTCGAAATCGGTATGGATCACGCCGGCGGCGGCGGGCGCCTTGGTGCCCCTGGTGATGGTCCAGGCGCGGGCTTCCTTGGGGCCGACCGTGAAATAGGTGATGAGATGCAGGAGTTCGTAACCGGCGCGGATCAGCCGGTCGAGGCCGGCCTCCTCCAGCCCCAGCGTGTCGAGGAAATCGACGCGCTCCTCGCGTGACAGCGTCGCGATCTCGGATTCGATCTTGGCCGAGATCACCACCGCCACCGCGCCTTCCGTCTTGGCGTGGTCGAACACCGCCTGCGAGAATGCGTTGCCGGTAGCGGCCGCGCTTTCCTCGACATTGCAGACATAGAGCACCGGCTTCGACGTCAACAGGCCGAGCATGCGGAAAGCGCGTTCCTCCTCGACCTTACGTTCGAGAAAACGCGCAGGCCGGCCCTCGCGCAGGAGCTTCAGCGCGCGCTCGACCAGATCGAGTTGCTCCTTCGACTCCTTGTCGCCGCCCTTGGCCTTCTTGGCGAGATTGTCGACGCGCTTTTCCAGGCTGTCGAGATCGGCCAGCATCAGCTCGGTCTCGATGGTCTCGATGTCGGCCAGCGGCGCGATCTTGCCTTCGACATGGGTGATGTCGCTGTCCTCGAAGCAGCGCACCACATGCGCCACCGCATCCACCTCGCGGATATTGGCGAGGAACTGGTTGCCGAGGCCCTCGCCCTTGGACGCGCCGCGCACAAGGCCGGCGATATCGACGAAGGTGAGCTGGGTCGGGATAATCTGCGCGGACTTGGCGACAGCCGCCAGCCGGTCGAGGCGCGGATCGGGTACGGCCACCGCGCCGACATTCGGCTCGATGGTGCAGAACGGATAGTTCGCCGCCTGCGCCGCTGCCGTTTCCGTCAGCGCGTTGAACAGGGTGGACTTGCCGACGTTCGGCAGTCCGACGATGCCGCATTTGAAACCCATGATGTTCTTTCGATGATGGCCGGTCTTTGTCGATTGGTTCTGAGCGTCATACGCGGGCTTGACCCGCGTATCCATCTTCTTCGAACGATGGATGGCCGGGTCAAGCCCGGCCATGACAGTATCGATGTTGAATAGGCGTTCTTGCGATCAGCCTTTCTCGCCGTTGTCCTTGTCCCCGAACCCCTTCGCCTGCATCGCCAGATGCACCTTGTTGGCGAAGGTCGAATCCTTGGCCGCCGCGAGCAGGCCCGCCTGGTCCGCGACGATATCGCACAAGGCCTCGACCCATGGCCGCTCGCTCTTGGCAAAATCGCCAAGGACATGGGCGTGGACGCGATCCTTGACGCCGGGATGACCGACGCCGAGCCGTACCCGGCGATAGTCGTTGCCGACATGCGCGGAGATCGAGCGCAGCCCGTTGTGCCCGGCGATGCCGCCGCCGATCTTGACGCGCACCTTGGCGGGCGGCAGTTCGATCTCGTCGTGAAACACCACGATGTCCGGCAGGCCGATCTTGAAGAACTGAGCGGCCTCGCCGACCGAGCGGCCCGACTCGTTCATGTAGGTCGCGGGCTTGAGCAGAACGACGCGCTCGCCCTCAAGCGTGCCTTCGGAGGTCTCCCCCTGAAAGCGACGGCGCCACGGTGCGAAACCATGACGCCGCGCGATCTCGTCCAGGACCATGAACCCGATATTGTGCCGGTTGCCCTGATACTTCGCGCCGGGATTTCCCAGTCCGACGAACAGGCGCATGACCTAGTGCCCCGAATCCGAAGTCCGTTTCAGTTCTCAGCAGCTTCCGAGCGAACGTCGGATTCGAAAGGACGCGAGGGAAAGGAATTCCAGTGGAATCTCGGATTTGACATTCGCGTGCGATCCTTTGGCAGGTAGCGCGCGAATGTCACATCCACTCCACGAGGTTCTCCCCGCCCGGTCCCGGCCGGCTTACTTCTTCTTGTCGCCGCCGGCAGGGGCCTTGGCCGCCGCGGGTGCCGCAGCACCGGCCGCGGGAGCCGCAGCGCCGGCCGCAGGCGCGGCCGCAGCCGCCTTCTGCTCTTCGCCGTAACCCGACGGCGGCACCACGGTGACCAGCGTCTGGTCGGCGCGCAGCGCCTTCACGCCCTTCGGCAGGGCGACATCGGCAAGATGGACCGAGGAGTTGATTTCGAGCTTCGAAACATCGACCTCGATGAACTGCGGAATGTGATCCGCGTCCGCCTCGACCTCGACAGCGTGGTTGACGATGTTGACGGTGCCGCCACGCTTCACGCCCGGCGAAACGTCGGCGCCGGTGACGTGCAGCGGAATGCTGACGCGGATCGTCGCGCCCGCGCCGAGACGCAGGAAGTCAACATGCAGCGGGAAGTCCTTCACCGGATCGAGCGAGAAGTCGCGCGGAATCACGCGATGCTTCTTGCCATCGAGTTCGATGTTGAAAATCGTGGTGAGGAAGTGTCCCGCGAAAATGCTCAGGCGGGTTTCCTTGTCGTCGAGCGAGATGGTCAGCGGAGGCTGGTTGCCACCATAGATCACGGCCGGGACACGGCCGGCGCGACGTTCTGCCCGGGCGGCCCCCTTGCCGGCCTTCGGACGAGCGGTCGCCTTCAATTCCTTGACGGTCGCCATTGTCGAGTTCCTTAACGTCTGAAAAGTGCGGGGCCACCACGCAGCAGCCCGGTTAAAAGGAAAAGGCCGCGAAGCGGCCCGGTTTCACGCCGCGCCAAGCCTCCAGGGGTGCGGGGGCCGCGGACGTGGCGGGTTCTTAGCGCCAAAGCGGCTGAAACACAAGGAAATGCCGGGATTTTTTGCCGGTTCCGGGCTGACGCCGCAGCCAGCCCGCCGCCGGAGCGGCGACGCCCCCGGAAAGCCGGGGGTAAAGACCGGGGGTTTCGGGGCTGGAATTGCGCACATTCGGTTAAGGATAGCCGTTAAGAGACGGGAACCGGTTTGTCGCTACACCTGCGGGGGTGCATGGTTACCCGGGCGCCCGCAGAGGACGACATGGCCGCTTTGGCAGAACTTTCCCAGACCACAAGGCGCCTGCTGCTGGCCTCGGACCGCGACGACGGCAGCGCGGACCTCGCGCGCATCCTCGGCCACGCCGGGCGCGTCGAGGCGATCTCGATCTTCGACCTGCCCGACTATCCCGCCAGCGACTTCGCCGGCGTCGTCATCGACATCGACCTCACCTCGGTCGCGGCGGTCCAGCATGTCCGCCGCAAGCTCACCGGCAAGGCCTATCACGACCTGCCGCGGCTGTTCGTGCTGGCCAACGCGCTCTATCACGGACTGGTCCAGGCGTGGGCGCTGGGCGCGACCGACACCATCCAGCGGCCGCTCGATCCGCGCAACATCCTGCACCGCATCCGCTTCGCATTCCCCGAGACGCCCGAAGAAGAACGCGCGGCCGACGCCGAGGTGCTGAGCAGCGGTGTCGCCGCGGCCCACGTCATCATGATCAAGATCTTCCAGCGGCTGCCCGCCGGAATCCCGCTGGCCCTCGAAGACGTCGTCCGCGCCGAGACCCAGATCCTTCGCGCGCTGAAACGATGTTCGCTGAAACAATGGCTGCTCGCCGTCAACAAGCATCACAAGCGCAGCTATCGCCACACCCTCCATGTCACCGGCTACGCGGTGGCGTTCGCGCAGCAACTGGCCATGCGCGAGGAAGACCAGCGCCGGCTGGCGCGGGCTGCCCTGGTTCACAATGTCGGCACCGCCTTCGTCCCGCTGGCGATCCTCGACAAGACGACGGAACTGACTACGGACGAGAGCGACATCCTCGCCCGCCACACCCGGCTCGGCTACGACGCGCTGAAGAAGCAGGGCGGGTTCCCCGGCGAAGTGCTCGACGTCGTGCTGCATCATCACGAGATGCTCGACGGCACCGGCTATCCCGACCGGCTGCGCGGCGACGAGATCAGCGACATCGTGCGCATCATCACCCTGGCCGACACCTACGCCTCGCTGCTCCAGCCCGACGCCACCACGGAGGCGATGACGCCCCCCCAGGCCTTCGCGATCATGGACATGATGGACGGCAAGCTCGATCGCGCTTTGCTGCAGGCGTTCCGCCCCATCGCGCTCGGATAGCGGCCGGACGGGTCCGGCGCTAGCTTCCCGAAATATGATGACGATAACGTATGGCGGCCGCCGCTCGCGGTCGTCAGGCGCCGGTGGACGGCGCCTTTTTCTCCAGCGCATCGAGACGCGCCTTCAACGCCTCGTTCTCCTCGCGGGCGAGGCGCGCCATCTCCTTGACCGCCTCGAACTCCTCGCGCTTGACGAGATCGAGATCGCGCAGGATGCGCTCCGCCTGGCCGCGCATCACGGTTTCCACCTCGCGCTTGACGCCCTGCGCCGCGCCGGCGGCGTCGTTCATCAGGCGCGCCATTTCGTCGAAAAGCCGGTTGCTGGTCTGGGTCATCGTCAAACTCCGAAGGCGATTGCCGTATATAAGCCAGCCTGGACAATGGTGATAGCCATGCCCGGACGCAAGATGTAAGACCCCTCCTTAAGCCATTCGCCTGCCGCCGGACATCGTCTCGCCATGCTGACCATCGCTTTTCCCGTTTTCGATCCGGTCGCCATCGCCATCGGGCCGTTCGCGATCCGCTGGTATGCGCTGGCCTATATCGGCGGCATCGTGCTCGGCTGGCTCTACGCCCGCAGGATCATCCGCAGCGAGCGGCTGTGGGGCGGCAAGGCCCCGTTCACGGTGCTGGATTTCGACGACTTCATCCTGTGGGTGACGCTCGGCATCATCCTCGGCGGGCGCACCGGCTACGTGCTGTTCTACAATCTCGATTTCTTCATGAGCCACCCGCTCGACATCTTCAAGCTGTGGACCGGCGGCATGTCGTTCCACGGCGGCTTCATGGGCTGCGTGATCGCAGTGCTGCTGTTCGGCTGGAAGCGCGGCATTTCCGTGCTGTCGCTTGGCGACGTCACCTGTGCGGTCGGCCCCATCGGCCTGTTCCTCGGACGCCTCGCCAATTTCGTCAACAGCGAGTTGTGGGGCCGCCCCGCCGACCCGAGCCTGCCGTGGGCGATGGTGTTTCCCAACGGCGGCCCGCTGCCGCGCCATCCGAGCCAGCTTTATGAGGCGGGCCTCGAAGGCGTGGCGCTGTTCATCCTGCTGGCGCTGCTCATTCGCGCTGGCGCGCTGAAGCGGCCCGGCCTGATCATCGGCGCGTTCGCGACCTGCTACGGTCTCGCCCGCATCACCGGGGAGTTCTTCCGCGAGCCCGATCCGCAACTCGGATTTCTGTGGGGCGGACTGACCATGGGAATGCTATTGTCGGTGCCGATGATCGTCGCGGGCGTGATCTTTATGGTGGCCGCCTGGCGGCGCGGGCCACAGCCCAACGCATGAAGACTTCGTCATTTGTCAGTGCCAGGCGTTCAAATGAGTCCAGCGTTTCAATAAACCACATGTTGAGTAGACTGCGTTTTGCACGACCCGCGTTGTGAAGACATGACCCGATTGCCCTGAGTGCGTTTTCCCTGAGTGCGTTTTCCCTGAGTTCGTTTGCCCCGACAGCCGTTTGCTTCGACAGCCGTTTGCCCGAAAGACCTCCGTGCCCGATCATTCTCCCCTCGATCTCCTGATCCGCAACCAGATCGCCGCCACCGGGCCGATGCCGGTGGCGCGGTACATGGACCTGTGCCTGACCCATCCCGAACACGGTTACTACCGCACGCGCGACCCGCTCGGCCGCGACGGCGATTTCATCACCGCGCCCGAAGTCAGCCAGATGTTCGGCGAACTGATCGGGCTGTGGGCCGCCTCGGTCTGGCACGCCATGGGCATGCCGGCACAGGTCCGCCTCATCGAACTCGGTCCCGGCCGCGGTACCATGATGGCCGACGCGCTGCGCGCGATCCGCATCGTGCCCGCGTTCCACGAGGCGATCCGCGTGCATCTGGTCGAAACCAGCCCGGCGCTGCGCCGCAAGCAGAGCGACAGGCTCGCCGACTATCCCGACGTCCAGTGGCACGACAGCATCGACGACATTCCCGAGGGGCCGTCGATCATCCTCGCCAACGAATTCTTCGACGCGCTGCCGGTGCATCAGGCGGTGAAGACGGACAGCGGCTGGCACGAGCGCGTGGTCCGCCTGGACGGCGATGCCCTCGCCTATGGCGAGGCCAAGGACCCGATTCCCCGCTTCGCCATGCTGCTGCCGCCGCAGGTGCGCGAGGCCCCGCCCGGCGCGATTTTCGAATGGCGGCCCGATGCCCAGATCATGACCCTCGCCCGGCGCGTGCGCGACCACGGCGGCGCGGCGCTGATCATCGATTACGGCCACCTGCGCAGCGACGCCGGCGACACCTTCCAGGCCGTGGCCCGCCACAGCTTCACCAATCCGCTGCGCCAGGCCGGCCTTGCCGACATCACCGCGCATGTGGATTTTCAGGCGCTGGCCCACGCCGCCGAGGATATCGGCGGGCGCGTCCATGGCCCGGTGGAACAGGGCGCGTTCCTCAAGGCCCTCGGCATCGAGACCCGGGCGCTGACGCTGATGAAGAACGCCTCTCCCGAGGAATCCCTCGCCATCGACGCCGCGCTGAAACGCCTCACCGGCAGCGGAACCGAAGGCATGGGATCGCTGTTCAAGGTGCTCGGCATCTCCCACCCGTCGATCGAAACGCTGGCCGCGCTGTCGGATCAGGGCCAGACGACGGCCTCCTCGTCCGGGGAAATTTTCAAGCGATGACCCTGCCAATTACGCCCCTGACCTCGTCTCTGCTGGACACGGCCGGCCTGCGCCACGCCTTCTTCACCCGCGCGGGCGGAGTGTCCGATGACATTTACGCCAGCCTCAACGGCGGCCTCGGCTCGAACGACGATCCGGCCCGCATCCGAGAGAACCGCCGCCGCATGGCCGCGCATCTTCGCGTCGCGCCACAGCGCTTTCTCAGCACCTACCAGATCCATTCGCCCGACGTGGCGGTGGTGACCTCGCCCTGGAGCGACGCGGAGCGGCCGCGCGCCGACGCCATGGTCACCAACGTGCCCGGCCTCGCGCTGGGCATCTCCACCGCCGACTGCGGCCCCGTGCTGTTCGCCGACGCCAAGGCGCGGGTGATCGGCGGCGCCCACGCCGGATGGAAGGGTGCGCTCGGCGGCGTGCTCGAAGCGACCATCGCCGCCATGGAGACCCTCGGCGCGGCGCGCGCGAACATCGTGGCCGCCATCGGCCCGCTGATCCGCCAGCCGAGCTACGAGGTCGGCAGCGAGTTCGTGGCACGCTTCACCGAGGCCGAAGCCGACAATGCGCGCTTCTTCGCGCCGTCCGCACGCGCGGGCCATGCCATGTTCGATCTCGCGGGCTTCATCCGCCACCGGCTGGAGCGGACCGGCATCGCCACCATCGACGACATCGGCATCGATACCTATGCCGACGAGCGGCTGTTCAGCTATCGCCGCATGACCCACCGCAACGAGCCGGACTATGGCCGCAACATCCACGCCATCGTGCTGGACGGCTGACAGAGACTCGCTGCGCCGGAGAGGCTGGCGATGCGGCGTCACCGCATACGGCGGCTGGCGCTGAAATCCTCAATCGCATCATCGGAATCGCTCGGCACGGGCGGCGCCGGCGTGGCCGCGCGTGGCGGCACGATCAGCGCCGAGATTTTCGTCGCGGCACCGTATCTCCCCCACAGGCTCGCGTGCACCGTGAATTCCGAGCGCACGACACTCTGCGGGACCTGCGCCACGCGCTGCATCCAGTTCATGCAGTCGATATCTTTCGTGAAGCACATAGCGGCCCAGCCCCTGTCGAGGGTCGATGGGCGCGGCACGCCCCAATCGGTCTGGAATCGGAACGGGCGCTTGTAGAACGGATGGTCCGGACTGTAGAAGGCCGCGCCGAACGCGAGGTCATCATTGCCGCTGACGGCGGCGAAAGGTTCGCCCGTCGCCTCGTGCCACCGCCGCGTCATCTCATCGGCGGCCGCACTGATAAAGTTCCGGCTCGAATCGAAAGGATGGGTGTTGCGATAAAGCGCATAGAACGGTGCGGCGGCGACCGACACCAGCAGGATCGCGATGACACCGACCGACAGATTGACGGAATCGAAGCGCGGCACCGCGAATTTTGCGGCCGCCACCATCACCACGATCGCCAGAAACAGCGCCTGAAGATTCCACAGCGGCGGCAGGTTTGAGCTGATCGCGATGGTCACCACGGGCGGCACGGCCACCGTCGCCACAAAAATCCACACCAGCAGCAACAGGCTGGAATCGAGATCGCCCAGATTCGCAGCGAACCGGCGGATGTCTGCACGGATCATCAGGAGCCACACGAAAACCGGCAGCACCAGATAGGCGGCATTGCCGAGCACGAACCGGACCGCATCCGCGACGGCCTCCTGCCTCGACAGACCGGCATGCACTGCCAGCGCGTATTGAAACGGCGCGGTGCCATTGGTGGCAAGCCACCACAGATGCGGAGCGAGAACCGCAAGACCGGCCAGCGCCGACACCCAGGGCGCCCGCGACGAAAAATAGGCCCGGCGGCGGGGATGGGCGACCGCGGCGATCGCGAATCCGGCGATGAGAAACACCGAATAATATTTGCCAAGCATCGCCAAGGCGGCAGCGGCTCCCGCCGCCGCAGCCCATGAAATGGCCTGGGTCTCGAACGAACGCAGGAAGAAGTAAGTCGCGAGCGGCCACGTCGCCAGCAGGACGGAGTTGGCGTTAAAGCGGGACGCATGAAACTGATACGCCGGCAACAACAGCAACAGCAGCAGAACGATGGCCCGGCCATCGCCGCGCATGAAGCGTCGGCTGATGAGATCGACGGCCAGAAGCGCTGCGGCGGCATTCACCATTGCCAGCAGATAAAAGGACCAGTCGGTCAGCGGGAATACATCCGACCAGGCGCGCGCCATCCATCCCATGAGGGGCGGATGCTTGGCGTTGCCCCATGCGAACTCGCGCCCGATGGTCCACGCCTCGAGCACGTCCGGATGCAGATCGGCGCCCTGATAGGCCAGCACCTGGAACAGGGTCCAGACCGCCACGAGAACGACGAGGAGAACGGGAATGGCCCAGCCCGGCTCGACCCCATCGAGCCAGCGCTCGAAAGGGCGCCGCCAGAGCGAGGACGGGGATGTGGATGAAGCGGAATCGGATGTCATGAACGACGCAGCGCGTGGCGGTTCGCAGCTTTTATTACAGGACAGCAATGTGGGAAACGCGAATTCGCGCCAACCTCGAATAACTCTCGGGATCGTGACCGCGCCGCCAGGTCAGCCTCGGGGCACCAAACCGCCGTCGGCCGCCACTCTGGACGTTAACGGATTTTAAAGGTATCGCTCCGGTCACCAGTGGCCAGCCTGTCTGCCGTTTGGACAGATTTCGGTCGCGGACGATTCGATCGCGGGCAGCATGAGTTCCAGAGTACGAACAGGACGTTGGCCATCGTCGCGGGCGCTGAGGCTGCCCGCCTTGTTCGCGCTTTTGTGTCTCACCGCCGGCTGTGCCAGCAACGGTGCCGCCCCCACGGCGACAGCGTCCGGGTTCGGGCCCACCGTGGCCTTCGAATCCGTCGACGGGCCGCCGCCGCAGGTGTTCGACCGGCTGGTGCGGGCGCTGGAGGCGGAATCGGCCTCGCGCAGCTTCACCATCGTGTCGCGGGACGCCGCCGCGTCCTATCGCATCCGCAGCTATCTGTCGGCGCAGGTCCACCGCGGCAAGACCACCATCGCCTGGGTGTGGGACGTCTACGACCGCGACCAGCAGCGCGTGCTGCGCCTCAGCGGTGAGGAAGGCGCGGGCAAGGCCGGACGCGACGCCTGGGCCACCGCCGACGACCAGGCGCTGCGCCGGATCGCACAGGCCGGCCTCGGCGGCGTCAGCAATTTCATCAGCGGTGCCGAACGCCCGGCGCCGGACGCCCCGGCGCAGCCGCAATCGTCCGGCCCGGCCATCGCACTGTCGCAGCCCCCTGGCGCGGAGACGGCTCCCGACCGGCCCACGGCCCTCGCCTTCAGCGCCCGCTAAGGATGCCGCCGGTGCGGACATCCGGTTTTTGCAGGAAAACCCGGACCGCCATATTGCCAGCCTCGCCGGGTCCTTGTTATCACCTCGCGCGTGCGATGAGCGCTGGATCAACCTGGTTCCATATGCTGCTGACATGTTGAAAAGCGTTTCCCCCCAGTCACGCGGAGAGGCCGCCATGTCAGCCAAAAATGGATCGATCAAGCTGGTCGCCGGCAACTCCAACCCGGAGCTTGCCGCCGCCATCGCCTCCTGGCTCAAGCTGCCGCTGACCAAGGCCAGCGTGCGACGCTTCGCCGACAACGAGATTTTCGTCGAAATTCTCGAGAACGTCCGCGGCTCGGATGTCTACGTCCTGCAATCGACGTCGTATCCGGCCAACGACCACCTGATGGAGTTGCTGATCATCACCGATGCGCTGCGCCGCGCCTCCGCGCGCCGCATCACCGCGGTGATCCCCTATTTCGGCTATGCGCGGCAGGACCGCAAGGTCGGCTCCCGCGCGCCGATCTCCGCAAAGCTGGTCGCCAACATCATCACCCACGCCGGCGCCGACCGCGTGATGACGCTGGACCTGCATGCCGGCCAGATCCAGGGCTTCTTCGATATTCCGACCGACAACCTGTTCGCGTCGCCGGTGATGGTGCGCGACATCAAGGAGAAGTTCGATCTCTCCAAGGTCATGGTGGTGTCGCCCGACGTCGGCGGCGTGGTCCGCGCCCGCGGCCTCGCCAAGCGCATCAACGCGCCGCTCGCCATCATCGACAAGCGCCGCGAGCGCGCCGGCGAATCCGAAGTGATGAACGTGATCGGCGAAGTCGCCGGCTACACCTGCATCCTGATCGACGACATCGTCGATTCCGGCGGCACGCTGGTGAATGCCGCCGACGCGCTGCTCGCCAATGGCGCCAAGGACGTCTACGCCTACATCACCCACGGCGTGCTCTCCGGCGGCGCGGTGGCCCGCATCACCGGGTCCAAGCTGAAAGAGCTGGTCATCACCGATTCGATCCAGCCGACCGAAGCCGTACGCGCGGCGCCTAACATCCGCACGCTCTCGATCGCAGGACTGATCGGCGAAGCCATCGGCCGCACCGCCGCAGAAGAATCGGTATCGAGCCTGTTCGACTGACCGCGCGCATTGTTCATCAGACATTCCGCAATGGCCGGACCCGTTCCGGCCATCGGCTTTTCGGGCATCCGCCGCAACCACCTCGAAGCCCGCCGCCCGATCGCTCCGCGCGCAATCTGCGCACGCGACTCGCTCCGCGCGCATCTGATTCCGTTTTGTTCTCCCTTACGGGCATCACCCGCGGAGTCGCGATCGCGCTAAGTCGATGAAGCGACTCATAAATGCGCGCTGTCATCGCCGGACAGACGTCGCTTTTCAAGTGATCGCACTGCGCTGTTGATGACGTGGATATTGTCCGGTTTGGCTGTGGACGGGATTCGGCGCCACGTTGCGCGCCCAGAGCAAATCACCGATCAATCGTGACACACGGTTGCCACTGCGGCGCGATCCTCACCTGATGGATCCGCCTGCGGATGGCGAACCTCCCGCGACACGCGTTGTGCGTTGCTTGGCGTGTTGCTTGGCGTCTTCCTTGCGTTTCGTTCCGCGTTTGCATCCCACATCATCATCACAGGATGAAGCCAGCATGTCCCTTCTGGACATCACGACGGATTCGCAGGACAGCCCGCTCTCGGTGGTCGAGGAGATCGCTTCCTCGAACGACTGGACTTTCGAGCGCTCGGGCCAAGACGAGGTCACCATTCTCGCGCGCGGACAGTGGACCGACTATCAGCTGTCGTTCACCTGGATGGGCGAGATCGACGCGCTGCATCTCGCCTGCGCCTTCGACATGAAGATTCCACAGGCGCGGCAGGCCGAGGCCCAGCGTCTGATCGCCGCCATCAACGAGCAATTGTGGGTGGGGCATTTCGACCTGTGGGCATCGTCCGGCTCGATCATGTACCGGCAGGCGCTGCTCCTGCCGGGCGGGCTCACCGCCTCCCCGGCGCAGTGCGAACTGATGCTGGACAGCGCGCTGCAGGCTTGCGAGCGCTATTATCCGGCGCTGCAATTCGTGATCTGGGCCGGCAAGACCGCCGGTGAGGCGATGAAGGCCGCGATGTTCGACACTGCGGGCGAGGCGTAATTTCTTCATCCTGTGCGCCGCGAAAGCGGGGCGGGACATCCCTCACGCGCGGTGTGTTGCAAATTTTCCGATTCAATGGAAAGTCGGTGGTTATGGGTCCCCGCCTCCGCGGGGACGACGCAGGTGTGATATCCGATGACCGTTTCCTCCGACGCGCTCAAAAACTTCTCGGGCACTCTCGTTCTCGCCGGCGCGGGCAAGATGGGCGGCGCGATGCTGTCCGGCTGGCTCTCAGGCGGCCTCGATCCGGCGCGTGTAACCATCATCGAGCCGCATCCCTCCGATGACACCCGCGCTTTCGTCACGCGTGGCGTCACGCTCAATCCGGACACCGCGACCGCCGCCGCAACGGACGTGCTGGTGCTGGCGGTGAAGCCGCAGACATTCCGCGACGCCGGACCGCAACTGCGGCCGCTCGTCGGCGCGGCCACGCTCGTGGTCTCGATCATGGCCGGCACCCCCATCGCCGCCCTCACCGAAGTCTGCGGCGGCCGCGCGATCCGCGCCATGCCGAATACGCCGGCGGCCATCGGCCGTGGCATCACGGTCGCGGTACCGGCGCGCGATGTCGCGCCGGAGCAACGCGCCATGGCCAATGCGCTGCTGCGCGCCACCGGCGGCGTCGAGTGGATCGATGACGAGGCGCTGATGGACGCGGTCACCGCCGTGTCCGGCTCCGGCCCGGCCTATGTCTTCCTGCTCGCCGAAGAACTGGCGCGCGCGGGCGTCGCCGCCGGCCTGCCCGAAGCGCTCGCCACGCGGCTTGCGCGCGACACCGTCTCGGGCGCGGGCGAGCTGCTGCATCGCTCCGACCTCGACAGTGCCACGCTGCGCAAGAACGTCACCTCCCCCAACGGCACCACCGCGGACGCGCTTGAGGTGTTGATGGGCGCGGACGGATTCCAGCCGCTGCTGACGCGCGCGGTGGCGGCTGCGACGAAGCGCTCAAGAGAACTGGCGAAATAACTCTCCCCTCTTCCCATAGCCCGTCGAAGACGGGCGTGAACGCCCTTATGGCGGGAGAGGGGAAAA
>JAFKES010000002.1 GCA_017308495.1 Afipia sp.
TCTGTCGTCACCTCTGCCGGGGTTGTGCCGTGTTGTTCCTGCTTCTTCATCGCTGCCGCGCGGCAGCCGTCGCCCTGCTGTTCGTCGTGCTCTCGGGCCTGCCGGTTGTCGCCGGTCCGTTCGAAGACGCGGTCGGCAAATTCACCACCGATGATTTCTCCGATACCCGGGAGGCGGTCGCCGCCATCGCGTCGAGCGGCGATCCGCGCGCCTTCGCCATCATCAGCGCGCTGCAGGACGAGCGCCTGCTGTTCGACGCCGCGAGCAGCCGGGTTTTCATCAAGGCCGCCGACGGCAAGACCACCGATGCGGTCACCGGCGCGGCCGTGACTGATGTGCCGGCCTCCACTGAGCCGGTGCGGCTCAACAACCGCCTGCGCGGGGTGGTGGAGGCGGCGCTGGGCGGGCTCACGCTGATGTCGCCGGAACCGGCGCGGCGCCTCCAGGCGGCGCAGTCGGTGTTCAAGTCGCGCGAGGCGACGCTGCTGCCCACGGTGGAGGCGGCGTTGCAGAAGGAGACCAATGCCGCCGCCAAGCGGGCCTTCGCCGAGGCGCGCGCGGCGATCAATCTGTTTCGCGACGACGCCACCGAGGCTGAGAAGCTCGACGCGATTGCGGTGATCCGCGCCCGCGGCGATCAGGAGGCGCTGGCGCTGTTGACGGCTTTGCCCGCGGGGCAGCCACCGGCGGTGGCGCGCGCCGCGGCCGCGGCCATCGATTCGATCAACAAGACTCTCGCCATGTGGGCGGCTTTGCAGAACGCATGGTACGGCCTGTCGCTCGGCTCGGTGCTGCTGCTCGCGGCCATCGGCCTCGCCATAACCTTCGGCGTGATGGGCGTCATCAACATGGCCCATGGCGAGATGGTGATGCTCGGCGCCTATGTCACCTTCGTGGTGCAGGAGGTAATCCGCACGCGCTCGCCGGCGCTGTTCGATTATTCGCTCGCCATCGCGCTGCCGCTGGCGTTCGTGGTCGCCGGGCTGATCGGCGTGCTGATCGAGCGCACCATCATCCGCTTTCTCTACGGCCGTCCGCTGGAGACCCTGCTCGCCACCTGGGGCCTGTCGCTGGTGATCCAGCAGGCGGTGCGCACCGTGTTCGGCCCCACCAACCGCGAGGTCGGTAATCCGTCGTGGATGAGCGGCGCGTTCGACATCGGGCAGATGACGATCACCTACAACCGGCTGTGGATCGTGGTGTTCACCTTCGCCGTGTTCCTGATCCTGCTCGCCATGCTGCGTTTCACCAGTCTCGGCCTGCAGATGCGCGCGGTGACGCAGAACCGTCGCATGGCGGCGTCCATGGGGATCGCGACGTCGCGTGTGGATGCGCTGACTTTCGGCCTCGGCTCCGGCATCGCCGGTATTGCCGGGGTGGCGCTGTCGCAGATCGACAACGTCAGCCCCAATCTCGGCCAGAGCTACATCATCGACAGCTTCATGGTGGTGGTGTTCGGCGGCGTCGGCAATCTGTGGGGCACGCTGGTCGGTGCGCTGACGTTGGGCATGGCCAACAAGTTCCTCGAGCCGATGGCCGGCGCGGTGCTCGCCAAGATCGCGATCCTCGTCCTCATCATCCTGTTCATCCAGAAGCGCCCGCGCGGCCTGTTCGCGCTCAAGGGCCGGGCGGTGGAGGCGTGAGGATGACGCGGAACGTCGGTTACGGCTTTCACCACACCTCAATGAGGAGCGGGGCCACGCTTCTGGGGCTGTCTCTTCTCCCTCCCGCAAGGGGGAAGGGCGCGCATCCCGTGGCGTTGCGGAGATCGCGCCCATGACCACGCACCTCCTCACCCGTTCGCTCGACCGCAGCGCGAGCGTCTTCCTGCTTATCGTCGCCGCCGTCGGCGTGCTCGTGCCGCTGTCCAACCTGCTGCTGCCGGCGTCCTCGCCGTTCCAGATCCCGACCTATCTGGTGGCGCTGTTCGGCAAATACCTGTGCTATGCCATCCTCGCGCTGTCGATCGATCTGATCTGGGGCTATTGCGGCATTCTCTCCCTCGGCCACGGCGCGTTCTTCGCGCTCGGCGGCTACGCCATGGGCATGTATCTGATGCGCCAGATCGGCCCGCGCGGTGTCTACGGCAATCCGGTGCTGCCGGATTTCATGGTGTTCCTGAACTACGACCGGCTGCCGTGGTACTGGCACGGCTTCGACATGTTCTGGTTCGCGGCGCTGATGGTGATCGTGGTGCCGGGGTTGCTGGCCTTCGCCTTCGGCTGGCTGGCGTTCCGCTCACGCGTCACCGGCGTCTATCTGTCGATCATTACCCAGGCGATGACCTACGCGCTGCTGCTCGCCTTCTTCCGCAACGATTTCGACTTCGGCGGCAATAACGGCCTGACCGACTTCAAGGACATTCTCGGCTTCAGCGTGCAGGCGCAGGGCACCCGCGCCGCGCTGTTCGCGCTGTCCTGCGCCGCGCTGATGGCGACGTTCCTGATCTGCCGCGCGGTGGTCACCTCGAAACTTGGCAAGGTGCTAATCGCCATCCGCGACGCTGAATCCCGCACGCGCTTCCTCGGCTATCGCGTCGAGTCCTACAAGCTGTTCGTGTTCACGCTGTCGGCCTGCATGGCGGGCGTCGCCGGCGCGCTTTACGTGCCGCAGGTCGGCATCATCAATCCCGGCGAGTTCGCGCCGG
>JAFKES010000160.1 GCA_017308495.1 Afipia sp.
GTACTGGCCCGCAATCGTCGTCCCGGTATCCGTCACATCCGCTTCGGCGCCGTTATAGCCGACGATATGCGTCACGCTCGCGCCGTCCGCGCCCTTCACGTCCGCGCCAGACGCGGAATCCTCGTTCGCGCCGGTGATGACGTTGCCGCCGTGGCCATCAAAGCTCGCCGGCGCGATCGTCAGATCATCCGGATTTGCCGTCGGCGCGTCGTCAACGACGGTGATCGTCAACGTGCCGGTGGCGCTCTCGCCATCGGAGTCGGTCACTTCAACCGTGACCGTCCGCTCCGAGGGATCGACCAGTGTGTTGTCCTCAAGCGTATAGCTGTAGTGGATCACGCCGGCGCCGGTCGCGGGATTGAATTCGTACCAGGCGTGCAGTGTGCCCGTCGTGCCGTCGGCGACATCTGTCGGAGTGGCCGGGTCGTTCGACAATGCGGTGCCGTTCAGTCGGACCGAGGACACGCCGTCGACCGAAGTGAAGCCGATCGTGCCGCCCGTCGTTACCGGATCGGCCTGATTGCCCGCGTGCGAACCGGCGGGCTCGTTGGTTCCGCTAATGGTGCGCGCCGCAAGTCCGGCCTCGTAAACAGTCGTCTCGGAGCCGCCTACTCCCGGGATGCTGTCGATCGTCGGAATATGGTTCGGCGCCTCGCCAGGCAACGTGCCCGTGGGCGGCAATTCGGCGACCCAGTTGCCCAGTTCTTCCTGACCAAGAAGCGGCAGCGGATTGCCGATGCCGAGCGGATCAACCGACGGATCGCTGAAGTGAGCGCCGCTGGCCTGGCTGTTGCCGTCATTGCCCGCAGCCGGCAGAACCGACTGATCGGTGGTGATCGGGAACAGGCTGGCGAACTCGCTGCCCGAAACGTCGCGGCCGGGCGCAATCTCGACCGTCACGTTGCCCAGCGGATCGTTGCGCGAATCAAAGAAAGGTTCGACGGTGACCGTGGCGTGGTTGTCGAACAGGACGATGAGTTTTTCGCCGATGTGAACGAGAGTGACCTTCTCGTTCGCAATCGCCGTGAAATCGATTTTCGTCTTTTGATTGTAGCCGAGGTTGATGACGACCGCCTGATCGGTGAGCGGCTTGGTCAGCGTGTAAACCCGCACGGGCGCGTTGCTGTTGGAAACGGACGTATTGCCAGCCTGTGCAATCTGGACGTGCTGATTCATCGTATCCTCCGCGGACTTTCGTCCCATCAATCGATTTTGCTGCGAAACAAATGCAAATTTGAGCTTTAAGCTATTATTAACCGCTCACTGCCGTCAACAAAGTCCATGGTTAATCAATAGTTTCCGCATAATTGTGGTAAAGAAGAAACGGTTAACGCTCGCCCCCCGGAAAGCGACCGACCACCAAATCTTGCCGAAAATCACCGCGTTAATTCAGGCTGTTACTGCAAGCCATGCGTGCAAAGCGGGGCTTGCGATCGCCCAAAAAGCCCCGTGGGCTGTCCCGCACCCTTACGAATATTTAATTCCCGCCCGCGTCATCCGGTCGACCGATCCGCCGGCGCTGAAGCTGTTGCCGCCTTGCTACAGCAGGCTCCGGAGTGCATCCGCCGGGCACTAACGGGGCTTCATACCGGCCTGCGCTCATTGACCCGGTTCGAATATTTTGATCTGAATTCAATTTTATCGGTTCGGGGTGATTTTCATGATTTTCGGCACCTTCAAGGCATTTGCCGCCGGCGCTGCGTTGGCCTCGATTGCGGTCCTGTCGTCCCAACCGGCAAGCGCCGCCGACATGGCGCTCAAGGCTCCAGCAGCCTCGATGTCCGGCGGATGCGCGGAGCTGGTGCTCATGTGCGAGAATGGCCGCCAGTATGCGCTGTGCCCAATCGCCGTCAGCATCACGGGAGACATCGTCACCGCGTCGCTGTCGACCGGCGCTCATTCATCCCACGTTCGCCTCGTGCCGATGGGGGTGGGGTACCGCTACGCCGGCCGGGGCATCTGGCTCGATGGCTTCCGGGATCAGGCCCTGCTCAATTTCGGCAAGCATCAGCAGATCGCCTGCACTGTCTCGCCGTCCTGACGGACGCGAAAGCTCCAAACCGGCATACATCAATCTGGAACGCATCAATCTGCAACGCATTCAGCCGGGCGCTTTTCAGCGGCCCGGCTGAGCTTTTTTCACACGGCTGAATGATCCGGGGGGACACACTTCCACCCCAAGCCCCGACAGCCGGAAGCCGGACAGGTCCCTTACAGGCCGCTGAGTGGCAGCGCCGTTATCCGCGGGTCCGCAGAACGACGTTGCTGCCGCGGCTGCGCGGATACATGTAAGCCCACGGATAAACCGGCGTGGCGCAATAGTCGTACCAAGCGTGCTGTTGCCAGTTCCAGCGCAGGCAGCCATTGGCGACGTCCGCTTCGTCGCCCATGTTCAGCCGATATGGCGGGTCGCCCAAGGCAAATGCACCGCCCCCGGACAGCGACAGAAGAAGCAGGCTTAAAACAAACAGGCCAGATTTCTTTTGCATGATATTCATCCCTGAAAAACCTCTAAGGATTACGGCCAAACCCTCCCGGGCTTCAAGCCATTTCATGCCATTCGGCCATTTCGCTGGAAGCTGGAAACAGGTTTGCGCGGCAGGAGCCCATTTCCGGCCCGGCTTCGGACCCGTCAGGCTTCCGTCGCCTCCGCGGTCAACCGCGCGTCCCGATCGCGCAGCCAGCGGATCGCGGGCAGCGTCAGCAGCACCATGATGGCCTTGCCGACCACCTGCCCCGCCAGGAACGTCAGGCTGCCGAAAGCGAGCCACAGAAACAGCACGGAATCAGCCACCAGGCCGACGACGCTGCTGGCCAGAACGGCCATCACCAGCCCCCGCCGCTGCAGCGGCGTATAGACAGCGAAATCCGCCAGTTCGGACAGCAGGAACGCGACCGTCGAAGCCACCACCAGCGACGGCGGGGCCAGCGCCGCCGACAGCAGCGTGCCGATAGCGATCGCCGCGAGGCCGAAGGCCACCCCGAGCCGCCGCTGCACCAGATCGCGCAGCACCAGCGCAAGCCCGACCAGCAGCACGCCGCTCGGCGCCATCAGGCCGGGCGCCACCGGAATGAGGCACGGCTGGTTCGGCAGGCACACCGTGCCGATATGCTGGATCATCCAGTTGGCAGCCGGAATGCAGGCCATGTAGCCGATGAAGAAAGCCGCGCCTTCGATCTTCTGGTCGCGTGTGGTGATCGTCATTGCGCACGACCGTTTTCGCGGCTCGCCGCATAGACGCGCCAGCCTCGGGCGCGCAGGCTGCATGCCGGGCACTGGCCGCAGCCATAGCCCCAGTCGTGACGCGCGCCGCGCTCGCCGAGGTAGCAGGTGTGGGAGTGTTCGACGATGAGATCGACAAGGCCCCTGCCGCCAAGCTCCCCGGCCAGCGTCCATGTCGCGGCCTTGTCGAGCCACATCAGCGGCGTGTGCAGTTCGAAGGCGCGCGCCATGCCGAGATCGAGCGCGACATTGAGCGCCTTGATGGTGTCGTTGCGGCAATCGGGATAGCCGGAGAAATCCGTCTCGCACATGCCGCCGACGATGTGGCGGATGCCGCGACGATAGGCCAGCGCGGCGGCGAAGGTGAGGAACACGAGGTTGCGGCCCGGCACGAACGTATTGGGCAGTCCGCCCTCGCCCATCTCGATGGCGATGTCCCGCGTCAGCGCCGTCTCGGACACCTCGGCCAACGTCGGGATATCCAGCGTGTGGCGCTCGCCGAGCCGTGCGGCCCACTCAGGTTGGAGCGCAGCCATGCCGCGGATCAGCGCGTCGCGGCTCTCAAGCTCGATCAGGTGGCGCTGGCCGTAGGAAAAACCGACAGTCTCCACCCGCGCGAACCGCGCCAGCGCCCAGGCGAGGCAGGTGGCGGAATCCTGCCCGCCCGAGAACAGCACCAGGGCGCTCTGATCGGCGGAAATAGCGGTCATGGCGCACGCCATAGCACCGGACGACGCCCCGGCCAACCGCGGAACGGCGCAACGGGATCAGCGCATTTTGCGCTGGGAGGACCGGGGCCGATGCGCCATAAGGCGGCATCGCCTTCCCTTGTTCCGGTGCCCCATGGATTCCCGCCAGATCGCGACCCTCCTCGACATCATGGCCCGGCTGCGCACGCCGAACACCGGCTGCCCGTGGGATCTGGAACAGAATTTCGCGACCATCGCCCCCTATACCATCGAGGAAGCCTATGAGGTCGCCGACGCCATCGCGCGCGGCGATCTCGACGACCTCAGGGACGAACTCGGCGACCTGCTGCTGCAGGTGGTGTTCCACGCCCGCATGGCCGAGGAGCAAGGCGCCTTCGCGTTCGACGACGTGGTGCAGGCCATCGTCACCAAGATGATCCGGCGGCACCCCCACGTCTTTCCCGACGAGAACGGCAACCTCACCCCTCTGGTGAAGGGCGACTGGGGTCGGATCAAGGCCGAGGAAAAGGCCGAGCGCGCCGCGCGCCGCGGTGAGACGCTGGATGCCGCGACGAACCTGCTCGACAAAGTGAAGTCCGGCCAGCCCGCTCTGGCGCAAGCCATGGACCTGCAGCGCGTGGCGTCCACGGTCGGCTTCGACTGGAACGATCCGCGCGCGGTGCTTGCCAAGCTGCGCGAGGAGACCGACGAAATCGAAGCGGCGCTGGATGCCGGCGACGCGGATCACGTCACCGAGGAAATCGGCGACCTGCTGTTCGTGGTGGTCAATCTCGCCCGCCACGCCGACGCCGATCCGGAGATGGCGCTGCGCGCGGCCAACGCCAAGTTTCAGCGGCGCTTCGGCTATATCGAGCGCGCCCTCACCGCCCGCGGCTCGTCACTGGACGCGGCGACGCTGGCGGAGATGGATGCACTGTGGAACGAGGCGAAGACGGAAGAGTAACGCCGTCGTTTGATGATTTGATTGAAATGGAATCGACCTGCGCCATGCCCGGCTTTATGCCGGGCATCCACGTCTTACGTGTTCAAAGCGACGCCGTTCTTCGCACGGCTATGGTCCGACCATGACGGACTAGTCTGTTTCGTCAAAATGACGGGAGCTCACACACCCGTCTGGGTGATGAACTTGGTGTTGAAATAGGCTTCCATCGCCTCGGTGCCGCCTTCCGAGCCGTAGCCCGAATCCTTGATGCCGCCGAACGGGGTTTCCGGCAGCGCCAGCCCGAAGCTGTTGATCGACACCATGCCGGCCTCGATGGCCGCGCCGATGGCGGTCGCGGTCTTGGTCGAGCTGGTGAAGGCGTAGGACGCGAGACCGAACGGCAGCCGGTTGGCTTCCTCGGCGGCGTCATCGAACTTGGCGAAGGATGATATCAGCGCGAGCGGACCAAACGGCTCCTCGCTCATGGCGCGGGCGCTCTTCGGCACGTCGGTGACCACCGTTGGCTCGAAGAAATAGCCCTTGTTGCCGATGCGGCTGCCACCGGCGGCGACCTTCGCGCCCTTGCCGACGGCGTCCTGCACCATCTCCTCGATGGCGGCGACGCGGCGCGGATTGGCGAGCGAGCCCATGCGCGAGTCCTTGTCGAGGCCGTTGCCAACCTTGATCGCCTTGGTCCCGGCCACGAACTTCTCGATGAATTTCTCGTAGACGTTCTCCTGGATCATGAAGCGCGTCGGCGAAATACACACCTGCCCGGCATTGCGGTATTTCGCGCCGACGAGGATCTGCGCGGCCGCGTCGACGTCGGCGTCGTCGAACACGATCACCGGCGCATGGCCGCCGAGCTCCATGGTCGCGCGTTTCATGTGCATGCCTGCGAGCGCGGAGAGCTGCTTGCCGACATTGGTCGAGCCGGTAAACGAGATCTTGCGGATGACCGGATGCGGGATCAGGTATTCCGAAATCTCCGCCGGCACCCCGTAGACGAGATTGACCACGCCGGCCGGGACGCCGGCATCGACGAAGGCGCGGATCAGTTCGGACGGCGCCGCCGGCGTCTCCTCGGGCGCCTTGACGATGATCGAGCAGCCGGAGGCCAGCGCCGCGGACAGCTTGCGCACCACCTGGTTGATCGGGAAATTCCACGGCGTGAAGGCCGCGACCGGCCCGACCGGCTCCTTGACCGCGAGCTGGTAGATTCCCGGACCGCGCGCGGGGATGATGCGGCCATAAGCGCGTTTTCCTTCCTCGGCGAACCACTCGATGACGTCGGCTGAGAGATTCGTCTCGATGGTGGCTTCGGCCAGCGTCTTGCCCTGTTCCATGGTCAGAAGCGGCGCGATCGCGGCTGCGCGCTCGCGCATCAGCGCCGCGGCCTTGCGCATCACCTTGGCGCGCTCGAACGGCGCGATCGCCCGCCACGCCCGGAAGCCCTTGTCCGCCGCGGCGAGCGCCTCGTCGAGGTCGGCGCGGTCGGCATGCGCAACGGTGCCAATGGTTTCTTCGGTTGCGGGATTGATGACCGCGATGGTCTTGCCCGAATGGCTGCCGCGCCATTTGCCATCGATGTGCAGTTGGATGTTCGGATAGGTCATCGGAATCTCCCTGACAATGTTGATCTCATTGGTCCGATCAATAGTCCCGAGAGACCATGGGTCAAGACCGTTTGGCATTCGCCCGGCGCACAGCCGCTCCACGCCACAGCGGGATGGTCAGGGCGCGACGAGGATCGCGCCGAACCGGGACATGGTGATATCGCGTTTGGTCTCGTCCACCCGCACGGTCATCGCGTAGCGGCCGTCCGCCAAGTGCTTGTCCAGCACCTCGGTATTCCGATGCAGCCAGCTGATTCCGGCGCCATCGGCGGCGTCGATGGACAACCGCAGCGTGACCCGCGTTGCGGCCAGCCGCTGCTCGATGGCCGCCAGCAGCGCGTCGACGCCCTCCCCGGTCTCGGCGGACACCAGAAAGCAAGGTCGCTCGGGCGGCCGCCGCGCGGCGATGTTGGCGAGATTGTCGCGCTCTTCCGGCGTGAAGCGGTCGATCTTGTTCCAGACCTCGATGATGCGCTGGCCGCCATCCGCCTCGATGCCAAGCTGACGCAGCACGGCGTCGACGTCGCGCTCCTGCGCGTCGGCATCCTCGTGCGAGATATCGCGGACGTGGAGGATGATATCGGCCTCGATCACCTCCTCCAGCGTGGCGCGAAACGCCGCCACCAGCATCGTCGGCAGATCGGAAATGAATCCCACGGTATCGGACAGCATTGCCTTGCCGCCATGGGGCAGCGTCAGCGCGCGCAGGGTCGGGTCGAGGGTCGCGAACAGCATGTCCGCCGCCTGCACGTCGGCGCGGGTCAGGCGGTTGAACAGCGTCGATTTCCCGGCATTGGTATAGCCCACCAGCGCCACCACGCGATACGGCACGCGCTGCCGCCCGGCGCGATGCAGCCGGCGCGTTGCCTGCACCTTCTTCAGTTCGTTCTCGATGCGCGTGATGCGCTCGCCGATCATGCGGCGGTCGGCCTCGATCTGGGTTTCGCCGGGGCCGCCCATGAAGCCGAAGCCGCCGCGCTGGCGCTCGAGATGGGTCCATGAGCGCACCAGACGGCTGCGCTGGTAATTCAGATGGGCCAGTTCGACCTGCAGCGAACCTTCCCGGGTCTTGGCGCGGCGGCCGAAGATTTCCAGGATCAGCCCGGTGCGGTCGAGCACCTTGGCGCCCCATTCCTTTTCGAGATTGCGCTGCTGGACCGGCGACAGGGCACAGTCCATCACCACCAGATCGACCTCATGGGCCTTGATCAGGCCGACCATCTCCTCGACCTTGCCCTTGCCGAGATAGGTCGCGGGCCGGATGTCGGTGAGCGGCGCGACCACCGCCGCCGCCACGGCCAGATCGATGGCGCGCGCGAGGCCCACGGCTTCATCAAGCCGCGCCTCGGGATCGCGAACGGCATCGCCGGCCGTCGACGCGTCGGGGTCGCCCCGCCGCGCACGCCGGTACGGGCCGATGACAAGCACCCGCCCGGTGTCTCCCCGCGCTGTCGCCGGCCGGTCCGCGCCGGCGTCGAAGGTCCGGGGTTCCAAATTAGATCAATCTCAAGCTGGCGCGTCCTCGCCGCCTTCGAACAGTTGGATCGGCGCGCCGGGCATGATGGTCGAGATCGCATGCTTGTAGACAAGCTGCGAATGGCCGTCGCGCCGGAGCAGCAGGCAGAAATTGTCGAACCAGGTGACAATGCCTTGCAGCTTCACACCGTTGACCAGAAAGATCGTCAGGGGCGTCGTCGTCTTGCGAACGTGATTAAGGAAAGTGTCTTGCAGGTTTTGTGCGCGGTCTGCCGCCATTTTTGTAATCCGCAATCTTGTTGCTTCTTTTTATTGGGCCGTCCCGCCCTCTCCGGGGCATGGTCCGACTGCCGGCATCCGTGAGATCCCCCTCCGGGTGCTGCGCCGCAATTAAAGGCCAGCGCCGGCTAATAGGCAAGGTCGCCAGCGCCACACCAGCCGCCAAAGAGAGGTAAAAGCTTAAGAAAAATCCGCAAAACGGTGGAATTCTTCACGCAACCGCATGGAAATCGGTCCCGGCTTGCCGTTTCCGACGGTCCGGCCATCGATCCGGACCACCGGCATCACGATCTGGCTCGCGGAGGTGACGAAGGCTTCGGCGGCGCCATAGGCCTCCTCCGGCGTGAATGGCCGCTCCTCCAGCCTGATCTGGAGCGCGGCCAGCGTCTCCTTCAGCACGTCGCGGGTGATGCCGGCCAGGATGTCGTGTCCGATCGGGTGGGTCACCACCCGGCCGTCCGTGGTGATGATCCAGGCGTTGCTCGACGAGCCCTCGGTGACCTCGCCGTTGCCGTCGACGTACCAGGCTTCATAGGCGCCGCTGTCGCGGGCCTGCTGCTTGGCGAGCACGTTGGGCAGGAGCGAGATCGATTTGATGTCGACGCGCGGCCAGCGGTTCTCGGGCACGGTGATGACGCCGATGCCGTGGGCTGCGGTCGCCTGGTTCTTGCTGAAATTCAGACTGCGCGCCGTCACCACCACCGCCGGCTTCACCGGCCTCAGTGGAAACGGATGGTCGCGCCGCGCGACGCCACGGGTGACCTGAAGATAGACCAGCCCGTAACCGATGCGATTGCGCCGCACTACCTCGTGCATCACAACATCGAGGGCACGGAGTGTCATCGGCATCTCGATCCGCAGTTCGCGAAGCGACCGCTCCAGCCGTGCCATGTGGCGCGGGAAATCCACCAGCTTGCCGCCGCGGACCTCGCACACTTCATAGACGCCGTCGGCGAACTGATAGCCGCGGTCCTCGATATTCACCGACGCATCCCGCAGATCGCGGTACTGGCCGTTGACATAAGCAATGCGGGACATGCGGTCAGCCCACTCCCAGCGCCTTGAGCTTGCGATGCAGGGCGGAACGCTCCATGCCGACGAACTCCGCGGTGCGGGAGATGTTGCCCGAGAACCGGCTGATCTGCGCGATCAGGTAATCACGCTCGAACACCTCTCTGGCCTCGCGCAGCGGCAGCCCCATGATGTGTTCGCCATTGTTGCCGGTCGGCATCGCCGGGATCATCGATCCAACGTCCTGCGGCAGCATGTCGGCCGTGATCGCCGCGTCGGTCTCGCCGCCGGCAAGAATCATCACGCGCTCGACGTTGTTGCGCAACTGCCGGACATTGCCCGGCCAGACGTGGGACTGCAGCACCGCCATGGCGTCGTCGCCGATCCGCCGCCGCGGCAGCCCTGTCGCGGAGGAAATCTGCTCCATGAAATAATCGACGAGATCCGGAATGTCCTCGCGCCGCTCCGACAGCGGCGGCACGCGGATCGGGACAACCGACAGGCGGTGATACAGATCCTCGCGGAAGCGGCCTTCGGCGATCTCGGCTTCGAGATTGCGCGCGGTGGACGAAATGATGCGGACATCGACGCTGACCTTGGTGGTGCCGCCGGCGCGCTGGAACGTCTGATCGACCAGCACCCGCAGAATCCGGTTCTGGGTCTCGCGCGGCATGTCGGCGATCTCGTCGATGAACAGCGTGCCGCCGTGGGCCTCCTCCAGCGCGCCCGGCTTGCGGCCGGTCTCGCCATCGGACAATTCGATGCCGAACAGCTCGACCTCCATCCGCTCCGGCGTGATCGCCGCCGCGTTGATGACCACGAACGGGCCGTCGGCGCGGCTCGACATGGCGTGCAGCGTGCGCGCCACCAACTCCTTGCCGCCGCCGGAGGGGCCGACGATCATGATGCGACTGTTGGCCTTGGCGGCGCGATCGATGGTCTGGCGCAACTGGTTCATGCATGGCGAGCGGCCGACCAGCGTGCCGGACGACGGCGCGTGCTGCTTGAGTTCGCGAACCTCGCGCTTCAGCCGCGAGGTTTCCAGCGCGCGATTGGCCACCAGCACGAGGCGGTCGGCCTTGAACGGCTTCTCGATGAAATCGTAGGCGCCGCGCTTGATCGCCGCCACCGCCGTCTCGATGTTGCCGTGACCGGAGATCATCACCACCGGCACTTCCGGATGCTCGCGCTTGATCTGTTCGAGCAATTGCAGGCCGTCGAGCCTGGAGCCCTGAAGCCAGATGTCGAGGAAAACCAGATTAGGCCGGCGCGTCGCGACTTCCGCGAGCGCCTGATCGCTATCCCGCGCGGTGCGGGTCTTGAAGCCTTCATCGTCGAGAATGCCCGCGACGAGATCTCGGATATCCGCCTCGTCATCGACGATCAAAATATCGTTCGCCATGAATTACGCCCGCTCTGTCAAGTGCCGGTTACGGCATCCGTCTGCTGCTGTTCAACTCCGGACCCGGCTTTCTTCGCCTCGCCCGAAATCAAAAATCTCATGCGCACCCACGCGCCGCGCGCGCCAGGGCGCAACGCCGATGCATCGTTCAGTTCGATCCGCCCGCCATGATCCTCCAGAACCCGGCCGACGATGGCGAGACCGAGCCCCGTGCCCTTCTCCCGGGTGGTGACATAGGGCTCAAGCAGGCGGGCGCGGCTTTCTTTGGGCAGGCCGATGCCGTTATCCACCACGTCGATGACGATATCGTCACCCTCGCGCGCGGCCACGACGTCGATCTTGCCGCGCTCGATCTGATCGGGCGGGACGGCGCTGATGGCTTCGGTGGCGTTCTTGATGATGTTGGTCAGCCCCTGCGAGATCAGACGCCGATCGAACTTCGCCGGCATCGGTTCTTCCTTGATATCGACGCCGATATCGATATCCGGATAGCCGACACGCATCAGGAACACGGTCTGGCGCACGGTATCCGCCACGTCCTCGCCTTCGATCACGGGCTTTGGCATCCGCGCAAATTTCGAGAATTCGTCCACCATCCTGCGGATATCGTCGACCTGCCGGATGATGGTGTCGGTGCACTGCTCGAAAATCGGCCGATCCTCGGTGATGACCTTGCCGAATTTCCGGCGGATGCGCTCGGCCGACAACTGGATCGGGGTCAGCGGATTCTTGATCTCGTGGGCGATGCGACGGGCAACGTCGCCCCACGCCGAGGTGCGCTGCGCCCGCACCAGTTCGGTGATGTCGTCGAGGGTGATGATGTAGCTTTCGTTCGAATGACCGCTCTGCTCGGAGGAGACGCGCACCGACAGATTGCGCTCGATCCTGTCGCGGCTGATCTCGATCTCCCCCTGCAACAGGCGCTGGGCGCTGCTGCGTGCCGTCACCATCAGATCGTTCAGTTCCGGTACGATGTCGGAGAGCGGCTTGCCGAGCACTTCCGATTCCGGATGTCCGATCAGCTTTTCGGCTGAGCGGTTGAGAATAGCGATGGTCCCTGCCCCGTCCACGCCGATGATGCCGGCGCTGGCGGACGATAGCACCGCCTCGATGAAGCGGCGGCGGCTGTCGATCAGGTCGCTGGCGTTGACGAGATCGTCGCGCTGCGTCCGCAATTCCTGCGTCATCTTGTTGAAGGTCTCGCCGAGCTGCGCGAGGTCGCCCTCCGAGCGCAGCACCGGCACCTGGACATGAAGGTCGCCGGTGGAGACCAGATTCGCGGCTCCCATCAGGCGGCGGATCGGAGCCACCAGCCAGTTGGCGAAATTCAGCCCGATCAGCACCGACGACATCAGGACGGTCAGCGCGATCACCGTGAACATCAGGGCGAACGCAACCTGGATGCCGAGCCGGCGCGATTCGAGCTGGGCGTATTCCTGCACGCTGGCCTGCGTCTCTTTCAACTGAGCCACGACGCGCGGGTCGAGCAGTCGCGCCACATAGAGGAAAGTGTCCTGAAACGCCTTGAGGCGGATCACCGCCGCGACGTAATTCTGCTCGATGAAGACGCCGATCTGCGGCTCGTCTTCGTTGACATTGCTGAGAAAGTCCGCGGCCGGGGTCTGGAAATCCTGCCGGATTCCAGTCGCCGCGGTTTCGAGGATGTTACGGTCCTTGTCGATGATCATCGCGCCCGGCAGGTTGCGCGACGCCGCGTTCGACGTGAGCAAAGTGCGGAAGCTTTGGCGGTCCTGATCGAACAGCGGCCGCGCCCGCGAAATGTCGTTGGCCATGCCGATGATGTCGCCGCGGATCAGCTGGGCATGCTCGTAGACATAAGCATTGGCCACGATCAGCGAGTTCTCGATCACCGCGCGGGTGCGCACCGAGAACAGGCGATCGAGGCCGCGGTCGATGGTGACGTTGGCGACGATCGACACCAGCACGGCCGGCAGCACCGCGATGATGGAAAACAGGCTGACGATCTGGACGTGAAGCCGCGCGGCAGCCCGGCCGCGCCGACGGGCCTGGATCACCTTCGACACTTCGCGGGCGATGATCCCCAGCAGCACCAGCACCGTGGCGCCGTTGATGAGAAGGAATGTGATGACGACCTTGTGGGTCGGCTCGATCGGCGTCAGGCCCGTGAGCACCACGAAGGTCAGGAACGCCGACAGCAGGGCGAGACCGACCGCGAGCGGAGCCAAAAAGCGGCGCAGCGGCCAGCCGGACGGCTCGGCAAGCGACGGGTCGAACGGTTGGGCCGACGTCTCTGCGGTGGTCATGCCAGGATAATGTCAGGCCGGATTTGCGGAATCGGCGGCTGTTGCCGCATCCACTGATGCATACATATCACAATGTTGCTGAATTGCGACAATTCCTAGGCGCTCCGGCATCTCCGAGAGCACCTTCCACCGATTCAAGAAAGCCGATGCCTGTCGTCTCGCCGGCGCCGGTCCGCTACGGCAACATCCGCCCTGCCCGAGTATCCGGCTCAGCCGTTGCGGTAGACCTGAATGTCCAGATCGCGGATTTTCTTGCGCAGCGTGTTGCGGTTGAGGCCCAGAAGATCGGCCGCCCGGATCTGGTTGCCACGATGGGCCGCCAGCGCCGCGGTGAGCAGCGGAACCTCGATCTCCTTGAGGATGCGGTGATAAAGCCCCGGCGGCGGCATGCCGTTGGGAAAGCCGGCGAAGTGCGACGACAGATAGGTCTCCACGGCGCCGCCGAGGTTGTCCACAGCCTGCGGCATGACGCCGCCGGAAACCACGGCGGGCGGTGCCAGTTCGCCATCGATCACCGATCCGGTGATGACGTCCTGCGGATAGAGCGCGGCGAGACGGCGCGCGAGATTTTCCAGTTCGCGCACATTGCCCGGCCAGCGGTGCTGCTTCAGGCGCTCGATCGCCAGCGCATCGAGCTTCTTCGGCGGCAGGCCGTCCTTTTCGGCCAGCGCGAAAAAGTGGCGGATCAGGTCCGGCAGGTCCTCGATGCGTTCGCGCAGCGGCGGCAGCCGCAGCGGCACCACATTGAGGCGGAAGAACAGGTCCTCGCGGAACAGCCCCTGCTGGATCAGGATGCGCAGATCCTTGTTGCTGGCGGCGACGATGCGCACATCGGTCTTGATCGGGGTACGGCCGCCGACGGTCGTGTATTCGCCCTGCTGCAACACGCGCAGGAGGCGGGTCTGCGCTTCCATCGGCATGTCGCCGATCTCGTCGAGGAACAGGGTGCCGCCCTCGGCCTGCTCGAACCGGCCGGTGGCGCGGGCGTTGGCGCCGGTGAACGCGCCGCGCTCGTGGCCGAACAGCTCGGATTCGATCAGATCGCGCGGGATCGCCGCCATGTTGACGGCGACGAACGGGCCGTTGCGGCGCTTGCCGTAGTCGTGCAGCGCGCGCGCCACCAGTTCCTTGCCGGTGCCGGACTCGCCGGAGATCATCACCGTGAGATCGGTCTGCATCAGGCGGGCGAGAACGCGATAAATTTCCTGCATCGCCGGCGAGCGTCCGACCAGCGGAATGGAGTCGAACTCGTCGTCGTCGGCAGCCGCGACCGCGCGCTCCTTCGGTTCGGACAGCGCGCGACCGACGATGCCGATCAGCTCCTTGAGATCGAACGGCTTCGGGAGATATTCGTAGGCGCCCCGCTCGGAGGCGCGGATCGCGGTCATGAAGGTGTTCTGCGCGCTCATGACGATGACCGGCAGATTGGGACGCAGCTTCTTGATCCGGGGCAGCAGATCGAACGCGTTTTCATCCGGCATCACCACGTCGGTGATCACGAGATCGCCCTCGCCCTGGCTGACCCAGCGCCACAACGTGGCGGCGTTCCCGGTCAGCCGGACCTCGTATCCGGCGCGCGACAGCGCCTGATTGAGCACCGTGCGGATGGCGGTATCGTCGTCTGCGACCAGTATGCTACCTGCGGGCATGGTCAATCCTCATCTGCGGGTCGTGAGGCACGCGGCGGCGTTCCCGGGCGCTCGCCACTGTGGCTGGACATTCGGCTGGCATTAAACATCGGCAGCAGGATGCGGAAGGTCGTTCTGCGCGGCTGCGATTCACATTCGACGATGCCGCCGTGATCGTTGACGATCTTGGCGACCAGCGCGAGGCCGAGGCCGCTTCCGGTTGGCTTCGTGGTCACGAACGGGTCGAACAGATTGGGCAGAAGGTCGTCCGGCACGCCGGGGCCGTTGTCCTTCACGCAAAATTCCAAGGGCAGCGACACCCGCGACTTCTTGCCCGGAACTGAGAGATGGACCCCCGGCCGGAACGCGGTCGTCAGCTGGATCTCGCCGTCCGTTCCCATGTCACTCACCGCCTCGGCTGCGTTCTTCACCAGATTGAGGAAGACCTGGATCAACTGGTCCTGATTGGCCAGCACCGGCGGCAGCGACGGATCGTAGTCCTCGGTGAACTTGACGTTGCGGGCGAAGCCGGACTGGGCCAGCCGCCGGACGTGATCGAGCACAGAATGGATGTTCACCGGCCCGCGCGGCACCGGGCGTTCGTCGCCGAACACTTCCATGCGGTCCACCAGCGTGACGATGCGGTCGGCCTCGTCGCAGATCAGCTTGGTCAGGGTACGATCCTCGGGCGACGCCGCCTGCTCCAGCAGTTGCGCCGCGCCGCGAATGCCCGACAGCGGATTCTTGATTTCATGCGCCAGCATGGCGGCGAGCGCGGTCACCGAGCGCGCGGCGCTGCGGTGGGTGAGCTGGCGATCCATCTTGTCGGCGATGGTGCGCTCCTGCAGCATCACCACGATATGGCCGGGGCGCTCGCTGACAGGGGCGACATGGAGATCGACCTGGCGGTCTCCGCCGATGCGCGGCGTGCCGAGATCGACCTTGTATTCGTTCACCGCCGCGCCCGTGCGGCGGACCTGATCAATCAGCGTCAGCAGCGGACTGCCGAACGGCACCAGATCGCGCAGCACCTGGCGCTGCATGTGCTGGGTCGAGGTCTCAAAAAACGACTCTGCCGCCATGTTGGCGTCGAGAATTTTTCCGTCTGGCGCGATCATCATCACCGGATTGGGCAAGGCGTTGAGGATGACCTCGCTCCCCGAGGTGACCGGCGCGTGGTTCTGAACGACAGGGCTCATGCCACGGCCCTCCATGCGAATTCACCGAAGGCATCGTGCAGCGCGCGCCGCACATGAGCCGGATCGGTGGTAGTCAGGATGACCTGCCGCCAGCGCCTCAGCATGTCGCCGGACGCGGCCGCTTCCCGCGCGGCGACGTCGAGCGCCCAGCCGAGATGCTTGCGGGCATGGCGCAGACCGATGCGCGCGCCGTAGTGATCGACGACCTCGTCGTAAAGTTTGCAGACATGGGCCAGTTGCGCGTCGAGTCGCGGCGCCGGCTCGGGGCCGCCCCCATCGAGACGCCGGGCGATCTGTCCCGGCAGCCACGGCTGGCCCTGTGCGCCGCGCCCGATCATCACCGCATCCGCGCCGGATTGATCGAGAGCGCGCGCCGCATCGTCGAAGGTGACGATGTCGCCGTTGACAACGACCGGAACCGACACCGCGTCCTTTACCGGCCGCACCGCCTTCCAGTCCGCGCTGCCCTTGTAGAACTGGCAGCGGGTGCGGCCGTGCACCGTGATCATCCGCACTCCCGCCGCCTCGGCGCGACGCGCCAGTTCGGGCGCGTTGCGGGAGCTGTCGTCCCAGCCGAGACGCATCTTCAGGGTCACCGGAACGCCGACGGCAGAAACGGTGGCGTCGATCAGCCGCAGCGCGTGATCGAGGTCGCGCATCAGCGCCGAGCCCGACTGGCCTCCGGTGACGTGCCGCGCCGGGCAGCCCATGTTGATGTCGATGATGTCGGCGCCGGCGCCTTCCGCGACCTTGGCGCCCTCGGTCATCCAATGCGTTTCGCAGCCCGCGAGCTGCACCACATGCGGACCGATGCCGGCGGCCTCGCAACGCAGGACCGACATGGCGCGGCCACGCACGAGATCGTCGCTGGCGGTCATCTCCGAGACCACGAGGCCGGCGCCAAGCTCGGCAGAGATGCGGCGGAAGGGGGCGTCGGTGATGCCCGACATTGGTGCAAGAAGCACGCGGTTGGCGACCTGAATGTCGCCAACGGTAAGACGCGGCGGAAATGTCGTGCCCGTGCCGGTCACTGGCTATCCCGTCTGTCCGGGTTCGCCGCCCCATTGCGGCCAACCGTCAGCTCAATAATTGAGCA
>JAFKES010000233.1 GCA_017308495.1 Afipia sp.
CTCGAACTCGGCGCCATCAGGCCGGGAATGCCGACGCGCTCGCCGCCGGCGACGAGCAGGTCCGCCAGCGCGAAGCTCACCACCAGCGCGCGCTCGAGCTTGCTGTCGCGCGCCGCCTTGGAGGCGAACGCCATCGAGGTCGAGCGGTCCGGCCACAGCCACACGGTGTGCGCGGCCTCCCATTCCTGCTCGCGGACATAAAGATGGTCGTCGCGCGCCGAGCGCCGCCAGTCCACCCGCTGCGCGGCCTCGCCGGAAACGAAGCGGCGGTACTGCCAGAAATTCTCGCCGGTGCCGGCGCGGCGGCGACCGTGCAGCCCGTGGATGACGTTGGCGGCGATGCGGTGCGCCTCCAGCACGAGGCGCGGCAGCGAGGCGGCGAGCGAACGGCTTTCGCCGTCGGCGCGCCGGACCGCGACCGTCTCCTGCATGGCGGGCTGCGGCCGCGCTGCCATCAGCCGATCCGCGTTTTCAGTTGCTTGATGATCTCCGCCACGGTGCGGCCTTCGGCGCGCGCCGAGAAGGTCAGCGCCATGCGGTGCTTCAGCACCGGTTCGGCAAGGTCGAGCACGTCGTCGATGGACGGCGCGAGGCGGCCGTCGAGCAGCGCGCGGGCGCGCACCGCGAGCATCAGGGCCTGGCTGGCGCGCGGCCCCGGCCCCCACGCGATCGCCTTGGCGGCGTCGCCGCCCTCCGCGCCCGGACGGGCGGACCTGACCAGCGACAGGATCGCCTCGACCACGGAATCGCCGACCGGCAGCCGCCGCACCAGCCGCTGCGCGGCGAGCAGGCTGTCCGCGGTCATCGCCGCCTTGGGCGCGGTCTGCTCGGCGCCGGTGGTCTCGAACAGGATGCGGCGCTCGGCGTCGCGGTCGGGATATTCGACGTCGATCTCCATCAGGAAACGGTCGAGCTGCGCTTCCGGCAGCGGATAAGTGCCTTCCTGCTCCAGCGGGTTCTGGGTGGCGAGGACGTGGAACGGCTTCGGCAGATCGTGGCGCGCGCCGGCCACCGTGATGTGCTGCTCCTGCATCGCCTGCAGCAGCGCCGATTGCGTGCGCGGCGAGGCGCGGTTGATCTCGTCCGCCATCAGCAGCTGCGCGAACACCGGCCCGGCGATGAAGCGGAACGAGCGCTTGCCGCCGGCGCTCTCGTCGAGCACTTCGGCGCCGAGAATGTCGGACGGCATCAGGTCGGGGGTGAACTGCACACGCTTGGCGTCGAGGCCCAGCGTAACGCCGAGGGTTTCGACGAGCTTGGTCTTGGCGAGGCCCGGCACGCCGATCAACAGCGCGTGGCCGCCGGACAGGATCGTCACCAGCGCGTTGTCCACCACGCGCTCCTGTCCGAAGATCACGGTGGCGATGGCCTCGCGGGCGGCGCGGATATCGGCCGAGATCTGCTCGGCCGAGCGCACGATCACGTCTTCCAGTTTCTCGACCCCGTCGGCGCTCGCCATGGCTTTCGCTCCTTACACTGTGACGGCCCATGCTAGACTGCCGCAAAGGCCATGTATTCCCTTATGTATTCGCCGTCTGCCCGCTGTCCCCACGTTAACGGGGCGGGGGCTTGAAACTCATCACGATGTGGCGACTATTCCGGTCCGGCGGGGGTCAGGGTGAGCGGATCGTTTTCATCGTTTCCGGATGTGCACCAAACGTGCCACATATCTGCGTCAACGGTCGGGACAAACCATGGCGAACCAAGGGCAGACAGACCAACCGGAGGCCGGCCGCCTCGATGGCCTCACCGCGGCAGCGCGCGGCGCTGCGACAAAAGGTCTGCCGCCGGTGCATCTGTGGAATCCGCCGTTCTGCGGCGACCTCGACATGCGGATCGCGAGCGACGGCACCTGGTACTATCTCGGCACGCCGATCGGCCGGCCGGCGCTGGTGAAGCTGTTTTCCACGGTCCTCAAGCGCGAGGACGGCAAGTATTTTCTGGTCACGCCGGTGGAAAAGGTCGGCATCCGCGTCGATGACGCGCCGTTCGTGGCGGTGGAGATGGCGCAGGAGGGCGAGGGCGCCGCGCGCCGCCTGCGTTTCCGCACCAATGTGGACGAATGGGTGCCATGCGACAGCGATCACCCGCTGCGGTTCGATAAAGCGGCAGACGGCGGCCTGATCCCCTATCTTCATGTCCGTGCCGACCTGTGGGCGAAGGTCACGCGCGCGCTCTATTATGACCTCGTGGCGATGGGCGAGGCGCGCATGGTGGACGGAGCGGAAATGTTCGGCGTCGCCTCCGACGGGATGTTCTTCGCGATGGCCGACGCGGCGCAGGCGAGGGACGAGACGTGACCAACGAGGACCGGGTTTGACGAAAACCGACGTGACCAAAACCGACGCGGTCAAAACTGGCTTGATCAAAACTGGCTTGACCAAAACCCGCCTGATCGATCCGGCATCCGCCGCGGCGGCCGCGGCCAACATGTCCACGCACATGGCATCGGACGAATTTTTCCGCCGGGCGCGCGAACGGTTGAATTTCACCGTGCCGCCGGGGCTGACCGACGCTGCCGTGCTGGCGCCGACCGGCGATTTCGGCACCGACATGATGCTGCGGACCATCGCGCAGGAGCGCCCGGTACGGCCGGCGGC
>JAFKES010000234.1 GCA_017308495.1 Afipia sp.
TACGACAGCGTCGAGAACGACAAGATCGCCACCTGGTTCAACGGCACGCGCTCCATCGTGCTGGCGATCCAGAAGCAGCCGGACGCCAATACGGTGGCGGTGGTGGACGCGGTCAAGGCCAAGCTGCCGATGCTGCGCGCCCAGATCCCGCCGTCGGTAACCATGAACGTGACGCTCGACCGCTCGGTGTCGATCCGCGAATCCGTCGCCGACGTGCAGGAGACGCTGCTGATCGCCGTCGGCCTCGTCATTGTCGTGATCTTCCTGTTCCTGCGCTCGGCCTCGGCCACCTTCATCCCCGCGCTGGCGGTGCCGATCTCGGTGCTCGGCACCTGCGCGGTGATGTACGTACTCGACTATTCGATCAACAACATGACGCTGCTGGCGCTGACGCTGTCGGTCGGATTCGTGGTGGACGACGCCATCGTCATGCTCGAAAACATCATGCGCCACATCGAGGAGGGGATGAAGCCGTTCGAGGCGGCGCTGAAAGGCTCGCGCGAGATCGGCTTCACCATTCTGTCGATCACCTTCTCGCTGATCGCGGTGTTCATCCCGGTGTTGCTGATGGGCGGCATCGTCGGCCGCGTGTTCCGCGAATTCGCGGTGACGATTTCCGTCGCCATCATCGTGTCCGGCTTCGTGTCGCTGACGCTGACGCCGATGCTGTGCGCGCGGGTGCTGAAGCCGCACGATCCGCATCACCGGCCGAACGTCGTGCTGCGGGCCTTCGAGGCGATGTTCAATTCCTGGCTGCGCGCCTATGAGTGGGCGCTGGACCGGGTGCTGGCCTACAAGTTCGTCACCCTGATGGTGACCTTCGCGACCCTCGTCGCCACCGTCTGGCTGTACGTCATCGTGCCAAAGGGCTTCTTCCCGCAGGAGGACACCGGATTCCTGTCCGGCGTGATCGAGGCCGCGACCGATACCTCCTTCGATGCGATGAGCGAGCGCCAGAAGCTGTTGGCGGACTTGCTGCGCGCCGATCCGGCGGTGGCGTTCGTCAACAGCACGGTCGGCTCCGGCGGACCGAACCCCACCGCGAATTACGGGCGTATGTTCGTCGGCCTCAAGCCGAAGAACGAGCGCGATCCGGCGCCGGTGGTAATGGCGCGGCTGCGGCAGAAGGCGCTGCAGGTGCCGGGGGTGCAGGCGTTCTTCCAGAGTATCCAGAACCTCAACATCGGCGGGCGGCCGTCCAAGAGCCAGTATCAGTACACGCTGCAAAGCGGCGATACGGAATCGCTCTATCGCGTAGCCCCCGAGATGCGCGAGAAGATCGCGCAGATCCCCGGGTTACAGGACGTCACTACCGATCTCTACATCAAGAACCCGCAATTGACGGTGGAGATCGACCGCGAGAAGGCGGCGGTCTACGGCGTCACCGCGGACCAGATCCGCAACCAGCTGTTCAACGCCTATGGCGCGCGGCAGGTCGGCACGATCTACATGCCCTCGAACGACTACCAGATTATTCTGGAGGTGCAGCCCAGGTTCCGCGTCGATCCCACCGACCTGTCCAAGCTGTACGTGAAGACGGCAGACAACCGCACCATTCCGCTCGAGGCGGTGGCGCGGCTGGTGCCGTCGGTCGGCCCGTTGCAGATCAACCATCAGGGCCAGCAGCCGGCGGTGACGATCTCGTTCAACCTCGCGCCCGGCACTTCGCTCGGCTACGCGGTGGACCAGATCACCAAAATCGAGCGGGATTCGAACCTGCCGGCCACCATCGCCACCGGGTTCTCCGGCACGGCGCAGGTGTTTCAGGATTCGCTGCGCGGGCAGGGCGTGCTGATCCTTGCCGCGGTGTTCGCGGCGTTTGTGATCCTCGGCATCCTCTACGAGAGCTTCATCCACCCGATCACCATCATCTCGGGCCTGCCGTCGGCGGGCATCGGCGCGATCCTGACGTTGATGCTTTTCGGGATGGAGCTGTCGGTGATCGCCATGATCGGCATCGTCATGCTGGTCGGCATCGTCAAGAAGAACGCCATCATGATGGTGGACTTCGCCATCGAGCGCCGCAGCGTGGGACTGAGCGCCGAGCACGCCATCCGCGAGGCGGCGCTGCTGCGTTTCCGCCCCATCATGATGACGACCTTCGCCGCGATCTTCGGCACCCTGCCGATCGCGCTCGGCGCGGGAGCGGGAGCCGAGCTGCGCCAGCCGCTCGGCGTCGCCGTGGTCGGCGGCTTGCTGGTGTCGCAGTTGCTGACGCTGTTCATCACCCCGGTGATCTACATCTACCTCGACCGCATCGACCGCCGCCTCAAGCGGCGTCTTGATCCGACCTTGCAGGAGACGCCCGACGTCGCGCCCCCGCGTGTCGTCGCCGCGGAATAGCGTCATGATGGCGGCCCTTGCGGCGAGAGGCCGGCGATGCGCCATGCTCGGCGTCGTTGCCCTTCTGGCAGCGCTGCTTCCGGCGCGCGCGACTGAGGAGCCGATCGAGATTTTCGACGCGCACCTGCATTACAACTGGGAACCGAAGCCGTATTACCCGCTCGACGAGGTGCTGGCGCTGTTCAGAAAGAACCGCGTCACCGGCATTCTCGCCACAAGCCGGCCCAATACCGGAACCCATGCGCTG
>JAFKES010000161.1 GCA_017308495.1 Afipia sp.
GGCCGTCGGTGGAGGCGATCTGCGAGCGGCTCGGCTGGTGGGCCGAGCTGTTTGAGCCGCCCTGCGTCGGCCATGCCGAAAGCCTCGACGAGGTGCGGCTGTTCGCCGCCGCCGGGGCTGACTTCGTTCTGGTGGCAGATATCATCTGGCAGGATTCGCGCGGACCGGAGGCGACGCTGGCCGCCGCCGGCATTGCCATCGCGCAAGGGTTCACCGCGGCGACGGCCGATGCCGCCGCCGGCCCAGGATAACGCCGCGATGACCGCCCGCCGCAGCGCCCCGTCATCCGCACCAAGTCGGCCCGCCCCGGCCCGGTGGCTGGCGGCGCACGCGCGGCTGCTCGCAGCGGTCGCGGCCGGGGTGACCGCACTGGCGACGGCAGCCTCGGCGCAGGCGCCCAATCCGTTCCCCGCGCCGATCGATTCCACCAAGCCCGCGCCGGCGCCGGCGAAGAAGCCGCCCGCGGCGAAAGCGGCGCCCCCCAAGGCTGCGGCCCCGAAAGCCGCGCCCGCCGCGCAGAAAAAGGCCGCTCCGGTGACGCCTGCACCCGCGCCCGTGACCGAGACGCCGGACGATCCCAATGTCGATCTCGCTTACGGTGCTTACCAGAAGGGGCTGTACCGAACCGCCTTCAACCTCGCGCTGAAGCGCGCGCAGGACAAGGGCGACCCGAAAGCGATGACCCTGCTCGGCGAGCTCTACTCCAATTCGCTCGGCATCAAGCGCGACGACGCAAAGGCCGCCGAATGGTACCGGCAGGCTGCCGACCGCGGCGATCGCGAGGCGATGTTCGCGCTCGGCATGATGAGGATCGCCGGACGCGGCGGACCGCAGAACCGCGAGGAAGGCGCGCGCCTGCTGGCCTCCTCGGCCAAGCTCGGCAAGGGCGCCGCCGCCTACAATCTCGGCCTGTTGTACCTCGAAGGCCAGACCTTTCCGCAGGACGTCAAGCGCGCCGCCGAACTGTTCCGCCAGGCCGCCAATGCCGGCAACCCCGAGGCGCAATACGCGCTGGCGACGTTCTACAAGGAAGGCCGCGGTGTCGAGAAAAACCTCGTCGAGGCGGCGACGCTGATGCGCGCCGCCGCGGTGGCCGACAATCTCGACGCCGAGGTCGAATACGCCATCGCCCTGTTCAATGGCACCGGCGTCACCAAGGACACCGCCACCGCCGTCGCGCTGCTGAACCGTGCCGCGCGGCAGGGCAGCCCGATCGCGCAGAACCGGCTGGCGCGGCTCTATGTCGACGGGATCAACGTGCCGGTCGACAAGATCAACGGTTTCCGCTGGCATCTCATCGCCAAGACCGCCGGAGCCAGCGATCCCGACCTCGACGCGCAACTGGCGCAGCTTCCCGCCGAGGACCGCAAGAAGGCCGAGGATCTCGCCAAGAAATGGTTCGGCGCCCGGTAGGCCGCGCCGCACCCAAAAACAGCGCCGACGCCCTTGACGCGCCTGCGCTTTGCCGCCAAGCATCGGCTTCAACGCATCAGCCCGCCAGCCCGATCCGCCGTCCGGTCCGCTCGCGGCGAAACCTCCTGCCAGCCGGAACCATGCTTCATTCAGCGCTCATCAACGTCATGGTCAAGGCCGCGCGCCGCGCCGGCCGCGGCCTCAAACGCGATCTCGGCGAGATCGAGAACCTCCAGGTATCGCTGAAAGGCCCGGCGAATTTCGTCTCGCTGGCCGACAAGCGCGCCGAGCAGATGCTCTACGAGGACCTCACCAAGGCGCGGCCGGGCTACGGCTTCCTCGGCGAGGAAGGCGGCACCCGCGAAGGCGCCGACAAGTCCAACACCTGGATTGTCGATCCGCTCGACGGCACCACCAACTTCCTGCACGGCATTCCCCAGTTCGCGATCTCTATCGGCCTGCAGCGCGAGGGCGTGATCGTCGCAGGCGTGATCTACAATCCGGCCAACGACGAGCTTTACATCGCCGAGCGCGGCAAGGGCGCCTTCCTCAACGACACGCGGCTGCGCGTCGCCGGCCGCAAGCGCCTCAACGAATGCGTCATCGCCTGCGGCCTGCCCCATATCGGGCGCGGTGACCACGAACTGTCGCGCCGCGAGATGACCGAAATGCAGAATCGCGTCGCCGGCCTGCGCCGCTTCGGCGCGGCCTCGCTCGATCTCGCCTTCGTCGCCGCCGGACGGCTGGACGGTTACTGGGAGCGCAACCTGCAGCCGTGGGACATCGCCGCGGGCCTGATCATGGTGCGCGAGGCGGGCGGCATCGTCAGCGGCATCGACGGCCATGACAACGCGCTCGAGACCGGCCACGTGGTCTGCGGCAACGAGACCATCCAGCACGAACTGGTGAAGATCCTCAAGCCGCTGTAACCGGCGCGCCCGTTTCACCTTCGAGACCTCCTCGCCCGTCCCGCCGCGCGATGACGGCGGCATGACGTCGCCACGCACGAAGTTCCGCGCCCGGCGTCAAACCGGCGATGGCGTCTTTCCTCCGGCCGCCGCTGTGCCATAGTGTGGCGGATGATTTCCACGGAGAAGGATCCACCATCCGCCATGGCCAGAACATCCGCACCCGGCACCGCGGCCGAACTCGGCGCGCCCAAGCTTTCGACGCCGCGCATCTTCCTGGTGCGGATGGTGGTGTTCCTGATCCTGTGCGGCCTGATCGCGGTGGTGCTCAACAAGCAGATCTGGCAGGCATTCCTGGCCAATCCCGGCCTCAACGCGCTGATCGTCGGCGTGCTCGCCATCGGCATCGTCATGGCGTTCCGCCAGGTCATCCGCCTCTATCCGGAAATTGCCTGGGTCAACCATTTCCGCATTTCCGATCCGGGCCTCGCGGTGGACCGCCGGCCGACGCTGCTCGCGCCCATGGCGGCGATGCTGAGCAACCGCTCCGGCCGCATGAGCATCTCGCAGCAGACCATGCGGCATCTGCTGGATTCCATCGCCACGCGCCTCGACGAATCCCGCGACCTCGCGCGCTACATGACCGGGCTCCTGGTATTTCTCGGCCTGCTCGGCACCTTCTGGGGCCTGATCGAAACCGTCGGCTCCGTCGGCCACGTGATCGAGGGCCTGAAAGTCGGCGGCGACGCCGGCTCGGTGTTCGACACGCTGAAGGAAGGCCTCGCCGCCCCGCTCGGCGGCATGGGCATCTCGTTCTCGTCGTCGCTGTTCGGCCTCGCCGGCTCGCTGATCCTCGGCTTCCTCGACCTGCAATCGGGTCAGGCGCAGAACCGCTTCTACACCGATCTCGAAGACTGGCTGGCCGAAACCGTGCGCGAATATACCGGCGATAGCCCGGCCGCCGGCGGCGATCTCACCCCGGCCCTCGACCGCCTGCGCGCGGCGGTGGAGGACATGGGCTCGAACCGCGCCTCCACCACGGCGATGGCCAATCTCGCCGAGGCCATTCAGGGTCTTGTGCATCACATGCGCAGCGAGCAGCAGCTGATCCGCGAATGGGCCGACGGACAGGGCGAACAGAACAAGGAGATCAAAACCCTGCTCGAACGGCTCGCGCGCCAGCCGGAAAACAATTGAACCGGAGATAGCTGATGGCGCTCTCGCGTTCACGCCGCCACGACAGCGGCTTCAATTACTGGCCAGGCTTCGTCGACGCACTGTCGACGCTGGTGCTCGCCATCGTGTTCCTGCTGTCGGTGTTCCTTGTCGTCCAGTTCTACCTGTCGCAGGAAGTCACCGGCAAGGACAAGGCGCTGGAGCGGCTGAACGCGCAGATCGCCCAGCTCACCGACCTGTTGTCGCTGGAAAAGCTCGGCAAGCTCAACCTCGACGAACAGCTCGCGCAGATGCGCGCCGGGCTCGCCGCCGCCGAGACCGAGCGCGACCGCGTCAAGGGCCTCTATGACGGCCTCGCCGGCGCGGGCGCCAGCGCCGAGGGCCGCGCCGGCGAACTCGGCAAGGCGCTCGATTCGGAGCGGCAGATTTCGGCCCGCGCGCTGGCGCAGGTGGAGGTGCTGAACCAGCAGATCAGCGCGCTGCGCCGCCAGCTGGCGGCGCTGGAGGACGCGCTCGACGCCTCGGAGAAGCGCGACAAGGAATCACAGACCAGGATCGCCGATCTCGGCCAGCGCCTCAACGTGGCGCTGGCCCAGCGCGTGCAGGAACTGTCGCGCTACCGTTCGGAATTCTTCGGACGCCTGCGCACCATTCTCGGCAACCGGCCGGACGTACGCATCGTCGGCGACCGCTTCGTATTCCAGTCGGAGGTGTTCTTCGACACCGGACAGGCGCAGCTCCTGCCCGAAGGCCGCGCCGAGCTCGACAAGGTCGCCGCCGCCCTGACCGATCTCGACAAGCAGATCCCGCCGGAGATCGCCTGGGTGCTGCGCGTGGACGGCCACACCGACGTGCGGCCGATCAACAGCCCGCAATTCAAGTCGAACTGGGAACTGTCGTCGGCGCGCGCCATCTCGGTGGTGCAGTACCTGATCTCGCTCGGTGTGCCGGCGCAGCGGCTGGTGGCGGCCGGCTTCGCCGAATTCCAGCCGCTCGATCCCGAGAAAACCGAGGACGCCTTCCGGCGCAACCGCCGCATCGAACTGAAACTGACGGAGCGATGACGTGGCGACGAATCGCGGCATGATGTCTCGTCATGGCCGGACCTGGTCCCGACCATCCACGTCCTGTTTGTGCCGAACCCTCAAGACATGGATGCCCGGAATAAGCCCGGGCACGACGGTGAAGCCCTGACCCAACAGCCTTTCATCCTCCGCCCCTACACACCAGCCGACGAAGATGCCGCCATCGGCCTCTGGTTCCGGACCTGGCAGCAGGCCTATCCCGACATCGATTTCAGCGCGCGGCTGGAAGCATGGCGGCAGCGCTGGCGCGACGAACTGGTGCCCGCGGCACGAATCATGGTGGCCGAGCAAAATGATGCCGAAGCAAGCGACGGCGACGGCGCAGTGATCGGCTTCGTCACGGTGGATTCAACCGGCTATCTCGACCAATTGGTGGTCTCGCCCGAGCAATGGGGCTCGGACCTCGCCAACGCGCTGATCACCGAAGCCAAGCGGCTGTCGCCCGCGGGCCTGACGCTGCTGGTGAACAGCGACAACGCTCGTGCCGTCCGCTTCTACGCCCGCAACGGCTTCGTCTACACCCATGATGATGTCAATCCGGCGTCGGGGCGCAGAATTCAGGGCATGAAGTGGATGCCGTAGGAGTCGCTGCCTATCTACCCTCCCCTCTCCCCTTGTAGGAGAGGGTGGCTTCGAGCGCAGCGAGACACCGGGTGAGGGTAGTTAAAGAGGACTACACCCCTTCGAACTGCAGCCTTGCCAGCCGCGCATAAAGACCGCCCGCCGCCACCAGCTCGGCATGGGTGCCCTGCTCGACCACGCGGCCATTCTCCATCACCAGAATGCGATCGCACGACAGCACGGTGGCGAGGCGATGGGCGATCACCAGCGTGGTGCGCTGCTTCATCAGTTCTTCGAGCGCGGTCTGCACCAGCGTCTCGCTCTCCGCATCGAGCGCCGAGGTCGCTTCATCGAGCAGCAACAGCGGCGCATCACGCAGGATGGCGCGCGCGATCGCGATGCGCTGGCGCTGGCCGCCGGACAGGGTGACGCCGCGCTCGCCCAATTGCGTGTCGAAGCCCTGCGGCAAGCGCGAGATGAACTCGGTGGCGTGGGCGAGATCGGCGGCGCGGGCGACGTCCGCGTCGCTGGCGTCCGGCCGCCCGAAGCGGATGTTGTCCCGCGCGCTCGCCGCGAACACCGCGGAATCCTGCGGCACCAGCGCGATGCGCGCGCGCACCTCCGCCGGATCGGCCTCACGCACCGGCACGCCGTCGACGGCGACCGTCCCGCTCGCGGGATCGTAGAACCGCAGCAGCAGATGGAACAGGGTGCTCTTGCCCGCGCCGGAGGGGCCGACCACCGCCACCTTCTCGCCGGCCCGGACCGCGAACGACACGTCGTCGACCGCGAGATGATCGGGCCGCGTCGGATAGGCGAAGCGCACGTTGTCAAAGGCGACGTCGCCGCGCGACGGCCGGGGCAGTGCACGCGGATGGGCGGGCGGCGCGATCTGCGGCTTGACGTGAAGCAGCTCGAACAGCCGCTCGGCCGCGCCGGAGGCCTGGGAGATTTCGCCCCACACCTCGCTCAACTGGCCGAGCGCGCCGGCCGCGAAGGCGGCATAGAGAATGAACTGGCTGAGACGGCCGGCGCTGATCTGGCCGGTCAGCACGTCGTGCGAGCCGATCCACAGGATCGCCACCACGCTGGAGAAGATCAGGAAGATCACCGTGGCAGTGAGGAAGGCGCGGGCGCGGGTGGAGCGGCGCGCGGCGTCATAAGCGCGCTCGACCTCCGCGCCGAAGCGTGCCTCCGCCAGCCGCTCGTTGGTGAAGGCCTGCAGGGTGCGAATCGCGCCGATCAGTTCGGATGCATAGGACGACGCCTGCGCCAGCGTGTCCTGCGCGCCGCGCGACAGCTTCTGCACGCGGCGGCCGAACGCCACCAGCGGAATGACGATCAGCGGGATCACCGCCAGCACGATGCCGGACAGTTTCGGGCTGGTCACCACCATCATCGCGGTGGCGCCGACGAACAGCACGAGATTGCGCAGCGCCATCGACACCGACGCGCCGACAGCCGACTTGATCTGGGTGGTGTCGGCGGTCAGCCGCGACACCAGTTCGCCGCTGTGGGCGGTATCGAAAAAGGCCGGCGACAGCGAGGTGAGATGGTTGAACACGTCGCGGCGCAGGTCGGCGACGATGCGCTCGCCGAGCGTGATGACGAGGTAGTAGCGCGCTGCGCTCGCGAGCGCGAGCACCACCACCACCGCGATCATCACCGCGAAGTAGTTGTTGATCAGGGCGATGCCTTCGGCGCTGAAGCCGAAATCGATCATCCGCCGCACCGCCAGCGGCACCACCAGCGTCGCCGCCGAGGCCACCACCAGCGCCACCAGCGCGGCGAGGGCCTGCCCACGATAGCGCCCGACATAGGGCGCGAGCGCCAGCAGCGGGCGCAGCTTGCCGCCACGGGACTTGCGCGGCGCGCCGGGGTCCCCCGCGCCTTGCGGAGGCGCCGCGCCGGCCGGCGTGTCCGCGCGCGGCAGGACGCCCTCGGGCAGCCGCCCGGCGGCGGGCCCCGCCTGTGTGTCCACTCTCTCCACTGCGCTCATGAAACCGGCCGCCGCTTGGTTGTCAGACGCCTTCCAATAGGCCCGGCGGCGGAGGCTGGCAAATGACCTTGCCGGCTTGTTTCACCGCCGCTCCTGCGATATAGAGCGGGCCAAATTCGTCCCGAACATCCCCGACCACATGGGCGCCCGGCGCCAAAGGATTTGCCATGAAAGCCGAAATTCATCCGGATTATCATACGATTAAGGTCGTGATGACCGACGGGACCGAGTATTTCACCCGCTCGACCTATGGCAAGGACGGCGACACGCTGAACCTCGACATCGATTCCAAGTCGCATCCGGCCTGGACCGGTGGCCAGCAGCAGATCCTGGATCGTGGCGGCCGCGTGTCCCGGTTCCAGAAGAAGTTCTCGGGCTTCCTCAAGAGCTGAGGCGCGGAGCCAACGGGCCCGGCCGGACACTAAAGTCCTCCAAGCCCCAGGTTCCCGACTTCGCGCGCGCCGGCCTTTCGCCGACCGGCTCGAAGCGCCCTTATCAAACAAAAAACGCCCCTGCTCGCGCGGGGGCGTTTTTGTTGGCGGGTGCGGGACCCACGGGCGCCTCAGCGCTCGAACGCCGCCTTGAGCATGTTGATCTGCGGCACCAGCGGATTGCCGATGACGGCCGGGCTCACGGCAGGCGTATGGATCGTCGTATCCAGCCGGCGCACCTTGGCCTGCAGTGCCATCGAGCGGGCGATCAGGCTCTGCAACTGCTCCGGCAGTCGGGCGAGCATATCGGCGGCACCGGGGTCCGCCGCCGAGAGCTTCACCTTGGTCTTCTCGCGGTTGGCCTGGGTCAGCGTCATCTCCCCTTCCTTGACCGCACGATGCAGCAGCAGCCATGAGGCGAGCTGCATCAGCCGGGTGGTCAGCCGCATGCTTTCGGTGGCGTAGGACAGGCTTGCGGCGCGCTCCAGCGCCTTGGCCTCGGTCCGGCCCGCGCCATCGAGATAGGCCGCGGTTTCCTCGACGAGGTCCATGCCTTCCCGGAACAGAAGCCCGAAGGCAGGGGAGTTGGTGATCCGTTCGCTCAGGAGAACGAGGTCGGCTTCAGCCGACGGCGAGTGATCCGACATAGTTAACGCCTCACGCAGTACGCTGCTTTTTTTATGATAAACAAATGATTGCGCGCCCGCGGCCGCAAGTCCAGCCGCCCGGGGGAACTATGCGGAGATATGGTTTCCAGCGGGATGCCTTGGCCGCGGAAAGCACGGCACAAACCCGGTACGAACCGATACGGAGCGGGAACAAAAAAGAGCCGCCGTTTCCGGCGGCTTTGAAAGTTGATAACAGGGAGGCGTCAAACAGAGTGGACAGGAGCCACTCGGTGTCCAAACAAGGACGATGCCAGTCATAAACCCGAAAGCTTAATGCCTCGTAAATGAGGGATTTCGTTAACGGTTCCTTTGCGACCCGTCATCGCCGCCACCGGGGACAGGAGGAGACCTGCCCGCGTCGCGTGCAGGCGTGGGGTCGTCGCTACGTTGTCTTGTGTTACGTCGTCCTGTGTTACGTCGTCTTGGAGAACAGCTCGCGGCCGATCAGCATGCGGCGGATTTCGCTGGTGCCGGCACCGATCTCGTAGAGCTTGGCGTCGCGCAGCAGGCGGCCGGTGGGATAATCGTTGATATAGCCGTTGCCGCCGAGAAGCTGGATCGCATCCAGCGCGCACTGGGTGGCGCGCTCCGCCGCATAGAGGATCGCGCCGGCGGCGTCCTCGCGCGTGGTCTCGCCGCGGTCGCAGGCCTTGGCCACCGCATAGACGTAGGCGCGCGAGGCGTTCATCGTCACATACATGTCGGCGATCTTGCCCTGCACAAGCTGGAATTCGCCGATGGGCTGGCCGAACTGCTTGCGCTCATGAACATAGGGCATCACCACATCGAGGCAGGCCTGCATGATGCCAAGGGGCCCCGCCGCGAGTACGGCGCGCTCGTAATCGAGCCCCGACATCAGCACGTTGACGCCGCGGCCGGCCGCGCCGAGCACGTTCTCCTCCGGCACCTCGCAATCCTCGAACACCAGTTCGCCGGTGTCGGAGCCGCGCATGCCGAGCTTGTCGAGCTTCTGCGCGGTTGAAAATCCCTTCATGCCCTTCTCGATCAGGAACGCGGTCATGCCGCGCGCGCCGGCGGCCGGATCGGTCTTGGCGTAGACCACCAGCGTCTCGGCGATGGGCCCGTTGGTGATCCACATCTTGCCGCCGTTGAGGATATAGCGGTCGCCCTTCTTGTCGGCGCGGGTCTTCATCGAAACCACGTCGGACCCGGCTCCCGGCTCGGACATCGCCAGCGCCCCGACATGCTCGCCCGACATCAGCTTCGGCAGGTATTTGCGCTTCTGCGCCTCGCTGCCATTGCGGCGGATCTGGTTGATACAGAGGTTGGAATGGGCGCCATAGGACAGGCCGACCGAGGCGGAGGCGCGCGAAATCTCCTCCACCGCGAGGCAGTGTTCGAGATAGCCGAGCCCGGAGCCGCCGTATTCCTCTTCCACCGTGATGCCATGCAGGCCGAGCGCGCCGAGCTTGGGCCACAGGTCGCGCGGAAACTGGTTGGTCTTGTCAATCTCGTCGGCGCGCGGCGCGATCTCGTTGGCGGAAAAATCGCGCACGGTCTGGCGGATGGCGTCCGCGGTCTCGCCGAGGTCGAAATTGAAAACACTGTGCGCGTTCGGAATCATCAGGCGTCCCTCCCAGGATCCGGCTCCCGGACGAGCCGGCGATTGTTCGGCCGGACAATGCCACGGCCAGCTTGGAGGGAGAAGAGGCACGGGACGGCGCGCCGCACTGTCCTGCGCGCGACATTTCGCAGGAACAATTGCGGCGGCTGCCCGGGATTTCAGGCCAGCGCGCGGGAGGCCTCGCGCACCTTACGGGTGGATTCGTCGACCGACTGCGTCGCCCGGGCGATGTCGCTCATATTGGCGTTGATGTCGGTGACCCCCTTGGCCGCCACCTGCATGTTGGCGGAAATGCTCTGGGTGACCGCGGCCTGCTCCTCCACCGAGGCCGCGATCGCGGACGAAATCTCGTTGATCCGCGAGATGGTCTGGGTGATCGCCTCGATGACGCTGACGGCGCTGCCGGTGGTGCCCTGAACTTCCGCGATCTGGGCGCTGATCTCGTCGGTGGCCTTGGCGGTCTGGGTGGCGAGGCTCTTGACCTCGGAGGCGACCACGGCGAAGCCCCGCCCGGCCTCGCCGGCGCGCGCGGCCTCGATGGTGGCGTTGAGCGCCAGCAGGTTGGTCTGCTCGGCGATGTTGTTGATGAGCTTGACCACGTCGCCAATCTTCTGGGCGGCGACGGCGAGGCCGGAGACGATGGCGCTGGTCTCGTTGGCCTGCTGCACGGCCTGCATCGAGATGCGCAGCGCGTCCGCCGCCTGGCGGCTGATCTCGCCGACGGACGCCGCCAGTTCCTCGGCACCGGAAGCCACCGCCTGCATGTTGGAGGAGGTCTGGGTCGAAGCGCCCGCAGCCGAGGTCACCCGCTCGGAGGTCGAGGCCACCGCCTCGGTGATCTGTCCGAGATCGGCGTCGATAAGCTTCTGCAGCTCGCTGCGGCGGAGACGCTCCTCCACCTGGGTGGTGGTGTCGGTGGCGAACTTCACCACCTTGGACAGCTTGCCGTCCGCGCCGGTGATCGGGTTGTAGGACGCCTGAATCCACACCGCGCGGCCGCCCTTGCCGACGCGCTTGTATTCTGCCGCCTGATACTCGCCGCTGCGCAGCCTGTCCCAGAACACGCGATAGTCGGCGCTGTCGCGATACTCGGGTTCGACGAACAGGCTGTGATGGCGACCCTGCACCTCGTCCAGCCGGTAGCCCAGCGTCTTGAGGAAATTCTCGTTGGCGGTGATGATGGTGCCGTCGAGATTGAACTCGATCACCGCCTGCGACTTGTGGATGGCCTTGATCTGACCCTCGTAGTCGGCGCTGCGCAGCTTCTGCTCGGTGATGTCGGTGGCGAACTTCACCACCTTGAACGGCTTGCCCGCGCGGTCGAGCAGCGGATTGTAGGAGGCCTGGATCCAGACCTGCCTGCCGCCCTTGCCCACCCGCATGAATTCCCTGGCCTGTAGTTCGCCCCGCCGCAGCGCCTCCCAGAACGCGCGATAGTCGGCGCTGTCGCGATACACGGGATCGACGAACAGGCTGTGGTGCTGGCCCCTGATTTCCTCCAGCTGATAGCCCATCACGTTGAGGAAATTCGGATTGGCGGTGATGACCGTGCCGTCGAGATTGAACTCGACGATGGCCTGGGATTTTCCGAGCGCCTCAAGCTTGGCGGTCAACTCCTGCGATGCCCCGAACAACTGCACGTCCTGCCCCTTTTCCGTTCGTTCCGGGAAGTAAGGTTAAGTCGCAGAAGTTAAACAACCTGTGTGAGAAGCCCGGTGTCCGTATTCGACCGGATATGGGAGCATGGATCTACTTCCGGCGACGGTCGAGATTTTTGCGCATCCGTGGAGCCGGGACGGCTTGCAGGCATCGCTTCGACGCGATGTAATTCGTCTATACGCGGGGTACTCGTCTATAAAGACGTAAACGGGACATCACCCGCCGCGTCCGCAAGGGAGAAGGACCGCCATGCACGGAACCATCGCCGCCGTCCGCGCCGAGCGCCAGCGCGCCGCGCGCGAGCGCGCCTACGCCATGCCGCTGTCCGAATTCCACCCCGGCGCGCCAAAATTGTTCTACGACGATACGCTGTGGCCCTATTTCGAGCGGCTGCGCCAGGAAGAGCCGGTCCACTTCTGCACCACCTGCCCGGTCGGCGATTACTGGTCGGTGACGCGCTACAACGACATCATGCATGTCGACACCAATCCGGCGATCTTCTCCTCCGACGTGAGGCTTGGCGGCATCGGCCTGCGCGACGTCGGCGAGAACTACAGCTGGCCGAGCTTCATCGCCATGGACGAGCCCAAGCACGGCCCGCAGCGCAAGACGGTGCAGCCGATGTTCACGCCGGCCCATCTCGACAGACTCGCGGTGCTGATCCGCGAGCGCGCAACGCTGATCCTCGACAACCTGCCGCGCAACGAAACCTTCAACTGGGTCGAGCGCGTTTCCGTTGAGCTGACGACCCAGATGCTGGCAACGCTGTTCGATTTCCCCTGGGAGGACCGCCGCAAGCTGACGCGGTGGTCGGACCTCGCCACCGCGCTGCCCAAGAGCGGCATCTACGACAGCGAGGAGCAGCGGCTGCGCGAACTCGGCGAATGCGCCGACTATTTCACGCGGCTGTGGAACGAACGCGTCAACGCCGAACCACGCAGCGACCTGATCTCGCTGATGGCGCACAGCGACGCCACCCGCCACATGACCCGCGAAGAACTGCTCGGCAACCTGATCCTGCTGATCGTCGGCGGCAACGACACCACGCGCAACTCGATGACCGGTTCGGTGCTGGCGCTGAACGAGAATCCGGACCAATACGCCAAGCTGCGCGCCGACCACGGCCTGATCGACAGCTTCGTGCCGGAGGTGATCCGCTGGCAGACGCCGCTCGCTCACATGCGCCGCACCGCGCTGGCCGATACCGAGCTCGGCGGCAAGCTGATCCGCAAGGGCGACCGCGTGGTGATGTGGTACGTCTCCGGCAACCGCGACGATACGGTGATCGAAAACCCGGACGCCTTCATCATCGATCGCGCCCGACCACGCACCCATATGTCGTTCGGCTTCGGCATCCATCGCTGCGTCGGCATGCGGCTCGCCGAGCTGCAGCTGCGCATCATCTGGGAGGAGATCCTCAAGCGCTTCGACACCATCGAGGTGGTTGGCGAGCCGACCCGCATCTATTCCAGCTTCGTCAAGGGCTACGAGACCCTGCCGGTGCGGATTCCGGGGTAGCGGTCTTTTACTCCCGACGTTACAAATCGGACATGCGGCGGCGACGTGCGGCCTGCCGGACTATCCCACCACGCCATCCCGTTACGCCATCCCGTTAAGCCCTGCCAGACAGAGTCCCATGACCCATCACGAGCAAGACTATTCCGACATCCGCGAGTCTGTTGCCCGGCTTTGCGCGCAGTTTCCGGGGGAGTACTGGCGCAAGCTCGACCGCGCCATGGCCTATCCGAAGGAATTCGTCCAGGCGCTGATCGATGCCGGCTATCTGTCGGTGCTGATCCCGGAGGAGTACGGCGGCGCTGGGCTGAAGCTGTCGGCGGCGGCGGCGATCCTCGAAGAGATCCAGCGCGCGGGCTGCAACGGCGGGGCCTGCCACGCCCAGATGTACACGATGGGTACGCTGCTGCGGCACGGCAGCGAGGCGCAGAAGGCCAAATGGCTGCCGCGTGTTGCCTCGGGGGAATTGCGGCTGCAGGCGTTCGGCGTCACCGAGCCGACCAGCGGCACCGACACCTCCTCGCTCAAGACTTTTGCCAGGCGTGAAGGCGACCACTATGTCGTCAACGGCCAAAAGATCTGGACCAGCCGCGCCGAATATTCCGACCTGATGATCCTGCTCGCGCGCACCACGCCGAAGGAGCAGGCGGCCAAGCGCACCGACGGCCTATCGGTGTTCATCGTGGACATGCAGGCGGCGAAAGCGGCCGGCGGCCTCACCATCCGCCCGATCCGCACCATGATGAACCACTCCACCACCGAAGTGTTCTTCGACAACATGAAGGTGCCGGCCGAGAGCCTGATCGGCGAGGAAGGCCGCGGCTTCCGCTACATTCTCTCCGGCATGAACGCCGAGCGTATCCTGATCGCCGCCGAATGCGTCGGCGACGCCAAATGGTTCATCGCCAAGGCCAGCGCCTATGCCAAGGAGCGCTCGGTGTTCGGCCGCCCGATCGGCCAGAATCAAGGCATCCAGTTTCCGATTGCGCGGGCCTACGCCAACATGCGTGCCGCCGAACTGATGGTGAGGGAGGCGACCCGGCTCTATGAAGCGGGCAAGGATTGCGGCGCCGAGGCCAACATGGCCAAGATGCTCGCCGCCGATGCCTCGTTCGAGGCGGCCAACGCCTGCATCCAGACCCATGGCGGCTTCGGCTTCGCCGAGGAGTACGACGTCGAGCGAAAATTCCGCGAGACCCGGCTCTATTCGGTGGCGCCGATCTCCACCAACCTCGTGCTGTCGCATCTCGCCGAGCACGTGCTCGGCATGCCGCGTTCCTACTGAGAGAGACCATGCTGCCGCTTGAAGGACTGACCGTGATCGCCGTCGAGCAGGCCGTCGCCGCCCCGTTCTGCACCTCACGCCTCGCAGACGCGGGGGCGACCGTCTACAAGGTCGAGCGCCCGGAGGGCGATTTCGCCCGTGGCTACGACGCCGCCGCCAAAGGCCAGAGCAGCTATTTCGTCTGGCTCAACCGCGGCAAGCAATCGGTGGTGATCGATCTCGCCACCGACGCCGGCCGTAGCACGCTGGAGCGGCTGATTGCCGGCGCCGACGTGCTGGTGCAGAATCTCAAGCCCGGCTCAATGGACAAGCTCGGCTTCACGCGCGAACGGCTGCGCAAGGATTATCCGGGCCTGATCATCTGCACCATTTCCGGCTACGGCGACGACGGCCCCTATGCCGAGCGCAAGGCCTACGATCTCCTGATCCAGGCCGAAAGCGGCCTCGCCTCGATCACCGGCGGCCCCGACACCCCGGCCCGCGTCGGCCTGTCCATCGTCGACATCGCCACCGGCGCGACCGCGCATGCCGCGATCCTCGAAGCCCTGATCGGGCGCGGGCGCAGCGGCCAGGGCGCCGACATCCGCATCTCGATGTTCGACGTGATGGCGGACTGGCTCACCGTGCCGCTGCTCAACGCTGAAAACGGCCAGGAGCCGAAGCGCATGGGCCTCGCCCATACCTCGATCGCGCCCTATGGCGTGTTCACCTCGAAGGACGGCCGCGACATCCTGATCTCGATCCAGAGCGAGCGCGAGTGGAAGAAGCTGTGCGCCGAGGTGATGGACAGCCCCAGCCTGCCCGACGATCCGCGCTTCGCCAATGGCGTGGCGCGGGTGCAGAACCGCGCGGCCACCGACAAGGCCGTGGGCGACGCCTTCGCCACCATGACCCGCGACGAGTTGCTGAAGCGCCTGTCGGAGTCCGACATCGCCTTCGCCGAGGTCAACACCATGAGCGACCTCTCGCGCCATCCGCATCTGCGCCGCATCACCGTGGACACGCCGAACGGCAAGGTCACCTATCCCGCCCCCGCCGCCATCGTCGTCGGCGAGACCCGTCCCTATGGCGCGGTGCCGCCGGTGGGCGACGCAACCGACAAAATCGCTCGGGACAAACAAAATGACTGAGACACCCGACATCGATCACCTGCGCCAGTGGATCGGCCGCACCCAGAAAGCCTCAGACGTCATCACCGCGCAACTGGTGAAGGGCCTGCGCGCCACGCTGTTCCTCGACATCGGTAACCCGGCGGAGGGCGACATCGCGCCGCTCACCACCCACTGGTGCCTGGCGCAGCCCGTCGCGCCCATGAGCGAACTCGGGCCGGACGGCCACCCCGCGCGCGGCGGCTTCCTTCCGCCGGTGCCGCTGCCGCGCCGGATGTGGGCCGGCGGCCGGATCGAATTCATCGATCCGCTGCGCGTCGGCGACACTGTGACGCGCACCTCAAGCATCACCGACGTGACGCTCAAGAGCGGCAGCACCGGGACGCTGTGCTTCGTTGCGGTGGACCACACCCTCTCGACGCCGCGCGGCGTCGCCATCCGCGAGCGCCACGACATCGTCTATCGCGACATGCCCGCGCCGAGCAGCAGCCAGAAGCCCGTGCCAGCGACAGCCAAGGCGGCGCCTGCCGCGCAATATCGCGAAAGCCACATGGCCGATCCCGTGCTGCTGTTCCGCTATTCGGCGCTGACCTTCAACGGCCACCGCATCCACTACGACCGCGACTATGTCACCAAGGTCGAGGGCTATCCGGGGCTGATCGTGCACGGCCCGCTGCAGGCGGCGCTGCTGATCGAGTTCGCCGCGAAGCTGCGCGGCGGCAAGGCCCCGGCGAACTTTGTCTATCGCGGCGTCAGCCCGCTGTTCGACGGCTCGGAGTTCAGCATCAACGGCAACGACACCGCCACGGGCCTCGAGGTGTGGACGGCCAACGCCGCCGGACAGCCGACCATGACAGCCACCGCGAGCTGGTAACACATACATTCGTCATTGCGAGCCAACGGGTCGGCGCAAAGCGCCGCCCGATGACAGGCTCCGCGAAGCAATCCAGATCGCGGCAACAAGGACTGGATTGCTTCGTCGCTGACGCTCCTCGCAATGACGGGTAGAGAATTTTTCCCTACCCCTTCCCGTGGATCTCGCGCGTCGCGGCCTGCAGTTTCGCCATGCCGCCGATCCAGCGATCGTAATTGTCGGTCTTGCGGCGCATGTAATCCAG
>JAFKES010000162.1 GCA_017308495.1 Afipia sp.
GCTGCCGCTCGCGCTGTTCGGAGCGGCCGGCTATGGCCGGGTCATCGGCCGCATCGCGCGGCCGGCGCAGATCTGCCAGGCGCTGTCCCCGTTCGTGCTGGCCTATGCCATGGACCGCTGGTCCGACCGCGCGGCGCTGGAGATATTGATCGTCGCGGCGCTGTTCTCGCTCGGCTGTTTTCTGGCGCTGCGGCGGCCTTGAGCGACGAAAAAGCCCGGAACAGGAGCCGGGCTTGTTCGCGGTTTCGTGCTGGTCGGTTTCAGTCGAACAGCGCGTCGATATCGTCCTGCGAGGCGTGGCCGGCGTCGCCGGGGGCCTTGGGGCCGTTGAGCAGACGGGCATCGCCGACGCGGGGGTCGATGTGGGCCGGGGCATGCTGCTTGATGGCGTCGACGCCGCCCCAGATATCCATCATCACGTTGATGTGGTGCTCGATGAATTTCATCGTGGTCATCACCTTGCCGATGCGCTGGCCGGTAAGGTCCTGGAAGTTGCACGCCTCGAAGATGCCGACCACACGATCCTGGATTTCCTCGCTGAGCTGGATCTGCTGGTCCGGCGACATGGTCTTGCCGAGCGCGGTGGCGGCCTGGTCGATCGCTTCGGCGGCTTCGAGAATCTGCTGGGTGGCTTCCTCGGTGCCGCCGACCACCGCGCCGAGTTCGCCGGTGACCCGGGCCATCTCCTCGCCGCTGAAGCTCTTGCCGTGCAGGGTGGCGATCTCCTGTTTGGTGCGGGTGATGGCGTCGTGAATGAGATCGAGTTCGATCTTGAGCTTCTCGCACTGCTCGATCTGCGCGCGATAGGTTTCCAGCTGCGCGCTGGCGTTGCTGTCGTGCTGCGGCGGTGAAGCCTCCCCCGTGGCGGCGGCGCCATGCGGCGCGGCCATCTGGGCGCGGATGGCACGCAGCTCGTTCATGATCTCGTGGTGATGCGGCAGGCTGCCGTCCGCGCCGTGATCGATGACCGGCAGGCCGGACTGAAGGGCTTCGATGCGAAATCGCCTGCGCTGAACGGCCATACTGTGTCCCCCCATTCCCCGATGGCGCGGTTGTACCCCGCGTTGTTTTAACGTGAGGTTTCGCGTGGAACCGCGGCCTGGCGCGGCGGCCGCGCGCGACGCCTCCGATGCATCATCCATGCACCGCGCGTTCACCGAAAATAAACGCTACCGCAAGGAACCGGCGCTGCCTGCCGACGTGGTGAATCCAGGCGCGGCGTTTGTTTACCAAACCGACGCGATTTGAATCTTACATGGATCGCGTTCACGGCGCGCCGCGCCTTCCCGACGAAACAGTGCAGAGTACGTCGATGTCCCGAAAAACTTCCCCCGCGCTTGCCGCAGGCGCTTTGCTGCTTGCCGCCACTTCCTGTCCGGCCGTTGCCTTCGACGGCGACAGCCCGCGCGTGATCGTCGCGCAAACGCAGGTCCCGCCGACGATGCCGATCCGCGTCGCCTATTACGACGAACGCTCGAACGCCGGCATGGGCGGCGGCTTTCTCGAATTCCTGTTCAGCGGTGGCCAGTCGGGCCACCGGGGCTATTACGGCCAGCAGCCCTATGAGCCGGCGCCGCGCTACGAGCGGATGCCGTCGCGTGGCGGACTGCCGCCGATGGACCCGCAAGGGCGCGGGCAGTTGGAGCAGGACGACGCCTCGATCGAGCCGGGTCGCCCGGGCTTCGATCCCAAATACGCCAAGCAGGTCGTCGCCTATCAAGGCAATCACGCGCCGGGCACGGTGGTGATCGATACGCCGAACAAGTTCCTGTATCTGGTGCAGGGCAACGGTCAGGCGCTGCGCTACGGCATCGGCGTCGGCAAGCCGGGCTTCACCTGGTCCGGGGTCAAGACCATCACCGCTAAAAAGGAATGGCCGGCGTGGACGCCGCCGCAGGAAATGCTCAAGCGCCGGCCGGACCTGCCGCGCCATATGGAGGGCGGGCCGGAAAATCCGCTCGGCGCGCGCGCGATGTATCTCGGCACAACGCTCTATCGCATTCATGGCTCCAACGAGCCATGGACCATCGGCACCAACGTGTCGTCGGGCTGTATCCGCATGCGCAACGAGGACGTGATCGACCTCTACGGCCGGGTCAGCGTCGGCACCAAGGTCGTGGTGATCTGAGACGCGAACGCATCAGTGCAATTTGTCATGCCCGGGCCTGTCCCGGGCATCCACACGCCTGTTCCGGAAAGAAGCAAGACATGGATGGCCGGAATAAATCCGGCCATGACGTGTAGCGAATTCAGCGCCCCCATCGATCAGGCGTAATCGCCGCCGCCGTCGAAGCCGCCGTCGTCGAAATCGTCGTCGTCATCATCGTAATCGCCATAGTCCTGATCTTGATCCTGGTCCTGATCGGCGTCGGCCTGTGCCTGATCATAAGACGCCTGACGCTGGACGCCGTCGCTCTTGCCGACATCGTTGAGACCGGCGTCGCGGGCGAGATCGCCCGATGACGATGACGGCGACGGATCGCTGCTCCACGGGCTCTTGCTCGCGCCGGAGTCGGCGAGATTGCCGAGGCCGTTATGCGGCGTGCTGCCGCCGCCGAACAGGCCGCGCATGCTGTTCATCAGCATCGATCCGCCGATGACGCCGGCGGCGGTCGCCGCCGCGGTGCCGAGGAACGAACCTCCTGCCGGATTGCCGCCACCGAGCGCTCCGCCGGCGGGGCTGGCCTGACGCGGATCGCCCAGCGGCGGATCGGCATTGAAGCGACCATTGTCAGGCGTCTGGCCGATCACCGCGCCGCTATTCCACACCGGCCCGCGCTCGCCCGGGCGAACGCTGGGCACCGAGCCGCGTCCCATGATCGTGCCGCGCATGGAGTCGAGAAAGCTGCCCTGCGCGCGCGGCTCGTCCGTTGCGCCTTCCAGTTCCGCGATGCGGGCGTGGGCCTGCCGCAACGCCTCGTCCTGCACCAGCGCCGTCTGCACCAGCGCGTAGGCGGCGTTGGGCGCGCGGCGCAGGCCCTGCAGGATCGCGGCGTCCGCGTCCGGATCGCGCGGCGATGTCTCCAGCTTTGCAAGGCGGTCGAACAGATCGTCGATGAGTTGGCGTTCCTGTGGCGTCATGGCGGTCTCCTCATGCGTCGGTGCTGGCATGCGGTATAGAATCTAGGTCCGCATTGTGTCGGGCTCAGTCCGGCGCCGGATTAAATTTATGACAGCTTGTTCCGCGCGCTGCGGCAAAACGTCCGCGCGTCAGCTTCGTTCCAGCGTCAGGTTGTTGGCCGCCAGCAGGCGGGGAAAGTCGTCACTGGCGAGAAACGCGAGTTCGCGCTCGCGCTGGGTGGTGACGTCGTCGAGACCGATCAGCGTGTCATCGACAAAGCCGGGATGGCACATCACCAGACCGCCCTCGGGCAAGCCGTCGAGAAAGCCGGCCATGGCGGCCGCGAAGTCGCCGCCGCGCACCATGTCATAGGCCCCGGCGAACGCCGGATTGCAGGCAACGCCCGCCCGCCCGCAGCGCGCGCGGAAGCTGGCGCTCAGGGTGTCGAGCAGCAGCGCTTTCGGCGTGTCGAGCCGCCGCGCCAGCGGCCGCGCGCGGCCGCACTGGCGCACCCATGCGCCGGGAGCGGCGTCCTTCACCGCGGTGAGAAAGGCATCGCGCACCTGCGGAAACAGCTGCACATGCTGGTGGCCATCGACGTAGTCCGGCGCGCGGCCGAATAACTCGTGGAAGGCGGCGAGCTGCGCCGCCAGCTCAGACTGCATCATGTCGGGATCGAGCCGCCGCAGCAGGCTCAGGCGCAGCATGGCATTGAGCGGCAGGAAGCGGCCGCCGTCGAGCGGGCGGAAATACAGGGTCAGCGGCGCGAACGGGGCGGTCAGCGTGGCGTGCAGACCGATGGCGCAATCCGGATTGGTCGCCAGCGCCTGCGTCAGCGCCGCGCTCTCCGCGCGCCCGGCCGCCGGGCCCACCACCATCACCGAGGTGGCGTTGATGCGCTTCTTATCGATCAGTTCGCGAATGGCGCGGTTGACGCCGGAGCTCATGCCGTAATCGTCGGCGCACAGCCAGATCCGGCGCGGCGCGGGGGTGGGCGTCATTCGGCGGCGGTCCGCGCGGCAGGCGTCTCGGCGCTGTCGCTGTCGGTGGTTTTGACGCTGTGTTCGGCGACGAAGTAGATCGGTCGCGCCTTGATCTCGGACAGGATCTTGCCGATGTACTCGCCCATCACGCCGATCATGATGAGCTGCACGCCGCCAATGGTCATCAGGCCCACCACCAGCGAGGGATAGCCCGGCACGGATTTGCCGCTGACCACGGTTTCCCAGAGGATCGACAGGCCGAACAGGAAGGCGACGAAGGCGAGCAGCAGGCCGAGCAGGCTGGCGACGCGCAGCGGCGCCACCGTGAACGAGGTCAGCCCCTCGATGGAGAGGCCGAGCAGCCGGCCGATATTGAAGGTGGTGACGCCGTGGGCGCGCGGCGCGGGTTCGTAATCGACGCGGATCTGGCGGAAGCCGATCCAGTTCGACAGCCCCTTGAAGAAGCGGTTGCGCTCGGGCAACTGGCGCAGCGCCGCCACCGCGCGCGGCGACAGCAGGCGGAAGTCGCCGGCGTCCTCGGGGATCTTCTGGCGCGCGCCCCAGTTGACCAGCGTGTAGAAGATTTTCACGCTGAAGCGGCGGGTGGCGGATTCGTTAGAGCGGTGGGCCTTGGCGGTGAACACCACGTCGTAGCCGTCGTCGATCCAGTGGCCAACCAGCCGCTCCACCAGTTCGGGCGCGTGCTGGCCGTCGCCGTCCATGAACAGCACCGCGCCGCGCCGGGCATGGTCGAGCCCCGCCATCAGCGCGGCCTCCTTGCCGAAATTGCGCGACAGCGACACCACCTGCACGTCGAGCGACGTCGGTGGCAGCCCGCGCGCGATCTCGAGCGTCGCGTCGGAACTCCCGTCGTCGACATAGACCACCTCGCAGGCGAGGCCGTAGCGCTGCTTCAGCCGGGTCGCCAGCGCGCCGAGCCGCTCGTGCAGCGCGGCGAGGCCGGCGGCTTCATTGAGCACGGGCACGACGATCGACAGCCCGGCCGCGGCAGTGCGGCTGGCGGAAGCGTTCGGCGAGGCGGTCGCGAGTGTCATCGGTCGGTTTCCGGCATTGTGCCGATTATATGGGAATGGCGGAACGCGGTCGTCAACGGCCGTCACGCCCCCAGAAACGCCTCAAGCTTGGCGAACAGCGGGTTGTCGCGGTCGAACACATAGTCGAGCGAGGCGACGGACACCGTCTCCGCGCCGCGCTGGCGCAGGAAGCTGCTCAGCGCATGGAGCTGGGCCGGCGGGCAGTGCAGCGTCACCATGCCGGACGAGGTCGGGCCGCCGAACGGGGACACCACGCCGAACCGGGCGTGGGCCTCGGCCAGCAGTGCGGCGTCGCAGCCGGAAAAGCGGGTGCGGACTTCCCGGTACTTGCGGGCGCGGGCGCTGGCGGCGATGTGGTCGAAGATCATGCGCGCGGTTTCGCGGTGGTCCGCCGACCAGTCGGCGTCGCGTGAGGCGACGAGGTTGGCGTGGCTGCGCAGCATCACGCCGTCGTCGAGCACCTTGAGACCGTTGGCGGCAAGCGTGGCGCCGGTGGTGGTGATGTCGACGATCAGTTCGGCCGTGCCTGCCGCCGGCGCGCCTTCGGTGGCGCCCGCGCTTTCCACGATGCGATAGTCGACGACGCCATGGGCGGCGAAGAAATTGCGCGTCAGGTTGATGTATTTGGTCGCCACCCGCATGCGGTGGTTGTGGCGGGCGCGGAACGAGGTCGCGACGTCATCGAGGTCGGCCATGGTGCGGACGTCGATCCACGCCTGCGGCACCGCGACCACCACATTGGCACTGCCGAAGCCGAGATTCTCCACCAGCATGACGCGGCTGTCGGCGTCATGGATGCTCTCGCGGATCAGGTCCTCGCCGGTGATGCCGAGGTGCACCGCGCCGCGCGCCAGTTGCGCGGCGATCTCGCTCGCCGAGAGATAAGCGATCTCGACGTTGTCGAGGCCGGTCATGGTGCCGCGATAGTCGCGCGCCCCGCGCGGCTTGGCGAGAGCGAGGTTGGCGCGGGTGAAGAAAGCCTCGGCGTTTTCCTGCAGCCGGCCCTTGGAAGGGACGGCGACGACGAACGGCGCGGTCATGGCGTGCTCCCTTGCGCCAGCGCCTCGATCCAGATCGAGAAGCCGACGGCCGGAATGGGGGTTGGCGCACCGAGGCGGGTCAGCAGGCCGTCATAGCGGCCGCCGCCGGCCAGCGGCTCGGCGCCGTTGCCGCGGGCGTGCAGTTCGAATTCGAAGCCGGTGTAGTAGTCGAGGCCGCGCCCGAACGCCGTGGAGAAGCGGATGGCGCGGGTGGCGATGCCGCGCGCGGCCATGAATCCGGTGCGGGTTTCGAAGTCGTCGAGGACGGCGTTAAGGTCAAGCCCGGCGTCTGCCGCCAGTGCGCGCAGTTGCGCCGCGGCGTCGTCCGGCTCGCCGGCGATGCCGAGGAAACGCTCGATCAGGTGCAGCGCCTCGCGCGGCAGCGCGCCGCCCTTGAGCGTCGACTGCTCCAGAAAACGGTCGGCGATCTCCGCCACCGTGCGGCCGCCGACATTGCTGGTGCCGGCGATGGACATGAGGTCGCTCACCAGTGCCAGTGCCGCCTTGCGGTCGGAGCCCGCCAGCGCCGCCAGCACGCCCTCGTATTCGTTGCCGGTTGCGCCGGTGTCGAGCGTCAGTTGCCGTAGGTCCTGGGCGAGGCTGACCTTGCGGTTGAAATCCTTGACCAGGCGGCGCTTCCACACCGGCGACAGGTCGAGCGCCTCGATCAGCGCAGCGAACAGCGCGACATCGCCGGTGCGGATGTCGATGTCGGTGCGGCCGAATGCGCGGGCGGCCTCGATGGCGAGCGCCAGCATCTCGGCGTCGGCGGCGGCGCGGTCGGCACGGCCGAAGGATTCCACCCCGGCCTGATTGAATTCTGCCGGCTTGCCGCCGCGATAGCGGAACACCGGGCCGAGATAGCAGAAGCCGGCGGGCTGGCCGGCGCGCGGCGAGGCGAGATAGTCGCGCGCCACCGGAATGGTGAGGTCGGGCCGCAGGCACAGCTCGTCGCCGCCGAGATCGGTGGTCAGGTACAGGCTTTTGCGGATGTCCTCGCCGGACAGATCGAGAAACGGCTCCGCCGGCTGCAGAATCGGCGGGCGGGCATGGGCGTAGCCAGCCTGCGCAAAGGATTGCAGCAGGGCGGCCGCCGGGGTGGCGGACCCGGTCGCGGTGGCGGCGCTGGTCTGGCTCATAGGGGCTTCCAACAGGGAGGTCGGGCGTGAATCGGCCGTCCCTTACCACGCCACGGCGCGGGTTTCGATGACGAAGCGGAAAGGGGCTTAACGCGGAATCGTTGCCGATACAACTTCAGCGTGTATTTCCGTCGCCGAGCACGGCCTGCACCAGCGCCAGCGCAGCCACCGCCGCAGTATCGGCGCGCAGGATGCGCGGCCCCAGCGACAGCCGGACGAAACACGGCTGCTTGAGCAGGCCGGCACGCTCCTCGTCGGCGAAGCCGCCCTCGGGGCCGATCAGGACGTCGATCCCGTTGGCGCCGTTCTCCGCCGCCAGCGCCGCGACCGGGGAGGCCTCCGGGGCCTCCTCGTCGCAGAATACCAGCAGGCGGCTGCCGTCGCGCCCGGCGAGCCAGCGCTCCAGCGGCAGCGGCTCATGGACCGCGGCCAGGCTGAGGATGCCGCATTGTTCGGCGGCCTCGATCACGTTGGCGCGCAGGCGCTCGACATTGAGCCGGCTCGCCTGGGTGAAGCGGGTGGTCACCGGCACCAGCGCGCAGGCCCCCATTTCCACGGCTTTCTGCGCCATGTAGTCGAGCCGGGCGTGCTTGAGCGGAGCGAACACGTAATGCACGTCGGGCAACTGGTCCTGGGCGCGGACCTGCGCCCCGACCTCGGCGCGGTCGGGCCGCTTGCGGCCGGCGAGGGTGGCCTGCCATTCGCCGTCGCGGCCGTTGAACAGCAGCACGGCGTCGCCGGCGGCGAGCCGCAGCACGTTGCCGAGATAGTTGGACTGGTCGCGGTCCAGCGCGAGGCCGGCCCCGGCGGCCAGCGGGGCGTCGACGAAAAGGCGGGGGCTGCGGAAATCGAACTTGGGCATTGGCGGCTGGTTTTCTCGGTCGGTCGGGCGGTTTCTATCCCAACCGCAGCGGATTGACAGCGGTTGCGTGACCAACCGCCGCGCTGCCGCCCCAATCACCGGGTTGTTAAGCTCGGGCGGGAATCGTAGAAGGTCGAATCCATCGTTTATGTCATTGGAACCCGCCGGAGGAGAGCCGTGACACCGCACCGTTTGATCGCATTGCTGGCCGCCGCCGCGTTTGTCATGCCTGCCATTGAAGCCAGCGCCCCCGCTCATGCCCAGGGCGCGTTTCCGGCGCCGCTGCCGGGGCAGGCCGCAGCACCTTCGTCATCGCCGTTCCCCCCGGTGGGCGGTGCCCCCGCCGCCTCGCCGTTTCCGCCGGTGGGCGGTGCCCCCGCCGCCTCGCCGTTCCCGCCGGTCGGCGGCGCGCCTGCCGCCGCGCGTCCGGCCGACGGTGCCTTCACCAACGGTGCCGCGCCGCTCGGCGGCGGTTTCGGAATGCCTCAGCAGCAGGCCGGTCCGTCGCCGGATGCCGCCAAATGCCAGACCGAATTCGTCGCGCTGCGCAACGACGCCGAAGCCAAGGCCAAGGCCATTCAGGCCGCGGGCAAGCGCAAGGCCCCGCCGCAGGAGGCCTGCAAGCTGATCGGCGCGTTCTCCCGGGCCGAGCTGAAGATGATCAAATATGTCGAGGGCAACACCAAGCGCTGCGGCATCCCGCCCGATGCCAGCGCGCAGATGCGCAAGGGCCATGCCCACACCGAGCAGCTCGAGACCAAGGTGTGCACCATCGCCGAGCGCGGACCGCCCCAGGGCGGCCCCGCCGGCCCCAGCCTGAGCGAAGCGCTGGGCTCCGCCTCGATTCCCGAAGCGCAGAAGACGCGGCGCGGCGGCAGCACCTTCGACACCCTCAACGGCAACGTGCTGACGCGCTGATTTGCAGCGGGCCGGCGCCGGGCTAAAAGACCGGGGATGAACCCTGGGATGACCAACGCCGCGGCCCCGGTCGCCGATTCCACCCGCAACTGGGTCGATACCCGCGCGCCGCTATGGGCGCGCCCATATCTGCGCCTGTCGCGCTTCGACCGGCCGATCGGCTGGTGGCTCCTGCTGCTGCCGTGCTGGTGGTCGGCGGCGCTGGCGTCCGGCGTGGCGGGCGATCTTCACGGCCTCGGCGCTGTCATCGCGCTGTTCTTCATCGGCGCGGTGGTGATGCGCGGCGCGGGCTGCACCTGGAACGACATCACCGACCGCGACCTCGACGCGCGGGTGGAGCGCACGCGCTCGCGCCCGATCCCGTCCGGGCAGGTCAGCGTGGCGCAGGCCGCGATCTTTCTGGTGGTGCAGGCGCTGGTCGGGCTCGCGGTGCTGGTGCTGTTCAATCGCTTCGCAATCGTCGTCGGCATCAGCTCGCTTGTCATCGTCGCCGTCTATCCCTTCATGAAACGCATCACCTACTGGCCGCAGCTCACCCTCGGGCTCGCGTTTTCGTGGGGCGCGCTGATGGGCTTCGCCGTGATCCTCGGGCGCATCGATGCGACCGCCCTCGTGCTCTATGCGGGCTCGATCGCCTGGGTGATCGGCTACGACACCATCTACGCCCATCAGGACGCCGAGGACGACATTCTGGTCGGCATCAAATCCACTGCGCTGCTGTTCGGCGATCGGACGCGGACGGCGCTGACCGTGTTCTTCACCGTCGCGGTGGTGCTGATCGGCATTGCGCTTGGGCTCGCCGGATCGCGCTGGTGGGCGTGGACGGGGCTTGCCGCCTTCGCCGCGCATCTCGCCTGGCAGGTCCGCGCCCTCGATATCAAGGACGCGGCGCTGTGCCTGCGGCTGTTCAAGTCGAACCGCGACGCCGGGCTGCTGCTGTTCTTCGGGCTGCTCGCCGATGCAGTGCTGCGCAGTTCGTGATGCTCAACTGCGTGCGATGATCTCCCGCTCGGCGCGATGCACGGAGGTTGCGCCGAGCCGCTGTCCGACCTTGCGACGGACGAGGAACTGCGGACGGCGGGCGCGGATTGCATTGCGGCGTCGGCGGCGGAGCGCAGGCTCGCGCGCATCGCCGCTTTCGTCCTCGATCTGCGGCAGCGCGAACAGGTCGCTCCACGTTTGCCATGCGAGCTCGATGTGCAGATCGTCCGAGGTGACGAGCAGCGGCACCGACAGCGACGGGTCGCGATGGACCAGCACGAGGGCCTGCCCCGCACCGGCGTCGCGACAGGCGATGCCGAGGAAGTCGCTGACCCGCACATTGATCGCCATGCGCATGCCGCTGACGGCACGCTGGACGACGACGCGGTCGCGGTTGATTTCGATGCGCCTGACGCCGCCATCGGCGCGGCCATCGCGCGCTTCAAAGCTGACAGGCAGAGAAAGGGGGTCGAGCTGCAACATGCAGCCCGACCCGACGGGTTGCGCCCCGCCGACTCCGAATTGACGCCTCACGACTTATTCTCCCACGCCGGAATTATGTTCCCGGTCGATGGCTGGACACTGCCAGAGCGCTGTCCGAATCCGCTTAACAAGGCTGGTTAATCGTTTGCCGGTGGCCGCGCTCCGCCCGCCATGCTTGACGAGTGGTTGGCGCGGATGCTTGACGAGACCTTGCCGGAACCATGAAATATCTTGCATCCGGATACGCGAAAATGCTTGAAGTCCGCATAAAACAGGCACATCTCAAGATGCGCCACATCCGTTCCATGCTGATTTCAATTTCTCCTCGATCCGTGGGAATCCGTTCGTGAACTCTTCACCACACGCCTCGCCGTCGCCCGCCGTGGCTTCCAACACCTCCGCATCCTCCGGCCTGTTCGACCAGACCGCGCTCGCCGCCCTGGCACACCGGCTGGTAGAGGCGGCCAAGCGCGCCGGCGCCGACGCCGCCGATGCGGTGGCGGTGCGCGGCGTGTCGCAGGGCGTCGAGGTGCGCGAAGGCAAGGTCGAGGAATCCGAGCGGTCCGAGGGCGACGACGTGGGCTTGCGCGTTTTCGTCGGCAAGCGTCAGGCGGTGATCTCCACCAACGATCTGCGCGGTGACAATGTCGCGGCGCTGGCCGAGCGCGCGGTGGCGATGGCGAAGGTCGCGCCCGACGACGCCTATGTCGGGCTGGCCGATCCGGCGCTGCTGGCGAAGCAGTTTCCCGATCTCGATCTGCTCGATCCGCAGCCGCCGTCCGTCACCGAACTGGAGCGCCGTGCGCGCGAGGCGGAAGCTGCGGCGCTCGCGGTCAAGGGCGTGTCGAAATCCGGCGGCGCATCGGCCTCCGCCGGAATCGGCGGCATGGTGCTGGTGACGTCGACGGGCTTCGAGGGCGCCTATCTGCGTTCGGGCCAGGGCATTTCCGTCACCGCCATCGCCGGCGAGGGCACCGCGATGGAGCGCGACTACGATTTCACCTCGGCGATCCACGCCGCCGATCTTGATGTGCCGGCAAGCGTCGGCCGTCTCGCCGGCGAGCGCACGGTGGCGCGCCTCCATCCGCGCAAGGTCGCCACCTGCAAGGTGCCGGTGGTGTTCGATCCGCGCGTGGCGGGCTCGCTGGTCGGCCATTTCGTCGGCGCGATCAACGGCAGCGCCATCGCGCGCAAGACCAGCTTCCTCAAGGATCGTCTCGGCCAGCAATTGTTCGGGGATCACATCCGCATCATCGACGATCCGCTGCGCGTGCGCGGGCTGCGCTCGCAGGCGTTCGACGCCGAAGGCGTCGCCACCAAAAGGCAGGCGCTGGTCGATGATGGCGTGCTGACGACGTGGCTCCTGGATTCCGCCACCGCCCGCGAACTCGGCATGGCCACTACCGGCCATGCACATCGCGGCGTGTCGTCGCCGCCGTCGCCGGGGCCGTACAATCTGCATCTCGAAGCAGGAAAGCTGTCGCCCACTGAGCTGATCGCCGATATCAAGGACGGGTTCTACGTCACCGACCTGATCGGCTCCGGCGTCAACGGCGTCACCGGCGACTACAGCCGCGGCGCCGCCGGGTTCTGGATCGAGAATGGCCAGCGCACCTACGCGGTGAGCGAGGTCACCATTGCGGGCCATCTGCTCGATATCTTCAAAACGATGGTGCCGGCCAGCGATCTCGCCTTCAAGTATGGCGTCAACGCGCCGACCGTGCGCATCGAAGGGCTGACGCTTGCCGGGCGCTGACGCTCACGCGCGCGATGCGGCGCTGCTGGCGGATGTGGTGCGCGAGGCCGGCGCGCTGGCGCTCAGCCTGTTCCGCACCGATCTCAAGACATGGACCAAGGGCCAGTCGTCGCCGGTCTCCGAAGCCGACATCGCCGTCAACGACCTGATCGCGGCGCGGCTGCGCGCTGCGACGCCGGATTACGGCTGGCTGTCGGAGGAGAGTGCCGACGATTCGGCGCGGCTCGGCAGGCGTTTCACCTGGATCGTCGATCCCATCGACGGCACCCGCGCCTATCTCGCCCGGCAGAATGATTGGTCGGTGAGCATCGCGCTGGTGGCCGATGGCCTGCCGGTGCTGGGTGCGGTGTTCGCGCCCGCCAGCGACGAGTTCTTTTTCGCGGTCCGCGCCGGCGGCGCGACACGCAACGATGCGCCGATCGCGGCGGCGCCGGGCGCGGACATTCATTTACCGAAAATCGCCGGGCCGAAGCCGCTGGTGGAGCGGTTGGGGCACGTCGGCTGCGGCGAGGCGATGCATCCGCGCATCGGATCGCTGGCGCTGCGGCTGGCGCGGGTCGGCGAAGGCGATATCGACGCCGCTTTCGCCGGCGGCTCGAGCCACGACTGGGACCTTGCGGCGGCCGATTTAATCGTGCACGAAGCGGGCGGGGAAATGACCACACTGGCCGGCGAGCGTCTGATCTACAATCAGGCAGACGTTCGCCACGGATTGCTGGTGGCGGCAGGGCGTGCGCGCCATGCGCATATCGTTAGGCACTTTCGAGACAACCCGATCGGCTGATGGGTGCCGCCGGGTGCGTCAATCGAACGTGCCGGTCATTTGCTACGGGAAAACTCTTGATGTCCGAAACCGCGCAACCTCAGTTGCTTCACCTCGTGATCGGCGGCGAACTGCTCGATCTCGATCACGTGACGTTCAAGGATCTCGACAAGGTCGAAATCGTCGGCCTGTTCCCGAACTACGCCACCGCCTATGCGGCGTGGAAGAGCCGGGCGCAGCAGACCGTCGACAACGCCCATATGCGCTATTTCATTGTCCATCTTCACCGGCTGCTCGATCCCGGCCAAGACGCAAAGTCCGCCCGTTGAAAGCCACGCTTCGAAAAATCGGCCACGCCACCTGGGTGCAGCGCGTCGCGGGATTCCTCGCAGCGGAATTCCTGCGCCTGGTTTGGTGGACCAACCGTTTCAGCTATGATCCGCCCGATATCTACGCGCGGGCCGAACCGGACATGCCGCTGATCGTCGCGTTCTGGCACGGGCACCATTTCCTGATGCCGCTCCTCAAGCCGAAGAAGTATCTCGCCAAGGTGCTGATCTCGCGTCACCACGACGGCGAGATCAACGCCATCGCCGCCGAGCGTCTCGGTGTTGGCACGGTGCGCGGCTCCGGCGACCACGGCAACGCGTTCCATCGCAAGGGCGGCGTGTCGGCGTTCAAGGCTATGCTGCGGACGCTGGAAGACGGCGTCAATATGGCGCTGACCGCCGACGTGCCGAAAGTGTCGCGCAAGGCCGGGCTCGGCATCATCATGCTGGCCCGCGAATCCGGCCGGCCGATCATGCCGGTGGCGATCGCCACCAGCCGCTTCAAGCGGCTCAACAACTGGGATCGCTCGGTTGTCCACTTGCCGTTCGGGCGCGGTGTCCTCGCCTCCGCCGCCGTCATCCGCGTGCCGCCCGATGCCGACAATGCCACCATGGAAGCGCTGCGCGCCGAGCTCGAGGCGCGCCTCAACGAGGTGACGGGCCGCGCCTATCGCCACGTTGGCCGCGAAGACGAGGGCCTCCGTGCCTAGCCCGTTGCCGGCCACGCTGCGGCTGTACCGGCGGCTGGCGTCGGTTGCGACGCCGCTGGCCGGGCCGGTGACGGCGCGGCGGCTGAAGCGGGGCAAGGAAGATCCCGCCCGGCTCGGCGAGCGGCGCGGCATCGCCAGCGTGGCCCGTCCGGCGGGGCCGCTGATCTGGATTCACGGCGCCAGCGTCGGTGAGGTGCTGGCGGCGGCGGCGCTGGTCGAGCGGTTGCGCGGGCTCGGCTTTCGCATTCTGCTCACCTCCGGCACGGTGACGTCCGCGGCCATCGTGGCGCGGCGCTTTCCGCCCGACGTGATCCATCAATACATCCCGTTCGACGCACCACGCTTCGTGGCGTCGTTTCTCGATCACTGGCAGCCGAATCTGGCGCTGTTCATCGAGTCCGATATCTGGCCCAACCTGATCCTGTCGAGCGCCGAGCGGCGCATTCCGATGGTCATCATCAACGGCCGCATGTCGCAGCGCTCGTTTCCGCGCTGGCGCAAGCTGCGCGGCACCATCGCGGCGCTGCTGGACTGCTTCGATCTGTGCCTTGCGCAGTCCGATGCCGATGCCGCGCGCTTCGCCGCGCTGGGATGTCCCGCGGTCGCGACCTCCGGCAACCTCAAGCTCGACGTGCAGGCGCCACCGGCGGACGTTGATAAACTCGCGCAGTTCAAGGCGGCCGCGCGCGGCCGCGCCGTTGTCGTCGCGGCTTCCACCCATCCGGGCGAGGACGAGATCGTGCGCGATGCGCACCGGCGGCTCGCGACGCAGGTGCCGTCGCTGTTGAGCGTGATCGTGCCTCGCCATCCCGAGCGCGGCGCGGCCATCGCGCAGATGCTGTCCGGGGACGGCCTGCGGGTGGCGTTGCGCTCGCGGGATCAATTGCCGGCGGGCGATACCGATATCTATGTCGCCGACACCATGGGCGAGCTGGGCCTGTTCTATCGCCTCGCGCCGGTGGTGTTCATGGGCGGGTCGCTGGTGCCGCATGGCGGCCAGAATCCCATCGAGGCGATCAAGCTCGGCGCGGCCATCGTGCACGGCCCGCATGTGTTCAACTTCACCGACACCTATGCCGCGCTGGATCGTGCCGGCGGCGCGGTCCGCGCCGGCAGCAGTGACGATCTTGTCGCGGTGCTGGCGCGCCTCATGAACGATCCGGCGGCACGGCAGCAGGTCGCCGGCGCGGGCGAAGACGTGGTCAGCCGCCTCGGCGGCGCGCTGGAGCGCACGCTCAAGGCGCTCGAGCCCTACCTGTTGCAGATGCAGCTGGAGGCGGGAGGCCCTGATGCGTGAGCCGGGCTTCTGGTATCGGCCGCTGTCGTGGCTGTCGCGCGCGTTGTCGCCGCTCGGCGCGATCTACGGTGCGGTGAGCACGCGGCGCATGGCGCGCCCCGGCGCGCGCGCGGGCATTCCCGTGATCTGCGTCGGGAACTATCACACCGGCGGCGCGGGCAAGACCCCGACCACGCTGGCGCTGGTGGAGATGTTGCGCAGCATGGGCGAGCGGCCGTTCGTGGTCAGCCGCGGTTATGGCGGCGCGTTGCAGGGGCCGGTGCGGGTCGCCTCCGGTCATTCCGCCGCCGATGTCGGTGATGAACCGCTGATGATGGCGGCACGCGCGCCGGTGATCGTGGCGCGCGACCGTGTCGCTGGCGCGGCGCTGGCGCGCGACAGCGGGGCCACGGTGGTGGTACTCGACGACGGCTTTCAGAATCCGGCGCTGGCCAAGGATGCGTCGCTGATCGTGATCGATGCCGGGCGCGGCGTCGGCAATGGCGGCGTGTTTCCCGCCGGGCCGCTGCGTGCGCCGCTGGCGCCGCAGGTGGCGCGCACCGATGCGCTGGTGGTGATCGGCGACGGCCGTGCGGCGGATGGCGTCATCGCCGCGGTGGCGCAACACGGTGCGCCGGTGTGGCGTGCGCGCCTTGTTCCCGATCCAGCCGCTGTCGAACGTCTGCGCGGCCGGCCCGTGCTGGCCTTTGCCGGGATCGGCGATCCGGCGCGATTTTTCGCGACGCTGCGCGCAAGCGGAATCAATGTCGTGGCGGAACGGATGTTCGGCGACCATCATCCCTTCACGGCGGACGAGATCGCGCGGCTGGCGGAAGACGCCCGCGCGCAAGGGCTGACGCCGGTGACCACGGAGAAGGACATGGCGCGCCTGCGCAGCGATGCGCGGCTCGCACCTCACGCGCGCGCCATCGCCGTGCTGCCGGTGACGCTGGCGTTCGATGACGACGCGGCGATGCGTGGGTTCGTGGGTAAATTGCTGGCGAAGACGCGGTAAAGGCTCAGGCCTTCACTGCCTGCGCGGGATAGTGCCGGGCCAGCACGGCGTCCGGGGTGGCGTAGGCT
>JAFKES010000163.1 GCA_017308495.1 Afipia sp.
GACACATGATCGGAGGGCTCATTCGATTCCATGCGCGGCGTCACGGCCTGTCGCCTCCCGTATAGACGGCCGTTTCAACCGACATGCCTGGACGCAGGTCGGAGGCGCGCGGCTGATCGGGATCGATCACGATGCGCAGCGGCATGCGCTGAACAATCTTGGTAAAGTTGCCCGTGGCGTTGTCGGGAGGAAGTAGCGCAAACTGCGCGCCGGAAGCCGGCGCGAAGCCGTCCACATGGCCCTTGAGCGTCAGGCCGCCGAAAGCGTCGACGACGATCTCGACCGGCTGGCCGGCGTGGATGCGATCGATCTGCGTTTCCTTGTAGTTGGCGATGACATAGGTCCCGACCGGCACGATCGCCATAAGCGGCGTGCCGATAGCGGCATACTGTCCTGCGCGCACGGATCGCTGTCCGACCTGACCGTCGACTGGCGCGCGGATCGCCGTGCGCTCCAGATCGAGGCGAGCCACATCCAGCGCCGCCTCCGCCTGACCAAGCGCTCCGCGGGCTTGGTCGAGGTCGGCGGATGCTGCGTCCTTCTGGGTTACGAGAACGAGCAGATAGGCGCGGGAGGCGGAAAGCGTAGCGCGAGCTTCGGTCAGTTCCGCCGCGGCCTTGCGAGCGGCGGCCTCAGCGGACTCCAGATTCTGCCCGCGGCCTGCCTGGCGTTGCGAGAGGTAGGTCTGCCGCTGAAGTTCCAGATCCGTGAAATGCGCATCCGCCTCGCGGGCGGTGATGGCGGCGCTGTTCTGTTCGATCACGCTCTGCTGCTGAGCCGATTGCGCGACGATGGTGGCGATGCGCGCCTTTTGGGCCTCGACAGTGGCTTTCGCCGAGATAACCGCGCCTTCGGCCTGCGCGACCTTCATCCGGAAATCCCGATCATCGATGCGGGCGAGAACGTCGCCAGCCCGGACCCGCTGATTGTCGGCGACGGTGACTGCGACGACATTTCCGGCGACGCGAGGCGCGATCGTCACCACATCGGCACGGACATAGGCGTTGTCGGTCTCGACCATGAAGCGGGCTGTGGTCCACCAGCGCACACCAAAGATCGCGGCAGCGATGATTGCCGCTCCGCAGCCGCAGGCGACGAACTGACGGCGATTAGGGCGCAGTCCTGGGAAGAAAGTTGGGATTTTAATAGTGGTATCGGTCATGGGGACATCATTTCGAGGTGGCCGCCGGCGAGACGGTGAGCGTTGTTCTTTGAAAAGGTCGCGAGACGACAGCGGACGCGTGGCGCGCGTGGGTCAGATCGATGTTCGCAAGCGCAAGCGATATGCGATTGCGACTTGTCTTTCTCAAGAGATGATGACAACTATCGTCGCGATATGGACAAGATGCGCACATTCGAGGATTGCGACCGCTCGTCGCGGCCGGTCGCCGCCCTGGCGAGCGATCATCGCGACGGCGAGCATATTCTCCCGCATAGCCATTCGCGCGGGCAATTGATCCACGCCCTGGGCGGGGTCATGACCGTGACAAGCCGGGAGGGAAGCTGGGTGGTGCCAGCCGGGCGGGCAGTCTGGATGCCACCTCGCGAGGAACATGAGATTCGGATCGCCGCCGATGTTTCCATGCGAACGATCTTCGTGCGCGAGGGCGCGCGATCAGGTCTTCCGCCAACATGCGAGGTAATGGAGGTCTCGGTGTTTCTGCGTGAGGCGATCGTCGCCGCCACCCGCATTCCGCTAGAATATGCACCGGAAAGCCGCGACGAGCGGGTCATGGAATTGATCCTCGACGAGATCGAGACCGCGCCGCGCTTGCACTTGCACGTCGCCATGCCGCGCGATCCGCGTCTCGCGCGTCTCTGCGAGAAGCTGGTCGCCGATCCTTCCGTGTCGGTCACGCTCGAGCAGCTTGCGGCCGAAATCCATGTCAGCGGCCGAACGCTGGCGCGAATGTTCCATCGCGAGCTGGGCATGGGTTTCGGGGAATGGCTGCGCCGCACACGGCTCTTGCTGAGCCTGCCCCGGCTCGCCGCCGGCGCATCGGTGCTGCAAGTGGCGCTGGAGCACGGCTATGACAGCCCGAGTGCATTCGCGGCCATGTTTCGCCGGACGCTCGGCGTTCCCCCAACCGTCTATCTTGCCAGCAAATGAGTTTTGTTCCCGCTTGACCCGTCTCTCTCCCGAGGCCTCTGCCTCGCAAGCGAAGCCCATCTACGCGATCAGCGGCGTCGTCTCGGTGACGACGACCGACGGAACCTGAGTGGTGCCGCCGAGCCGTCTGAACGTGGCGCTGACTTGCGGCTATGACAGCCCAAGTGCCTTTCCGCCATGTTTCGACGCTCACTCGGTAGATCCCCGAGTGAATATTTTGCAAGTCCGATCACATCCCTGCGCCAGAGCTGATCGAGGCAATCCTGTTCTGGCGAACAGCCTGCCAAGGTAAGTCGATGCCCTACATGAAACTTGATCTATGGACTATGACATCTTTCATAACACCAATCCCCTTTGTCGCCCCAACTGCCACGAGACCGAACCGATGCCACGCGCTTGCTAAATTGCCGGAGCGCCAGATATCCACTCGCGGCGCAGGATGGCGTATTGCATGGTGTTTTCGTAGATCGGATTACCCGCAGCGTCATTGGTGAACGATACGAACTCGATGAATACGCCTTCTCGGCGCATCCCCAGCTTTTCGCAGAGGCGCTGCGAGGGCTTGTTGTGGTCTTCGACGTAGGCATAGATCCGGCGAAAGCCTTTTGCCCGGAAGAGATGGTCGAGCAGGGCCTTGGCGGCTTCGAACGCATATCCCTGACTGCCGAATTGCGGATTGAGGTGCCAGCCGATCGAGGCCGTCTCGGCTTCTTCATTGTCACCGTCTCCGCCGAACAGATCGCCGATGACCTGATCGGTTTGCTTCAGGCATATCGCCACGCAGCCCTCGTTGTGCGCGCGTTTCCTGACCTCGATCTCCGCCGCGGCTAGGTCTGCGAGCTTGAGCGACGAGAAGCAGGGAGCGGTGGACGCGCGTAGATAAGCGAAGAGGTCCGCCGCATCGCCCTCGCGGAAAGGTCTGAGGATCAAGCGCTTGGTTTCAATGATCAGCATGTCCGTCACTCTCGAAAAGGCCTTGCCTACTCAGATCAATGCCGCACCCTGCTCACCCGAAAGTTCACTGGCGGCTATGTAGGTGTCGCCGATCGTGTGGGAAGTCTGTTCGGCCCAGCTTGATTCTCGCAAAGGCGGAAACAGGGATTAACGATGTATCGGCGAGCACGTCGTACTGCTCGTATTAAAACGGCTAGGTCCGGTTTTGTTCGGGTCATGTTCGGCTCCACGATATCTCCATACATCCTTCATTGATGTTCGATATCCAGCTCTCGAGTGACACAATTTGAGATTACTCATCCATTCGATTTCTCAGGAAAGCCACCGGGGTTGGAGATACCAAATGCGATGGAAATCGTGGGCTTGTGTCATCGCCGCGACGTTGCCCATAATGGCAACTGCCGAACCTCCCGCACACGCCAGCGACGAAGATATCGCCGCTGGCGTTATCGGCGGCCTGGCGGCCGGAGCGCTGCTCGGCAGCACACTCGGCGCCCCCCGCCATTATGGCCCGTCGCCAGTCTATGTGGCTCCGGATTATTATAGCTCACCGTCCGTCTACCCGGCGCCTGTTTATAGCCCTGACTGTTATTGGACGCGGAGCGAGCCATATTGGGACGATGATCGGGAAGTGTGGATATATCCCCGGACGAGAGTCTGCGAATAGAACCCGCCGATATGGATGATCGCCCGCGATAGATCATTATTGTGATTACGGCGGCGGCTGCGATGTCGCGATCGTCTGTTTGAGGGATGGATAGGCTAGAGCGTTTTGCCGGCGGCGGTGCAGCAAGCGTGGAAGACCGACAGACCAGAGCTCCTGTCGCGTCTCAGCAGCGGACGCAGCAGCCCCCAAAGCACGCGCGGCGGCTCAGCCTCCAAAGGCACCAGCCTGCGGACAGCCAGGGCGACCACCTTGTCGCTAACGAGACATGTGGCGCTCGACGATGATGACAGCCGTCGATGTCAGATCGTGACCAAGCTAAGAGCGCAATGAGGTGACCGGCAATGCGATCTCGAAGATCGAACCGCCGGTCGCCGAAAGCTTGTAGCCGACCTTGCCGTGATGGGCCTCTGCAATCGCGCGCACGACGGACAGACCGAGGCCAGATCCTCCGGATTCGCGCGAGCGGGAGGGTTCGGCCCTTGCAAAAGCGTCGAACGCGCGCTTGGAAAAATCGGGAGGCAGGCCCGGACCCTGGTCTTCAACCGCGATAACGAGGCCGTCGTTGTCGACCCGCATTGACACTTGTAGAAGGCCGGGCTTGGCGTAGCGGCACGCATTGTCGAGAAGCGCGAGAAGTGCCTGGCGGATTCGGACGGCATCACAGACCAGGATAACTGGACGAGTGATCAATTCAATCGAAAGGCCAGCTTCCGCAAGGTTCGGACGCATGGCATCAACGGCCTGTTGCATCTCCCGCTCCAGATCTATCGTTTCGAAACGCATCTCAAGTCTGCGACTATCGGACAATGTCACGATTCGCAGATCTTCAACCAGCCGCGAGAGGCCATCCACCTGGGCGAGTAGGGTGCGGATCAGTTCGTTGCTGGGCTCGAACACGCCCTCCGACAGGCCCTGGAGCCTTCCCCGCAAGATCGTCAGCGGAGTTCTTAGTTCGTGGGCGATGGCGGCATTCCATGACATCATGGCTTCAGCGCTCTCCTGAAGTTTCTGCGCCATGACGTTGAAGTCGTCCACGAGTCGCGCGGTCTCGCCGAGAGACCTGTCGCCGGGAGTAGCTCGCGCAGTGAGATCGCCGGCGGAAAGCTTGCGCGCGCTCTCCGCCACCGAGTTGAGCGGCGTGAGAATCCGTCTGGCCAGGCGAAGCGCGATGAAAATGGCGATGATCAGACAGATCAGCAGAAAGACGGCGGTCAAAAGGTAGTCCGGTCCCGTCGGCAGAAGTGGAGGCGGGCCGGGCGGCGGCGGCCACAAGGCGAACAGAGCAGCATAAAAGATCGAAAATCCCACGAACACCAACAGCACGGCGATCACTGCAACCGCGCTCATCGACAATGCAATTTGATGGCTCAGGCGATGCCGCTTCATATTGCCGCCAGCCGGTAACCGATCCCGCGCACCACCGACAGCATGCCCGGCGAGCCGGCCTCGTCGAGTTTGCGCCGAAGATTGCTGACGTGGCTGTCGACGGTCCGCTCGAGAGCATCGCCGCCGGGAAGGCAGGCATCGACCAGTTCGCTGCGGCTATACGCCCGCATCGGCGACTTCGCCATATAGGCGAGCAGGCGGAATTCTGTCCGTGTCAGCGTCAATTGCAGCGGAGCAAACGCGTCGTCGTTGATCACCCTGGCAAGATAGCTTTCCAGATCGACTTCGAGCTTGCCGATGCGAAGCACCGAGCCGTTTCCGGACGGACTGGTGCGCCGCAGGACTGCTTTGGCGCGAGCAGCAACCTCGGCGGGATTGAACGGCTTGACCACATAATCATCGGCGCCCAGCCGCAGACCCTGCAGACGATCGATATCCTGATCAAGCGCGGTAACCATGATCACGGGCGTATCGCCCCGTCGGCGCAGTTCTGCCAGCACTTCCCAGCCGTCGACCTTGGGCATCTTCACATCGAGAAGCACGAGATCGGGTTTCAAGATCGCATGCTGATCGAGCGCAATCTTGCCATCCATGGCATGGACCGTCCGAAAGCCCTCGCGACCCAGATAGGCTTCGAGAATTCGGGCGATCTCCGGTTCGTCTTCGGCAACTAGAACAAGTTCATTCACGGTGGAGTTGACCTGAAAATTGGCGACACAGGTTATCCCGGCCCGGGAGCAGCGGTCGACCTGCACTCACTAACTCCATCAAATCTCCATCATATCTCAATAGAGCGCCCATCGCCTTATTTATCAAAGCCTTTTCGTCCAAGCATGGGCTGGGCATCCTTACCGCAATGAGAAAAGCTCATGACCGGATTCCACGCGATCCCGATTTGAAACAAGTGCACCTGACCTCGTCGCTGGGGGCGTTATCCTTTGATTTTCAGCTTGTTCGCGATCTGACTTTCAAGCCGCGACTCCGGCCTTTGCCGCCTCCATCGAATCTCCACTGAACCTCCATAGCGAGCCGATGCCCGGCGGCTAACAGACCGCCATGCGTCATGCCCCCCGTTTGAGGTGGTCGGTCCTGTCGGCAAAAGTGGAAGTTCATGAAGGTTCGTTTGGCAGTTGCGGTGGCCGCCACGCTTGTGCTCGCCGGTTGTGATTCCGGATCGAATGGAAATGGATCATCGGCACCGCAGAGTCTTCCGGAAGTCAGCGTCGTCACGCTGCACCCGCAAGCGGTGGCGATCACCGCCGAACTGCCCGGACGGATCTTCCCCTCGCTTGAATCCGAAGTCCGTCCTCAGATTACAGGCATCATCCAAAAGCGTCTCTACGAAGAAGGCAGCGAAGTTGCCGAAGGCGCGCCGCTGTACCAGATCGATCCCGCGGCCTATCAGGCCGCCTATGACAGCGCCGTCGCAGCGTTGCAGAAGGCCGAAGCGGCGGTGCCCAGCGCGAGCGCCAAACTTGAGCGGTACAGGGAACTGGTCAGGAATAATGCCGTCAGCAAACAGGATCTCGATGACGCGACCGCAGCGCTGGCCCAGGCCCGCGCCGATGTTGCGACCGCCAGGGCTAATGTCGCGACGGCGAGGATCAACCTCGACTACACGACCATTAAAGCCCCAATCGGCGGTCGAACCGACAAGTCGTCGCTAACGCCCGGCGCGTTGGTGACGGCAGGTCAGACCACCGCGTTGACGACGATCCGCACCCTGGACCCTGTCTATGTCGACGTCACGCAGTCGAGCACCAATCTGCTCAACCTCCGTCAGGCGATCGACGGTGGGCGGATCAAGCTGGCGGGGCTGAACGTCAAGGTGCGGTTGAAGCTCGAGAACGGCACGCTCTATCCGCTCGCCGGCAAGCTCGAATTCGCGGAAGCGAACGTCAATACGGCCACGGGGACCTTCACCGTCCGGGCGACTTTTCCCAACCCCAAGCGGCTGCTTCTCCCTGGCATGTATGTGCGCGCGATCGTCGAGGAAGGCGTCGCTCCGAACAGCTTTCTGGTGCCGCAGCGCGCGGTGACGCGCAACACCAAGGGCGAGCCGACGGCCATGATCCTCGGCAAGGATGACAAGGTCGAAGAACGGGTGCTCACCGTTGGCCGCAGTGTCGGAAATGCCTGGCTTGCCACCGCCGGCGTCGGTGACGGCGACCGCGTGATCGTCGAAGGCACGCAATTCGTTCGGATCGGGCAGAAGGCTACAGGTGTCGAGGCCACCATCGACGAGACCACCAGCGAAGTGCGCGAGCGCAAGCCGGTCACCCGCAGCGATCAGCCTGGCAAGGACTGAGCGATGATCTCGGCGTTCTTCATCAATCGCCCGGTCTTCGCCTGGGTTATCGCCATCGTCGTCATGCTCGGCGGCCTTTTGGCTCTGACCACGCTGTCGATCTCGCAATATCCGGAGATTGCGCCCCCGACCATCCAGATCAATGCGAGCTATCCGGGCGCCGACGCGCAAACCGTCGAGAATTCCGTCACCAAGGTCATCGAGCAAGGCATGACCGGGCTCGACAATCTCGACTACATGACGGCGACGTCGACCTCCTCCGGCCAGGCCGAAATCACGCTCACCTTCACCAAAAAGGCCAATCCCGACACTGCGCAAATGCAGGTGCAGAACAAGCTGCAACTGGTCACCGCGCTGCTGCCAACCATGGTGCAGACCAGCGGTCTCACTGTCAGCAAATCGTCCAGCAGCTTTCTGATGGTCGTCGGTTTCGTCTCGACCGACGGCAAGATGACGGACACGGATCTCTCCGATTACGTCAAGAGCTCGCTCACCGATACGCTGAAGCGCGTTCAAGGGGTGGGCAACACCATCCTGTTCGGATCGGGCTATGCCATGCGGATCTGGCTTGATCCCGACAAGCTCGCCAAATACGCCCTGAACCCGGCCGATATCGCCGCGGCGATCCAGGCGCAGAATGCGCAGGTTTCGGCAGGCCAGCTCGGCGGATCGCCGGCGCGGAAGGGCCAGCAGCTCAACGCCACCGTGACCGCGCAAAGCCGCCTGCAAACCCCGGAGCAGTTCCGCAACATCATCCTCAAGAGCACCGCCAACGGCTCGCTGGTCAGGCTGAATGATGTCGCAACGGTTGAACTCGGCGCCGAGGATTACACCAGCTTGTCCACTTATAACGGCATGCCGGCGACAGGTCTCGCCGTCAATCTGGCGACCGGTGCCAACGCAATCCGCACCGCCGCCGCCGTGACGGCGGCCATCGACCGGCTCGCGCCGACATTCCCGCCGGGCGTGCAGGTGGTCTATCCCTACGACACCACCCCCTTCGTGCGGATCTCCATCGAGGAGGTGGCGCGTACGCTGGCTGAGGCCATCGCCCTCGTCTTCCTCGTGATGCTGGTGTTCCTCCAGAACATTCGCGCGACGCTGATCCCGACCCTCGCCGTACCTGTCGTGCTGCTTGGCACCTTCGGCGTGCTTTCGATGTTCGGCTATTCCATCAATACGCTGACGATGTTCGCCATGGTGCTGGCGATCGGCCTCCTGGTCGACGACGCCATCGTCGTCGTCGAGAACGTCGAGCGCGTCATGCATGACGAAGGCCTCTCGCCGCGCGAGGCCACACGCAAATCGATGACCGAAATCACCGGCGCGCTGATCGGCATCACAACCGTGCTGTCGGCGGTGTTCGTGCCGATGGCGTTCTTCGGCGGCTCGGTCGGCGTCATCTATCGCCAGTTTTCCGTGACCATCGTCTCGGCCATGGTGCTGTCTGTTTTTGTCGCACTGGTCCTCACGCCGGCGCTGTGCGCCACCATCCTGCGCGCCCCAGTGCCGCATTCGGAAAAGGGCGGGCTGTTCGGCTGGTTCAATCGCCTGATCGCGCGCGGCACGGATGCCTATCACGGCGGAGCAGCGTCCATCCTCCAGCGGCCGTGGCGCGGCGTTGCGGCTTTCGTTCTGATGGTCGTGGCCGCTGCCATCCTGTTCACGCGGCTGCCAAGCTCTTTCCTGCCGCAGGAAGACCAGGGCATCCTGATGGTCAGCGCGCAACTGCCGGTCGGCGCCACCGTCGACCGGACGAACCGCGTGCTGGACCGGGTGACCCGGCATTTCCTCGACCATGAGGCCAAAGCCGTCGACGGCGTCATGACCGTCACAGGGTTCGCGTTTTCCGGTCAGGGGCAAAATGTCGGCATGGCATTTGTGCGGCTGAGAGATTTTGCCGAACGCAAAATGCCGGGCCTTTCCGCCGACGCGGTCGCCGGCCGGGCGATGGGAGCGTTCTCGAAGATCAGGGATGCTCAGGTCTTCACCTTGGCGCCTCCCGCCATCGAGGGCCTCGGCACCAGCAACGGCTTTGATTTCTACCTGAAGGACGTCACCGGCGTCGGCCACGACCGCCTGATCGAGGCGCGCAACCAGTTGCTCGCGCTGGCCGCGTCAAGCAAGCGCCTGAGCGGAACGCGCCCGAACGGGCAGGACGATACGCCCCAATTCTCGATCGATATCGATCAGGAAAAGGCAAGCGCCCTCGGCGTCAATCTCGCCGACATCAACAGCGCGCTCTCGATGGCATGGGGAAGCAGCTATGTGAACGACTTCATCGACCGCGGCCGGGTCAAGAAAGTCTACGTTCAGTCCGCGCCGGATTTCCGCATGCAGCCGGAAGATCTCGATCGCTGGCATGTCCGCAATGCCTCCGGCGCGATGGTGCCGTTCTCCTCTTTCGCGAAGGGACACTGGACCTTCGGCTCACCCCGACTCGAACGCTACAACGGGTCATCCGCCGTCGAGATTCAAGGCGATGCCGCTGCCGGCGTTTCTTCCGGCGATGCCATGGCCGAGGTTCAGCGGCTGGTCGGCCAGTTGCCGCCGGGGCTCGGCTATGAATGGGCGGGGCTGTCCAGGCAGGAGCAATTGTCAGGCAATCAGGCGCTGCCGCTGTATGCGCTGTCCGTGCTCATCGTCTTCCTGTGCCTGGCCGCGCTCTATGAGAGCTGGTCAATTCCGGTCGCGGTCATGCTCTCGGTTCCGATCGGCGTTCTCGGCGCGCTGGCCGCCGCACTTTTGTGCGGGCAGACCAACGACGTCTATTTCAAGGTCGGTCTTCTGACGACGATCGGCCTTGCCGCCAAGAACGCCATCCTGATCGTCGAGTTCGCGCTCGCCTATCAGGCATCGGGCATGGCGCTTGTCGAGGCGACGCTGCTCGCCGCGAAGCAGCGGCTGCGTCCGATCCTGATGACGTCGCTCGCCTTCATCCTCGGCGTCACGCCGCTTGCGATCGCCAGCGGCGCCGGCTCGGGCGCGCAGAACTCGATCGGCATCGGCGGCATGGGCGGCATGATCGCGGCCACGCTGCTCGGCATCTTCTTCGTGCCGCTGCTGTTCGTCTCCATCCGCCGGATCTTCCGTGGCAAGGCACAGCCGCAGATGTCGTCCGAAAGCGCCTGAACCGGCAAGGGAAAGGCAACATCGATGATCGCAGCAACGACCACGCCCCGTCAGCGACGGACAATTCGTTCGCGACGCCTCTGGCGGCTGTCGCTGGTATTCGCCTTGTTGGCCGGAAACGCTGCGACGCTGACGGGCTGCATCATGAACGTACCGCTGCGGCCATCGTCCGAGCCGCCCGCCGCGCCTGACCACAATACTGGCAAGACGCCCCTGCGGATCGCGTTGCTGATCCTGACGGCGACCTTGCTCGCAGGCTGCGCGGTCGGTCCCGATTATCGCGCAGCGCTGCTTCCGACGCCGTCGCACTGGAGCGCAGCGGCAGGCACGCAACCCTCCGGGCCACCGGATTTGTCCCGATGGTGGACGCGGCTTCGCGATCCCCTGCTCAACGAACTGATCGATGAGGCCGTCGCCGGCAATCTCGATGTCGCCACCGCTACGGCGAAGATTCGAGAAGCCCGCGCCAGCTATCGCCAGGCTGTCGGCGCGCTGTTTCCGACGCTGCAAAATTCGGACTCGGTCATGCGGTCTAAAGGCGTATCGGCACGAGGCCCTGCCAGTGTCCCCACGGGCGGTGGACTATCCCCTGCGACGGCATCGAGCTTCGACACGCCCCGCACCGTATTCCAGGCCGGTTTCGACGCGAGTTGGGAGCTTGATCTCTTCGGCGCCAACCAGCGTGCCGTGGAGGCGGCCAGCTATGGCGCGGATGCTGCGGAGGAAAATCTGCGCGCCACCCTGGTGACGCTCATCGGTGACGTCGCTTCAAATTACGTTCAGGCCCGCGGTTTTCAGGCCCGTATCGCGCTCGCGCGCCGCACCGCATCCTCCCAGGACGAGATCACCCAACTGACGAAAAACCGCTTCGCGGCCGGCTCAGCCTCCGCGGTCGATGTGGCGAACGCCACCGGTCAGGCTGCCTCCACCAGAGCGGCGATTCCGACCCTCGAAACCGCCTATGGCGAAGCCGTGCATCGCCTTTCAGTGCTGACGGGCCGGCCCCCGGCGGCGCTCAATGCACGTCTCGCCAGGATCATGCCGATTCCCGCCCCGAAGCTGCCGGTTCCGACCGGCATTCCGGCCGATATCCTGCTGACACGACCGGACGTCCGCCAGGCCGAACGTCAATACGCGCAGTCGACAGCAAAGATCGGACAGGCCGAAGCCGCGCGTTATCCAAGCGTCAGCCTCACCGGCAATATAGCGACCGCCGGCACCAGGCTCGGCGATCTCGGCAGGAATTCCTCCATCAGTTGGTCCTTCGGCCCGACATTGAGTGTGCCCGTATTCAATGCCGGCAAACTGGAAGCCGCCGTCGACATCGCCGAAGCCCAGCGCGATCAGTTCTTCGTCGCCTACCGCGCTTCAGTGCTCGCGGCGCTGAAAGACGTCGAGGATACGTTGCTCTCGCTCGACGGGGAGCGCGCGCGCGTTCGCACGCTTGCGACATCCGCGACCGCCTATCGCCAGGCAACCAACCTGTCACGATCGCTCTACAAGGCTGGCTCTTCAAGCTTCCTTGAGGTGCTCACCACCGAACGCTCGCTCTATTCGGCCGATGATGCGCTGATCCAGAGCCGAGTCCTCATCGCCACCGGCTATATCGCGCTCAACAAGGCGCTCGGCGGCGGATGGGACGGTTACATTGATGCGTCGACGCCGCAAATCGTCGATACCAATGTTGGGCCGCATCTCGTCCGGTGATCCTCGATTCACCGGAACGGCCACAGCGTTTCATCGATCCATCACCCTCCTCTGCCGGCCAAAACCTGCTGGCGCGGGATTGGATGCAACCCGGATATCCCTGACTGCCGAATTGCGGATTGGGTGCCAGCCGACCGAGGCCGTCTCGGCTTCTTCATTGTCACCGCCTCCGCCGAACAGATCGCCGATGACCTGATCGGTTGCTTCCGGCATATCGCCACGCAGCCGTCGTCGAGCGCGCGTTCACCACCGCTGTCGGCATCGGAAAAGCTGGCTGACGTGAATCCCTTCCGAGCGGGCCACCTCCGAGGCCGACACGCCCGGCTCGAACGTGGCCGCGACGAGCCGTTCCTTCTCGGAGCGCGACCACCGCCGCCATCGTTCGACCGCCAGAACCTCGACCTGAGCCATCGTCATAACCGTGATCCTAGGACCTCAGACGATCACGCCTCGCAAACAAGGCGGCCCCCCCAACCGGACGCGTACGCCATTGCTCGACTCAGGGCGCTTCTTCTCAAACCGCGTGCTGGCGAGACGAAGGCCAGAAACCCGCTGTAATTTCAGTAACTTCTAGTTCGGTTGCGGCCTCGGAATTTAGAGGGCTATAGCGTAGACGAAGTTATCATCTTCACCCGGTGCGGTGCGCCAAATACCGCCGATTGACGTCTAAAGGCCGCGGATAACCGTCGAAGCTACGACGTCGCGATGAACCAAAAGTAGCCAGCGCGCGAAAGAGCGTAGAAATGGCGGCGCGCGGCAGTGAAAAGTTCGAATCGCTGCGGGCGGAATCGCGAACTTCTGGCAAACGCGGAAATCTAAAACTATGAAAATCGGACTCAGCTCGCCATCGGCGTCCGGGCGAGCTGAAGTAACAAGGTTTCCGTTGGCGGCAATGACCCTGGATGGCGATGCGCTGATCCCAATGATCGTCACCGTCCTCGTCTTGTTCACCGTTGTAGTGGTTGATTGTTTTAGCCTGCGTGCAGACGAGCGCCGACGTATAAGTCGACTTTGCTTCCCCTGAGCTGATATGCGGGGGCATGGACTGAGCATCGACCTGGAGGGTATTCGAGATGAAGCTGACCAATCTCGCAGTTACCGGCTTCGCGTTGTTTTTTGCCGGGCAGGCTCACGCGGCTCTGTCTGGCTATTGGGACAGTTCGAAGATTCTCCATTCCATTTTGGGGAGCAATGACGTCGCCAATTCGCTTAAACAGCAACCGGTGGAGTCGATCACCAGGACCGACAGCGGATATCAAATCAAGAGCCATAGTTGTGCTGTCGATGTCACGGTCGAGCGCATGCTCCCGAACAAGCCGGGGCCATCGGGCTTCAAGATACGGGTCGGGCCCGGTCATTGTCAGTAAGGCGGCCTTGTCGACATCGTTTCTACGGGCGAACATGCCCGCGCAGCACTTACGAAACGGGGGACTGACCGATGAGAAAGCGCCGGTTGGCTTCTTTTCTTTCAGGCCTGGTACGCGTTGGAAGCGTCTTCGACTCGAGCGACAGCATGACTTTTGGATGATCGCCACCACGCGGGCAGCTTGTTGACTCGCGTAGCGGCTAACTGGCTTGCGCGAAGGAAAGGCCGGCTCGATGCGCGGCTTTCCGAGTCAAGGCGATCATCCCTTGTTCAGCGCAGCAGGTTGGTGCGCGCCAGCTCGATGACTTCGTCGCCGCGGCCGTTGATGATCGCCTTGAGCAGGAACAGGCTGAAGCCCTTCGCCTGTTCGAGCTGGATTTTCGGCGGCATCACGAGTTCCTGCTTGGCGGTGACCACGTCGAGCAGGACCGGACCGTCGTGGGCAAGTGCCACCTTGACGGCATCGGCGAGCTCGGCAGGGTCCTCGACACGGATACCCCGGATGCCGATCGCCTCGGCCATCGCGGCAAAGTTGGGATTGTCGAGATCGGTGCCGGTGTCGAGATAGCCGGCCGCCTTCATCTCCATGGCGACGAAGCCGAGAGAGCCGTTGTTGAAGACGACCAGCTTCACCGGCAGGCCGAGTTGCTTGAGCGACAGCACGTCGCCCATCAGCATGGAAAAACCGCCGTCGCCGGACAGCGAGATCACCTGCCGGCCGGGAAACGCCGCCTGTGCGCCGATGGCCTGCGGCATCGCGTTGGCCATCGAGCCGTGGTTGAACGAGCCGACGAGACGGCGCTTGCCGTTCATCGTCAGATAGCGCGCCGCCCAGACGGTCGGCGTGCCGACATCGGCGGTGAAGATCGCGTCGTCGGCGGCGGCTTCGGAGATGAGACGAGTGAGATGCTGCGCATGGATGCGCGGATCGTCGGCCTTGGGCCGCGCGAGATCGTCCAGCCCGGCGCGCGCATCGACATAGTGTGCCTTCGCTCGCTTCAGGAAGGTACGATCGCTGCGCTTTTTCAGCCTGGGCAGGATGGCGGCGATGGTCGAGCGGACGTCACCGACCAGCCCGATATCGATCGGCGCACGCCGGCCGATCGCCTCGGGACGGATATCCACCTGCACGATCTTGGCTTTGCCGGGATAGAAGTTGCGGTAGGGAAAGTCGGTCCCCAGCATGACCAGCGTGTCGCAGTTGAGCATCGCGTGATAGCCTGACGAGAACCCGATCAGCCCCGTCATGCCGACATCGAAAGGGTTGTCCCATTCGACATGCTCCTTGCCGCGCAACGCATGAACCACCGGCGCGGCGAGCGCGTCGGCCAGCGCAACGATATCGTCATGGGCGCCCGCGCAGCCGCTGCCGCACAGAAGCGTGACGGCACCGGAGGAATCAAGCAGTTCGACCAGCCTGTCGATATCCTCGCCGGCCGGTGTGACCACCGAGGGCCTGACCGAAGATAGATCGATCCGCGTTCCGTCCGGCACGGGCTTCAGCGCGACGTCGCCCGGCAGGACGATGACGGAAACTCCGCGCTTGCCGATCGCGGTGCGGATCGCCGTCTCCAGCACGCGCGGGAACTGCTCCGGGTTGGAGACCAACTCGACATAATGGCTGCACTCGCGGAACAACTCCTGGGGATGCGTTTCCTGGAAATAGGAGAGGCCGATCTCGGAGGAGGGGATATGCGCCGCGACGGCAAGCACGGGCACGTGGTTGCGGTGACAGTCAAAGAGGCCGTTGATGAGGTGAAGATTGCCGGGCCCGCAGCTTCCCGCGCAGACGGCGAGTTTGCCGGTGACCGCCGCTTCCCCGCCGGCGGCGAAGGCCGCGACCTCCTCGTGGCGCGTATGCATCCAGCGGATGCCGCCGTGCCGCCTCAAACTATCGTTGAGACCGTTGAGGCTGTCGCCCGTCACGCCCCATATCCGATCGACGCCGATTTCAGCGAGCGTCGCGGCGAGAAAATCAGCGATTGTCTTCGTGGCCATGGTCCATGTCCTTATCTTGTGCTGCCGTTCGAGCATCACTCATGCTTGAGGTTGACGCGTCTGCCGGCTTCATCGTTCTCGTATCGATTACATCCGGCCTCCATCACCCCCCCCTCAGCGGTAGACGATGCCGCCGTCGGTCAGGATCGACTGGCCGGTGATGTAGTCGGAATCGTCGCTTGAGAGGAACGCGACGAGCGCGGCGACGTCCTCGGGCGTCTGGGCGCGCCCGAGTGCGATGCCGTCGACATATTTCTTGTAGGTTTCGCCCTTTGGCGCGCCGGTGATCTCGGAGAAACGCTCGTCGATCTCGACCCACATGTCGGTTCCGACGATGCCGGGACAGTAGGCGTTCACCGTGATGCCAGAGCTCGCATATTCCTTGGCGGCGGCCTGCGTCAGGGCCCGCACGGCGAATTTGGTGGCGGAGTAGACGCCGAGCATGGCGAAGCCGTCATGTCCCGCGATCGACGAGGCGTTGATGATCTTGCCCTTCTGCTTGCGGGACTGGAATTTCTTCGCCGCCGCCTGAATCCCCCAGATCACGCTGTAGACATCGACCGGAAAGATCCGGTCGAGGTCCTTCTGCTCGACGTCCGACAGCGGCTTCACCTGGGCGATGCCGGCATTGTTGATCATGACGTCGAAGCCGCCCAACGCGGCTTCTGCGTGATCGATCGCCGCGTAGACCTCATCGCGCTTACTGACATCGGCGATGTAGGTCGTCGC
>JAFKES010000164.1 GCA_017308495.1 Afipia sp.
GTTGAGGGACACGAGGCCTCACCGACCGCGCGTAAGGTTGGATAACTCCGATTTTTTCCGAGAAACGGCCCGAGCAATCGGGCCTTTTTTTAAGAGTTTTTGATGCTTGACGATAACTGGGACCTCATAAACGGCCCCGACGCGCATGACATAGAGGTTCTGAACTACAGCAGCCAAATCAACGTAATCGAAGCGTTGGTAAAATTCCTATTCCATCATAGTGGCGGAAAGGGCACCGGCTGCTCGGGTTTCCCGAACGCGGAAGCGCTTTGCGAAATTCATCGCACTGGCACTCTCTTTTTGTTGGAGAAGCCAGGAGTATTGCGCACAATAGCTGTCAATTTGCAAAAGCAGGATGGCACCGTCGTTTATGCCCCACCGCCGTGGGAGGAAGTTGAAGCCCACACCGATGAATTCATAAAAGACCTCGGCAAAATGTGGCTCACCTCGTCCCCGATCCAAGTAGCTGCATTTTGTCTATGGAAGATCAACTGGATTCACCCGTTCAAAAACGGGAACGGCAGAACAGCGCGAGCTTTTATGTATGCCTGCCTCTGCTTGAAATATGGTTTAATGCTGCCTGGATCTCCGACAATTATCGACCTGATCACGGCCAACAAAAAGCCTTTCGAGGAGGCCCTCGGCGAAGCCGATAAGATATTTGCCGAAACGAACCAACGGGATTGCTCTCAATTGGAAAATTACCTTGAGGGTTTATTGATCGAACAACTCAGCACAATCCCAGTCGAATGAGCCAAGCACGTTGAGTGTGTATTAGCACAGTTGGGCATTCAACCCCGGTGGACAATGAACAAATCGCAGCGCGAACATTCCAGAAAATCAGCTTTGTCCAGCCAAAAGTCCGAGCTGGATGATGCTCCCAAATTTACCCAAGACATGCTCGATCGCGCAGAAATTCGGGAAGGAAGCAACGTACTAAGACCCGCAAAAAATCAGGGACCTCTCCCTAAAACGGGGAAAGATTTTTAGGAATCTTTTCGTGGTGCAAAATTCGCCCATCCGCGACAATGATGTCAAAGGCCCTTGTGGCTGAGGCATAACTTTCACGGCCTTCGCCCTTCACACGGGAGAGGTCCAAGGTTCGATCCCTTGTGCGCCCACCATCCAAAACACTGAAATTACTTCATAATTGAGTTTTTTCGCGCGAGACAGGATCGCGGTCCGGGCAGCCGTGCCGCGCGTTGCTGCGCGAGCGCTCCCTTGCCTGTCCCCGCGCTCTCGCTTCCGGCTGGCTCACGCCCTGCCATTGCGTCGGCACAACGGACCGCGCGGCGGCAAAACGGTCCGCCACCGGATCAACGGCGGCGCCTGTCCCCCGTGCATGGCGGCAAGCGCGCATGGAAAAAGGGCCGAAGCAGTTCGGCCCTTGCTGGCGCCAGGCCGAAACGGGGGCAACGGGCGCGGTTCGGTCTCGGTCCAGGCAGCCTTAGTTCAGGCCGCCTCAGTCCAGGGCCGCTTTGACCGCCGCATACCTGCCGTTCAGGGTGGTTCCGAGGTTGTTCACCATCGCGACGATCGCCACGGCGATGCCTGCGGCAATCAGCGCGTATTCGATCGACGTCGCCGCCGTTTCATCCCGGAGAAAAGCAGTCACTGTGTTCATCGGATCATCCTCGCACCGAAGGTGTCGCACACAATGGCTCCCCTGGGCGAGCGTCGGTTGAAGCCACGACTAATCTAGCCGCAAGAAGCTGCCGAAGGCTTAATTCAATTTTTCGCTTCAATGTTTCGATTGCCCAGCGTTCGCGGCAGGGGCCACGCATGATGGTCCCCGCTCCCGCCGGTGCGCGCCGCGCCGTGGCGGCGGACGCCGCTACATCACGACTTCGATCAGCCGCGGTCCCTTCTCGCGAACGCTGTCACTGAGCGCCGCGGTGAAATCCTCCGCGGTGGCGACCGAGCGCGCCGATACGCCCATGCCCTTGGCCAGCGCCACCCAGTCCAGCGTCGGATTGTCGATGTTGAGCATGTCCAGCGCCTTGCGTCCGGGCTCGCCCGCCTCGACCCCGGCGAACTCGCCCTTGAGGATCTGGTAGGTGCGGTTGGCGAACACCACGGTGGTGACGTCGAGGCCCTCGCGGGCCTGGGTCCACAGCGACTGCAGGGTGTACATGGCGCTGCCGTCGCCGACCATGCAGATCACCTTGCGGTCGGGACAGGCAATGGCGGCTCCGGTCGCGACCGGCGTCGAAAAGCCGATCGAGCCGCCCATGTTCTGCAACCAGTCATGCGGGGCGGCGGCGGCGGTGGGCGGGAAGAAGCCGCGGCCGGTGGTGATCGATTCATCGACCACGATGGCGTTCTCCGGGATCGACACAGCGATCGCCTGGGCGACGGAGGCGTGGGTCAGCGCGCCGGTCGGCTTCACCAGTTCGGCCAGCTTCTGCGGCGGCGCGTCAGACGCCTTGGCGCCGACCGCCTCGGCGAGCGCGTGCAGCGCGCCGACGGAATTCTCGCCCGCTTCGCACATGCGATGGACCTCGCAGCCTTCCGGCTTGAGCAGGCTCGGCTTGTTGGGATAGGCGAAGAATGCCACCGGATCGTTGGTCTCGACCAGGATGATGTGGCGGAAATCCTTGAGGATCGGCAGCGCCTGCTCGATCACATAGGGAATGCGCTCGATCGAGAAGCGGCCGCGGCCGCGCGCCATGCGCGGATTGTAGGTCTGGCCCATCACCTTGCAGCCGGTCTTGCCCGCGATCCGCGCCGCCTGCGCGAGGCCCTCCTCGGTGACAGCATGACCGGTGAGCAGAAGCAGCGTCGGCTCGCCGCTGCGCAGCACGCGCGCGGCCTCCTCCACCGCCTGCGGCGAATAGCTGGCGCGCTGGGATTCATCCGGCACCGCGGCGATGCCGTCGGCCTCGTTCCAGGCGGTGTCGGCGGGCAGGATCAGGGTCGCGATCTGGCCGGGATGGCTGCGGGCGACGGCGATGGCGGCAGCGCCGTCACGCGCCACCGAGCGGGCGTCCGGCGAGGTGTGCACCCACGCCGACATCGGCCGGGCGATGCCCTCGATGTCCGAGGTCAGTGGCGCGTTGTAGTCGATGTGATAGGTGGCGTGCTGGCCGACGATGTTGACGATGCCGGAGCGGGCCTTCTTGGCGTTGTGCAGGTTGGCGAGGCCGTTGGCGAGGCCGGGCCCGAGATGCAGCAGCGTCGAGGCCGGCTTCTCGGCCATGCGGTAGTAGCCATCGGCGGCGCCGGTCACGACCCCCTCGAACAGGCCGAGCACGCAGCGCATGCCCTCGACGCGATCGAGAGCCGCGACGAAATGCATCTCCGACGTTCCCGGATTGGCGAAGCAGACATTCACCCCGCCCGCGACCAATGTACGCACCAGACTTTCCGCGCCGTTCATCCTGTACTCCCGTTCGGATTTTTATCGGTCCTCAGATCAACCATCCCGAAGGCTTTTCGTCAAAGGGCGCGTTCGTGACCGTGCCATGATAAAATGCACCCCGCAGCCGCGCTGGCTGATCTGCTGCACCGCCATGCGTGCGGAACGCCGTCACATCACACGGCCGTGGCTTGCGCGAGCGGACGGTTTATGGCCTGTCGTGAGGACGGGGCGCGGCCTGCCCCGCCGATTGTTCCATCCTGCGAGGAGTACCAATGAGACGTCTGGTTTTGGCCCTGCTGGCCGCCACGGTCTGCGCGACAGCCTCCCTGCCCGCCAGCGCGCGGGAGCGCCCGCAGCCGCAACGGCAGGACTATGTCGTGGATGAATCCCCCTTCGCGAATTTCTTCCGCGGCTTCGGCAGCGGCGGCGTCAGCCCGGGGTCCGGCCCCATTCCGCGCACGGTGGTGAATTTCCAAAGCAATTACGCCCCCGGCACCATCGTCGTCGATACCCGCGAGCGCCGGCTCTATCTCGTCACCGGCGACGGCCAGGCCATCCGCTACGGCATCGGCGTCGGCCGCGACGGCTTCCGCTGGGGCGGCGTGCACCGCGTCACCGCCAAGAAGGAATGGCCGGGCTGGACTCCGCCGGCGCAGATGCTGCGGCGGCGGCCGGATCTGCCGCGCTACATGGAAGGCGGCCCCGAAAATCCGCTCGGCGCCCGCGCGCTCTATCTCGGCTCGACGCTCTACCGCATCCACGGCTCCAACGAGCCGGAGACCATCGGACAGGCGGTGTCGTCGGGCTGTTTCCGCATGGTCAACGACGACGTCATCGACCTCTACAACCGCGTGCAGGTCGGCGCCAAGGTCGTCGTCAAGAACTGAGCTGTCCGGGACACCACCGCAGGCCGGCCCGCCGGGCCGGCTTCCGGGGCCAGTTCGCGGAGCCAGCTTGCGGGGCCGTGTTACGGCCCAGCTGAAGGATCGCGATGGAAGCACGTCGTGCCGAAGCATGTCCTGCCATCCGTCGGCTTGCGCCGCGCCTCGTGGCCGTGCTCGGCGGGTTCGCGCTCGCCGTCCTGCCGCCAGCGCCGCCGGCCGGTGCGGACCCTCTGCGGTCCGGCGCCCACGCCCGCGCCGAGCGCAAGACCTTCACCGATGGCGAGATCATCGACGGCTTCATGAAGACCGCATTCGGTGCGGAGTATCATCTCGCCGGCCGCGTCGACCGCATCCGCAAATACCATGCGCCGGTGCGCATCTTCATCGACGGCGCGACCCGCGCCGACCGGCGCAACCAGCTCGGCCGGGTGGTGGGCGACATCGCCGCCAAGGTCCGCAATCTCGACATCGCCATGGCGGGCGCGCGCGAGAGCGCTAACGCCGTGATCACCCTGGTGCGCGACCGCGACCTGCAGAAGACCATCGCCACCTTCTACGGCTCCGACCGCGCGCGCGACATCCATCAGGCGCTCGATCCGCAATGCCTGTCCGGATTCCGCAAGAACGAGAATTTCGAGATCCAGCGCTCGGACGTGATCCTGACCGTGGACAACGGCGATTTCGTCTTTCTCGACTGCGCCTATGAGGAACTGCTGCAATCGCTCGGTCCGATCAACGACACCGACGCGGTGCCATGGACCATGTTCAACGATCAGGTGTCGATGGGATTCTTCGACATCTACGACCAGTACATCATGAACATTCTCTACGACCCGCGCATCCGCGCCGGCATGACGGTGGACGAGGTCCGCGCGGTGCTGCCCGCCGTGCTGCCGGACGTGCGCGCCTGGGTCGCCAAGGTCAACAACCTGCCGCAATAACGCGCCGCGCCGTGATCCGGCGCGTTCATGTTTTGAAGAAGGCGCTGGCGGCATCGCGGCTGGCGCGCTTCTTCGCGGCATCCGTCTTCAGCCGCTCGATCTCGGCGGTGAGCGCCGCGATACGCGCCTCGATATCGTCGACCGAGAGCAGCGACAGATCCTGCCCCAGTTCGTGGGTGATTTTGGCCCGTGGCCTGTCGTCATCGTCGGCGGCCATGCTTCCCTCCCGCGCTCCGTCCGCTTATAGCTTCGTCATCGCCGGTCGCGTACATCATCTTTCATCGCCCGCGAGGCGGCGCAAGAATCGGCCCGAAGAATCTGCCCGACGAACGTGCTCGACAACCTGCCCGGAGGACCCGCCATGGACAAGCTGCCCGCTCAGATGACCGCCGTCACCATCTCCAAGCCCGGCGGCCCCGAAGTGCTGGTGCCCGCGCAGCGGCCGGTGCCGAAGCCCGGCGCCGGCGAGATCCTCATCAAGGTCGCGGCGGCCGGCGTGAACCGCCCCGACGTGCTGCAGCGGCTCGGCCTCTATCCGGTGCCGCCCGGCGCCAGCGATCTGCCCGGCCTTGAAGTCGCCGGCGAAGTGGTCGCGGTCGGCGACGGCGTCACCCGGCACAAGATCGGCGACAAGGTGATGTCGCTGGTGGCCGGCGGCGGCTATGCCGAATATTGCCTCACCCAAGACAGCCACGCCATGCCGGTTCCCGCGGGCTTCTCGCTGACCGAGGCCGGCGCCACGCCGGAAACCCTGATGACGGTGTGGCACAATGTGTTCGAGCGCGGCGGCTTGCAGCCCGGCGAAACCCTGCTGGTCCATGGCGGCTCCTCCGGCATCGGCACCATGGCGATCCAGATGGCCAAGGCCCACGGTGCGAAGGTGCTGGTCACCGTCGGCGGCCAGGACAAGGTCGACGCCTGCCTCAAGCTCGGCGCCGACGCCGCCATCAACTATCGCACCGAGGATTTCGTGGCGCGGACCCTGGACCTCACCGGCGGAACCGGGGCCAACGTCATTCTCGACATGATCGGCGGCGACTACATCGACCGCAATTACGACGCGGCGGCAGTGGAAGGCCGCATCGTGCAGATCGCGTTTCTCGGCGGCGCCAAAGCCAGTCCCAACTTCAGCAAGTTGATGATGAAGCGGCTGCATCACACCGGATCGACGCTGCGGCCACGCAGCGTCGCCGACAAGGCCGCCATGGTCGCGGCGATCGAGGCGAAGGCGCTGCCGTGGCTCGCGGCCGGCCGCGTCAGGCCCGTGATCGACAGCACGTTCCCGCTCAAGGACGCCGCACAGGCCCATATGCGGATGGAGACCAGCCAACATATTGGCAAAATTGTGCTCACCGTGTAAAATTCTGCTCGTGTTCAAGGGCCGGGGAACCACTCGAAACCCTTTGAACTCCTTCATATTCGTGGCATCTATCGCCCTCCCCGCGGCGGCTCGGTGACGAGCCCCGCGCTTCTCGCGGAGAGCTGACTTTGCGCTCGATCAGACGCTTCGCGCTGCCACCTGTCTTCCTGCGAGGTTCGCTTCGCGCCGCAGCGCTGACCCTTGTCCTGACCCTTCTGGCCGTCGCCGCCATCTGCCCGGCGCAGGCGCTCGATGCGGTCAGCGTGCGCGGCGACGCGCCCGCCATCGATCTCACCGGCATCCTCGAGTTCCAGCGCAGCGACACCGACCGCATCCAGGTCTCGACCGCACCGGGAACCGACGGCATCGTGCGCCGCATCGAGGTGCGCGCCCGCGAGGGTGGCCAGAACTGGGTGGTGTTCGCGCTCGCCAACAATACCGACGATCAGCTCGACCGCCTGATCGTGGTGCCTCACTACCGCATCGTGTCGTCGGGGCTGCTGTGGCCCGATCTCGGCCTGTCGCGCGTGGCCAGCATCACGCCCTCGGTCGGCGACCGGCCCGAGCGGCAGGACAGCGCCGCCGCCGACATCTTCCGCATCACCCTCGATCCCGGCGCGGTGGTGACCTTCATCGCCGAGCTGCGCACCGACAACATTCCCCAGATCTATCTGTGGGAGCCGGAAGCTTACAAGGACAAGGTCAACTCCTTCACCCTGTATCAGGGCATCGTCATCGGCATCTCCGGACTGCTGGCGCTGGTGCTGACCATCCTGTTCGTGGTCAAGGGCAGCATCATGTTCCCGGCCGCCGCGGCGCTGGCATGGGCGGTGCTGGTCTATATCGGCGTCGATTTCGGATTCTGGGGCAAGGTGTTCGACATGTCGTCGGGCGCCGAGCGCATCTGGCGCGCCGCCGGCGAGGCCATGCTCGCCGCCACCATGCTGGTGTTCCTGTTCGCCTATCTCAACCTGTCGCGCTGGCACGTGCGCTATTCGCACATCACCATCGGCTGGCTGGTGTTCCTCGGCGCGCTGGTGGGACTGGCGCTGTTCGATCCCGCGGTCGCCTCAGGCATCGCCCGCATCTCGCTGGCGCTGATCGCGGTGTGCGGACTGGCGCTGATCATCTATCTCTCGACCCACGGCTTCGACCGCGCGGTGCTGCTGATCCCGACCTGGCTCCTGCTCACCATGTGGGTGGTGGCGGCGGGCATGACCATCTCCGGCGCGGTCACCAACGATATCGTCGGCCCGGCGCTGCTCGGCGGCCTGGTGCTGATCGTGATGCTGATCGGCTTCACGGTGATGCAGCACGCCTTCGCCGGCGGCGGCGCCACCGCAGGCGTCGTCTCCGACGTCGAGCGCCGCGCGCTGGCGCTGACCGGCTCCGGCGACCTGATCTGGGACTGGGACGTGTCGGCCGACAAGGTGTTCACCAGCCCCGAGACCGAGGCTCTGCTCGGCCTGCGGCGCGGCGCGCTGGAGGGGCCAGCCGCCGGATGGCTGGAGGTGCTGCACCCGCTCGATCAGGACCGCTTCCGCGCCGCGCTCGACAGCGTGCTCGACCAGCGCCGCGGCCGGCTGGTGCAGGATTTCCGGCTGCGCACCCCGGACGGCCATTTCATGTGGTTCGCGCTCAAGGCGCGCCCGGTGGTGGGCTCCGACGGCGAGGTCTCGCGCGTGGTCGGCACACTGACCGACGTCACCGAGAGCAAGAACGCCGAGGAGCGGCTGCTGCACGATTCGGTGCACGACAATCTCACCGGCCTGCCCAACCGCCAGCTGTTCCTCGACCGCCTCGGCGCGGTGGCGACCTTCGCCAAGACCGCGACCAGCCTGCGCCCGACGGTGATGGTGATCGACCTCGACCGCTTCAAGCAGGTCAACGATTCCGTCGGCATCGCGGTCGGCGACTCCATCCTCCTGACGCTGGCGCGCCGCCTCGCCCGCATCCTCAAGCCGCAGGACACGCTGGCGCGGCTGTCCGGCGACCAGTTCGGCCTGATCCTGATGTCGGAGCACGAGCCGGCCCGCATCACCGCGCTGGCGGAAACCATCCGCAAGACCATCCGCGCGCCGATCGCCTTCGACGGCCGCGAGATTTTCCTCACCGCCTCGATCGGCCTCGCGCTCAGCGACCCGCAGACGCCGCTGACCGACGAGATCGTCAAGGACGCGGAACTGGCGATGTATCACTCCAAGCGCATCGGCGGCGACCGCATCGACGTCTACAAGCCCGCGATGCGCACCCGCAAGACCGATCGCCTGACGCTGGAATCGGACCTGCGCCGCGCCATCGAACGCGGCGAAATCTCCATCCTCTACCAGCCCATCGTGCGGCTGGAGGATCGCACCATCGCCGGCTTCGAGGCGCTGGCGCGCTGGGATCACCCCAAGCTCGGCCGCATGGCTCCGTCGGAGTTCATCTCGATCGCCGAAGAGAACGGCATGATCGTCGAGCTCGGCACCTTCGTGATGGACACGACCGCGAAGCAGCTCGCCATCTGGCAGCGCACGATGCGTGCCCGCGAGCCGATCTTCGCCAGCGTCAACGTCTCCTCGCGCCAGTTGCTGCGCCACGACCTGATCCACGATGTGCGTGGCGTGCTGTCGCGCGCGGCGGTGGCGCGCGGCTCGCTCAAGCTGGAACTGACGGAATCGCTGGTGATGGAGAATCCCGAGCACGCCGCCCAGATGCTGAACCGCATCAAGGAGCTTGGCGTCGGGCTGTCGCTCGACGATTTCGGCACCGGCCATTCGTCGCTGTCCTACCTGCAGCGCTTCCCGTTCGACACCATCAAGATCGACCAGTCGTTCGTGCGCACCACCACCCGCGGCGCGCGGCCGGTGCTGCTGAAATCGATCATCGCCATGGCCCACGACCTGAACATGCAGGTGGTGGCGGAAGGCGCGGAGACCGATTCAGATGCGGTGGAGCTGTTTCAGCTCGGCTGCGACTACGCCCAGGGCTTCGCCTTCGGCGAGCCGCTGGACGCCGACGCCAGCACCCGCCTGCTCACCGGCGACAAGGTCGAGCCGCCGCGCACCCCGCGCCAGCGGCTGCGCCGCTTCACGGCCACGCGCGCGCCCCAGCCCGCGGCAGCCGCCGCCACTGTGGCCGCGGGACCGGCGAGCGAACCCGGGCCGACCTGAGCGTCAAGGCGCACTACAGCAGCACCGGCCGGTCGGGGAGTTCGTTGCGACCGGCGCCGGTCGGGGGAAAATGCGCGGCGAGAAGCCGGGTGACGGCGTCGATGCCCTTGAGCACGCCGTCCTCGAACTGGCCGGACCGGAACTCGGCCTCCATGGCGTGGCAGATGTCGTCCCACTCCGCCTGCGCGACGCGCGCGGCGATGCCGCGATCGGCCACGATCTCGACGTCGCGGTCCGCCAGCAGCAGATAGATGAGAATGCCGTTGTTGTGCGCGGTGTCCCACACCCGCAGCCGCGCGAAAACGTCGATGGCCCGGGCGCGGGCGGACTGCCCCGCAAACAGCGGTGCGCCGTCGAGCGCGCCTTCCACGGCGAAACGGACCTGCCCGCCGTGGCGTGCTTCGCTGGCCACGATCGCCTGCTCGATCCGCGCCAGCACCGCATCCGGAAACACCCGCCGCACCACCCAGCGATGATGCAGCAGATGCCGGCCGATGCGCGACAGGCCAGTACTCCCAACATCCGTGCGTTGACCGGCCATGACTACCACCGCCCCGATGCGCCGCCGCCGCCGAAGCTGCCGCCGCCGCCACTAAAGCCGCCGCCACCTCCGCCACCGAAGCCGCCGCCGGAACCGAATCCGCCGCCGCGACCGCCGGTGCGAACCCCGCCCGGCGAGGCGAACGCGCCGAGCAGCGTGAAGGCGAACACGGCAAGACCGACCAGCAGCGCGGGAGCCCACGCGCCGATCAGGAACCAGGTGACGACGCCGAGGCCGCCGCCGGCGAGCGCCGCCCCGAGCAGGCGGCCGAACATCGCCCGCAGGATGCCGCCGCCGAACAACGCGCCGAAGAACAGCACCGGAAGAAACTCGCCGATGGAATCGAAATCGGCCGACTGGCCGCGCGGCTGCGGCGCGGGCAACGGCTCGCCGTCCACCACTTTCAGAATGCGGTCGACGCCGTCGGTAATGCCGCCGGCGAAATCGCCGGTGCGGAATTTTGGCGTGATGATCTCGTCGATGATCCGCTTCGAAGTGGCGTCGGTGAGCGCACCCTCGAGACCGTAGCCGACCTCGATGCGCAGCCGGCGATCGTTCTTGGCAATCAACAGCAGCGCGCCGTCGTCGACCTTCTTGCGCCCGAGCTTCCACTGCTCGGCGACGCGCAACGCGTATTGCTCGATGGTCTCGGGCTCGGTGGTGGGCACGATCAGCACCTCGATCTGGCTGCCCTTGCGATCCTCGAAATCCTTCAGCGTCTGTTCGAGCCGCGCCGCCTGCTCGGCCGACAGCGTGCCGGTGAGATCGACCACCCGCCCGGTCAATGGCGGCACCGCGACGTCCGCCAGCGCAGCGAACGCCCAGCACAGCATCCATGCGAGAATGGCCGCGCGCGCCGCCTTCATCGCCGGCACTCCGGTCGCCGCGCTATTTCGCCGCCGGCTGCGGCGACGGCGCGTTGAACTCCACCTTCGGCGCGGTGGAGATCGCCTTCTCGTTGTCGACGGTGAAGTTGGGCTTCTCCCGATAGCCGAACGCCATCGCGGTCAGGTTGTTGGGGAAGGTGCGGATGCCGACGTTATAGTCCTGCACCGCCTTGATGTAGCGGTTGCGCGCCACCGTGATGCGGTTCTCGGTGCCTTCGAGCTGCGCCACCAGATCGCGGAACAACTGGTCCGACTTGAGCTGCGGGTAGTTCTCGGTGGTGACCAGCAACCGCGACAGCGCGCCAGTCAGTTCGCCCTGCGCCTGCTGGAATTTCTGGAAGGCGGCGGGATCGTTGAGCACCTCCGGCGTCACCTGGATGGAGCCGACCCTGGCGCGGGCGTTGGTGACGCCGAGCAGCACGTCCTTCTCCTGCTGGGCGAAGCCCTTCACCGAATTGACGATGTTCGGCACCAGGTCGGCGCGGCGCTGATACTGGTTCACGACCTCCGACCAGCTCGACTTCACCGTTTCGTCGTTCTGCTGGATCGCATTGTATCCGCAATTGGTCAGGCTCAGCGACGCCAGCGCGGCGAGGACGGTGAGAAACTTGCGCATGAATGTCTCCAGTCAGGGATGCCAATTGCGGCACGACAAGGGGCGGGACACGACAGACCCATCCGACACAGCGACCATATACGCTCGGGACGCGGCGGTCATGCCCCGTGGCACGCCGCCCACCCGCCGCGAACGGCAGGCCGCTTCCTCCAACGCGCGCCTCATGACTGGGTTGCGTAGGGTTTGACTGGAAACCGGGCGGCGGCCGGGTCACAGTTCCGTTTCCAAACCCGCAACGGACCGCGCTCATGACAACCGCCACGCCTGCTGAAACCGTCATCGACACCGGCACCGAGGAGCTGCTGTGCGTGTTGCGCGACCGCGTGGCGGTGATCACCCTCAACCGTCCGCAGGCGCGCAATGCGCTGTCGGATCGTCTCACGCCGGCGCTGCGCCGGATGATCCGGCTGTGCGGCGAAAACCCCGATGTCGGCGCGCTGCTGATCACCGGCGCGGGGCCGGCATTCTGCGCCGGCGGCGACGTCAAGGGCATGGGCGGCCCTGAGCGTGGCGCGCCGGAACTGAGCTTCGACGACAAGGTCGCGCGGCTGCAGGAACGCCAGCGCACGCTCACCGGCGCGCTGGTCAATGTCCGCAAGCCGACCATCGCCGCGCTGCCCGGCCCCGCCGCCGGCGCGGGACTGGCGCTGGCGCTCGCCTGCGACCTGCGCATCGCCGCCGCATCGGCCTTCGTCACCACCGCCTATGTGAAGATCGGGCTGAGCGGCGACTACGGCATGGCATGGCTGCTGACCCGCATCGCCGGCACCGCGCGGGCGCGCGAACTGATGTTCTTCGCCGACAAGATCGACGCCCGGCGCTGCGAGAGCCTCGGCCTCGTCAACCGCGTGGTGGCCGACGACGCGCTGCGCGACGAGGCCTTCGCCATGGCGCGCATCCTCGCCCACGGCCCCGCCACCGCGCTGCGCTTCATCAAGGACAATCTCGACGAAGCGTTGATGAGCGACTTCACGACCGCGCTCGACCACGAGGCCGAACGCATGGTGCGCGCCGGCGCCACAGCCGATCACCGCGAGGCGGTGAAAGCGTTCGTCGACAAGCGCAAACCGGTGTTCGGCGCGGGCTGAAGGTCGCTCACGCCGCTTCGAGCAGCGCCACCGTCCCCTGCCCGCCATCGGCGCAGACGCTGACGATGGCGCGGCTGCCCTTCGGCAGCGCCGCCAGCGCCTTCACCGCCTGGCTCAGGATTCGCGCGCCGGTGGCGCCGAACGGATGGCCGAGCGCGATGCTGCCGCCGTTCGGATTGATGCGCGCGCACGGGACCTTGCCGAAATCGGCCGCGACGCCGGCCCGGTCACGGACGAACTCCGCGCTATCCAGCGCCCTGACATGGGCCAGCACCTGCGCCGCGAACGCCTCGTGGATCTCCCACAGGGCGATATCGGCATAGACCAGCCCGTGGCGCGCGAGCAGCCGCGGAATGGCGTAGGCCGGCGCCATCAACAGGCCCTCGGTGCGGAAATCCACCGCCGCGATTTCCCAGTCGACCAGCTTCACTCGCGGCGTCGACGCCGGCAGCCGGGCGAGGCCCGCCGCCGAGGCCACCCACAGTCCGGCCGCGCCATCGGTCAGCGGCGACGAATTGCCGGCGGTGAGCGTGCCCCGGCCGCTGATGCGGTCGAACGCCGGCGCGAGCCGCGCCAGTTTTTCCAGCGAGGTGTCCTTGCGCGGAAGGGTGTCGCGGCGCACGCCGCCGAACGGAATGACGAGGTCGTCGAAGAATCCGCGATCCCACGCCGCCACCGCGCGCTGGTGGCTGTCCAGCGCGACACGATCCTGCGCCTCGCGCGAGACGGTCCAGTGCTTGGCGGTGATTTCGGTGTGCTCGCCCATGCTCATGCCGGTGGTGCGGTTGCTCACCGAGGGAATGTACAGGCGCACGTCGCGCAGCCTGAGATCGACGGCGTGGCTGAGCTTCTGGCCGAGCGAGCGCGCACCAGCGAACTGGCGCACCCAGTTCGACAGCGACATGCCGAGGCCGAGCTGGATCTGGCTGAGGCTGTCGACGCCGCCGACGAGAGCGAGATGGCGCGACACCCCATCGATCAGACCGGCCGCCTCGAACGCGGCCATCATGCTGGTGGAGCAGGCCATCACCGTCGAATAGGCAGGCACCGTGGCGTCGATGCCGGCATCCATCATGATCTCGCGGGCGATGTTGCTCCAAGTGAGATTGGGCACGACATTGCCCCACACCACCACGTCCGGCCGGCCGCCATCGAGCAGGCCGGCCATGTGGCGCACCACCGGCACCGACAGAGCGATGGCGTCGGCCGTGGACAGCGGACCGTCGACCCGGGCGAACGGCGTTCGCACCCCCGCCGCAAGCCAGATATCGCTGTGGTGGGGCGGGGACCCGGCCATACGGAACTCTCCTGGATCGACCGCCATGACCGGCGTGCCACAAGCCTCGTCGATCCAGCCTAGTCGATCCCGCGAGCCGCAGACAAGCCAGTCACACCCGGCTGGCGACGCGGCTCACGACCGCCAGAACGGCTTGCTGGCCTCGTGGGCAAAATCGCTCCAGCTCGCGCCGACGTCGTGGAAATCGCGCTCGCCGAGCTGCAGCAATTCGTGCCGCCGCTGTGCCCGTTGCCGCCACAGCCGCACCATCGCCATCACGGCCTCGAGCGGATGGAAACCCGGAACACGATGATGATTTGTCATCGTTTCGCTTGTGCAAACCGACATGATCATCTCCCATGACATCAATTAGCACGAGAAATAGGCGCATCTTCGCGCCTTGACAAACGACAGCTTATCTCTCATTCATGAGATATATTCATGTAAAGAGACTGCCATGACCGCGAGGCTGCCCTCCCTCAACGGCCTGCGCGCCTTCGAGGCCGCCGCCCGGCACCTGTCCTTCACCAGCGCCGCGCAGGAACTGAACGTCACCCAGACTGCGATCAGCCATCAGATCCGGCGGCTGGAGGACGAGCTCGGCGTCAAGCTGTTCATCCGACAGAGCCGGTCGCTGGCACTGACCCCGCAGGCGGCCGAATACCTGCCCGGCATCCGCGCCGCGTTTCAGGACCTGCGCACCGCCACCGACCGGCTGCTGCGCAAGGGCCAGGACCGGGTGCTGACGGTCAGCACCGTGACCTCCTTCGCCGCCAAATGGCTGCTGCCGCGCCTGACCACCTTTCAGGAGCAGCATCCCGACATCGAGGTGCGCATCACCACCTCGATGGAGCTGGTGGATTTCCGCAGCGGCGACGTCGATGCCGCCATCCGCTACGGGCGCGGCCAGTGGCCCGGTCTCCACACCGAGTGGCTGATCGCCGATCAACTGTTTCCTGTGTGCAGCCCGGCGCTGCTGGAGGGCGAACAGGGCTTGAAGCGGCCCGAGGATCTCGCGCGCTTCACGCTACTGCACAACTCCGCCAATGGCGACGACTGGCGGCTATGGCTGGCGGCCGCCGGACTGTCGGCCGCGCTCGCCCGCGGTCGTGGACTGACCTTCGACCTCGCCTTCATGACCTTGCAGGCCGCCATCGACGGCCTCGGCGTCGCCATCGGCCGCACCACCTTCGTGCAGGACGACATCGCCAAGGGACGACTGGTGGCGCCGTTCGACATGACGCTGCCGGCGGAGGCGGGCTACTATTTCGTCGCGCCGCCGGACAAGATCGCCGCGCCCAAAGTCGAAGCCTTCCGCGCCTGGCTGATAAGGACGTCGCGCGCGCCTCAGCAAGCTTTCCAGAGCCCGTCATGAAAATCATCCTCGCGGTGTTCCAGATCGGCAAGCGCGGCGGCAAGGAGCGCGACGCCCTCGCCGTCGCCGGCCATCTCGCCGCGCGCGGTCACGAGGTGACGTTGCTCACCACCACGCCCGACGCCAGCGTCCCGGCGCTGCGCACGGTGACGCTGCCGCGCAGCGGCCTCGGCAACCACGCGCGCGCCCGCAACTTCGCGCGGGCCGTCATGCGCCATGCCGCCATCGCGCGGCCGGACGCCGTGATCGCGTTCGAACGCATCCCGGGAGCGGATTTCTTTTTCGCCGCCGACGCCGCCATGGCGCCGCGCCTCGGCGGCGCGGGCGCGTTGCTGCCGCGCCGGCGCACCTATCGCGCGCTGGAGCGCGGCGTCGCCGGACCGGCGGCGCGCACGCACATCTTCTTCCTGACGCAGCGCCAGCGCGACGACTACCACGCGATCTACGGCCTCGATGCCGCGCGCAGCACCGTGCTGCCGCCGATCCTGCACGACGAACGCTACCGCGCCATCGCCGCCCCCACGGAGCGCGACCGCATCCGCGCCCAGCTCAACGTGCCGGCGCAGGCGGTGCTGGCCGCCGCCATCGCCGTGCAGCCCAGGCAGAAAGGCGTCGACCGCAGCCTCGCGGCGCTGCCGGCCTTTCCCGACCTGCATCTCCTCGTCGCCGGCTCGTCGGACGACTGGATCATGGATCAGGCCCGCGCGCTCAAGATCGCGGACCGGGTCCACGTGCTGCCCTATGCCGACAACGTCATGGCGCTGTTATCCGCCGCCGACGTGCTGCTGCATCCGGCGCGGGCGGAAGCGGCCGGACAGGTGATCGGCGAGGCGCTGCTGGCCGGAACGCCCGCCATCGTCTC
>JAFKES010000165.1 GCA_017308495.1 Afipia sp.
CGCCGCGACTGCTGCGAGTCCTTCACAAAGCCGAGCATCCACTGATGCACGCTGCCGAGATTGGCGAAGCCGCCGGTCGCGAAGGCGCGCAGCAGGTTGAGCGTCGCCGCCGACTGGCGATACGCCATCAGCTGGCGGCGCGGATCGGGAATGCGCGCTTCCGGCGTGAAGGCGATGTCGTTGATGATGTCTCCGCGGTAGCTCGGCAGCTCGACGCCGTCGCGCGTCTCGGTCGGCGACGAGCGCGGCTTGGCGAACTGGCCGGCGATACGGCCGACCTTCACCACCGGCAGCGCGCCGGCATAGGTCAGGACCACCGCCATCTGCAGGAACACGCGGAAGAAATCGCGGATGTTGTTGGCGCCGTGCTCGGCGAAGCTCTCGGCGCAGTCGCCACCCTGCAGCAGGAAAGCTTCGCCGGCGGCGACGCGCGCGAGCTGCTTCTTCAGGTTGCGGGCCTCGCCTGCAAACACCAGCGGCGGAAACGTCGCAAGCTGCGCCTCGACATCGGCCAACGCCTTCGCGTCGGGATATTCGGGCACTTGCAGAACTGGTTTCTTGCGCCAGCTATCGGGCGTCCACCGCTCGGACATGATCGAAAACTCCTGCCTGATCACCATGATCGGCCGGGGCTTATATACACAGCCTCCCACCCGCTTTCCACCCGCAATTCGTCCTGCTTTCTCAATGGGTTAAGCGGAGGGAGGCGTTCTGCCCGCCCAAAAATGCAAAAAAGCCGCCGCCAGCCCTTGGGACCGGCGGCGGCGTTGCTCAGACGCTCAGTTGGCGGCGATACCGATACCGGCCGGTCCGCTGGCTTTCAGCGCGCCTCTTTTTTTCAGCTTCTTGCCGTCGAAATCGAACATCATGATCTCGTCTTCGACCATGCACTGGACCAGCACCTTGCTGGCATCCTTGTTGAACGTGACGCCCTGACACCAGCGACCAACATCGGCCTGCGTCACGAAGGTCAGTTTCTTGTCCTTGAGACGATAGATTTTCAACAAGCCATGGTCGTTGTAGATCGGCGCGGCCTTGGCCTTGTTCGATCCGTTCATGACCGCCAGCGCGAGATACTTGCCGTCGCGGGACAGCGTCATGCCCTCCGGCGTCGGACCGACGGTGATGGAACCGATGGTACGCGGCGGGTTGGCCTTCACGTCGATGATGCTGACCGTATCGTCGTCGCCATTGCCGTTGTTGAGACCGAGATCGGCGACCAGCGCCACATCGCCCTTCGGCGACATGCTGATGCCGTAGGGCCGCAGGCCAGCGCCGACATCGCGCTTGGTGTATTCGACCTTGTCGCCGTCGACCTTCAGCACCGACACCTTGTTGTCGCCGTCGCGCGTGACGAAAGCCTGCTTGCCGTCCGGCGTGAAGGCGACCGCGCTGGGACCGGAATTCACCGCGCCGAAATCGATCTTGCCCGCGGGCGTCAGCGTCTTGCCGCTGATCTTGAAGATCGACACAGTGCCGTCGTTCCGGTTGGCCACGAGCGCGAGCGTCCCCGCGGGATTGATCGCCAGGCCCGCGGGCGCCGCTCCGACCTCCAGCGTCGCGGACACCACCGGCGGCTTCGCCTTGAGGTCGATCACCGAAAGCCTGTTGTCGGGCACGGCCTTCTTGCCGTCGGCATCGACCTTCATCGCGCCGGTGACCAGCGCGAACGATTCATCCTTGGCGACCGCAACGCTCGACGGCGGCCCCACCGCGCTGGCGGGTGCGGCCACCTCGCCGATGATCTTCGGCGGCGACTGGTTGAGATCGATGATGAAAACCGAATCCGGCACGAGCGGCGCGCGCAACTGCGGCGTTCCGTCGTTCAGGGCCGATTTTCCGTCATTGGCGGATATGGCGATCTGGGCCGTCGCCGTCATCGGCGTCAGTAAGGCCAGCCCCAGGACAAGGGCGCACTGCTGCGGCATGCGATAAACCATGGATATTCCCCTCCCACCCGGTGATTTTTTCGCAGACCAGAATCCGGGCAGCGCCGGTCTGACGGTGCAGCTAACACCGCCGCCGGCAAATTCGTCCACTACAAAATTTGGAGAGAGTTATTCCGCCGCTTCGCGGACGTGGCGCGCGGTGGGCGTGCGCAGCGTCACCAGTTCCTCGGCGGCGGTCGGATGCACCGCCACGGTGGCGTCGAAATCCGCCTTGGTGGCCTTCATCTTCACGGCGATGCCGACCACCTGGATCAGTTCGCCTGCCTCCGGCCCGACGATGTGGCAGCCTAGAATACGATCGGTGCGGCCATCGACGATGAGCTTCATCAGCACGCGGGATTCGCTGCCGGAGAGCGTCGCCTTGAGCGGGCGGAAACTGGCCTTGTAGATATCGACGTGGGTGTACTGCGCCCGCGCTTCGGCCTCGGTGAGGCCCACGGTGCCGACCTCGGGCTGGGTGAACACCGCAGTGGGGATATCGTTGTGATCGACCCGCGTCGGCCTGCCCCCGAACACCGTGTCGGCGAAGGCATGGCCTTCGCGGATCGCGACCGGGGTGAGATTGATGCGCTGGGTAACGTCGCCCACCGCATAGATGTGCGGCACGGACGTTCGCGAAAAGGCATCCACCGCGATGCCGCCATTGACCGGATTGAGCGCGACGCCCGCGTTATCGAGGCCGAGCCCCTTCACATTGGGATGGCGGCCGATGGCGAACATCACCCGGTCGGAGGCGATGCTCGATCCGCTCGACAGATGCGTGGTGAAGACATCGCCATGCTTGTCGACCCGGGTGACGACGCAGCCGGTCAGGATGGTGATGCCGGACTTCTCCATTTCGCCGCGGACATGGGCACGGACGTCCTCGTCGAAACCGCGCAGGATGTTCTCGCCGCGATACACAACCGTGACGTCCGAGCCGAGGCCGGCGAAGATGCAGGCGAACTCCAGGGCGATGTAGCCGCCACCCTGGATGACGATGCGCTTCGGCAGCGCGGGGAGATGAAACACCTCGTTGGAGGAAATCACGTGCTCGATGCCGGGAATGGCGTCGCCATGGTTCGGCGCGCCCCCGGTTGCGATCAGCACGTGAGCGGCCGTGACGCGCTCGCCGGTGCCGAGACGCAGGGTGTGGGCATCCTCGAACACGGCGCGGGTCTTGACGATGCGCGCGCCGGACTTCTCGACATTAGCGGTATAGGCCGCTTCGAGCCGAGCGATTTCCTTGTCCTTGTTGGCGATCAGGGTGGCCCAGTCGAACGTCGCCTCGGGAATGGTCCAGCCGAAGCCTGCGGCCTCGTCCAGTTCGTGGCGGACGTGCGAGGCGTAGACCATTAGTTTCTTCGGCACGCAGCCGCGGATCACGCAGGTTCCGCCCATGCGATATTCCTCGGCGACGAGGACGCTCGCACCATAACCGGCGGCGATCCTGGCGGCGCGCACGCCGCCCGAACCACCCCCGATCACGAACAGATCGACACGTGCATCCGCCATCTGCGCCCCCGATCAGACCGACTCAGATTTCCTTGCCGCGCGCGCGCATTTCAGCGCGGAACTTGCCGTTGATCTCCTCGGAAATCTTCTGCGCCCACTGCTCCATGAACTGGCGTGCGGTGTTGAACGCCGCCGGCTCCTGCGCGATCACCTTGGCGCCCAGCGGCGACTTGTAGAACGTCGCGAGATCCTTCAGTTCCTGCTCGGTAAAGGCCGAGGCGTAGATCTTGGCCATCTCCTCGCCGATTTCCTTTTCGCGGCCGGCAAAGGCCTGTACCACCTTGACGGCGACTTCGTTGAGATCCTTCTGATAGTTCAGGTTGGACTGCAGCAGCATATCCTTGTTCCGCTGCACCAGACCGGGGATCGCACCCTGGTAGATCGTGCTGGCATTCTTGGCGGCGAGAATCTCCTTGGCGTAGGCAATGGCGGCGGCGGACGGCGGCTTGGCGGTCTGCGCCGACACCGCGGTCATCATCAGGCCCAACGCCGCCACGGCGCCAATGAGCGCGCTCGAAAGTTTATTCATCTCAAGTCTCCTCAATCGCGGCGCGACGGCCGCTCGACAATGCGAATTCCCCGGGGCCCAGCAAGCACGGCAGTGCTGGCGAGGCCGATGAACAGGCCGTGCTCCACGACGCCCGGAATCGCATTCAGCGACAGGGCCAGCCGGGGAGCATCCGGTATGCGCCCAAGATGGGCGTCGATAATCCAGTGGCCGCCATCGGTGACAAAAGCATGGCCGTTCCCGGCCTTGCGCATCACCATCTCGCCCGAAACCCCGTTTTCGGCGCAGGCGGCGGCGATGGCCCGGCGCGTGGCACCGAGACCGAACGGAATGACCTCGATCGGAAGCGGAAAACGCCCCAGCGCCTCGACCCACTTGGTCTCGTCGGCGATCACGATCATGCGGTCGGAGGCCGCCGCGACGATCTTCTCGCGCAGCAGCGCCCCGCCCCCGCCCTTGATCAGCGCAAGCTGCGGGTCGATCTCGTCGGCGCCGTCCACGGTCAGGTCCAGCCGGTCGACCGCGTCCAGCGTGGTCAGGGGGACGCCGCAACGCTCCGCATCGGCGCGGGTCGCTTCCGAGGTCGGCACGCCGACCACCGACAGCCCAGTCCGCACCCGCTCGCCCAGCAGTTCGACAAAATGCTTCGCCGTCGATCCCGTGCCGAGACCGAGCTTCATGCCGTCCCGCACCTGCTCCACCGCGCGCGCCGCCGCCTGTCTTTTCAAATCGTCCATCGACTCGACCGCCCCTCACATGCTCCGGCAATGCGAAGCGCGAGGCATATAGCGCGGTTTGGGCGGCGGTGGATACGGGTTTCACTGGCCAAAGCAGCGAAAATGACCCTAAAATGGCCTTTGCGAGCGGCGGGCTTGCAGGACGGCTCCCGGCCCGCTACGCGATCCGCCATGACATCCTCCGCCCTGATCGTTTTCGACCTCGACGGCACCCTCGTCGATACCGCCCCCGACCTGGTCGCCGCCCTCAATTTCGTGCTCGAGCGCGAGGGGCTGCCGCTGGTGCCGGTCGCTTCGGCCCGGTCCATGATCGGCGCCGGCGCGCGCAAGCTGATCGAGCGCGGGCTCGAACTGCGGGACCGCAGCATGAGCGTGCGGGACATCGACCGGCTGACGGACGATTTCATCGCCTATTACCGGGACCATATCGCCGATAAATCCCGGCCGTTCGAGGGCCTTCATGCCTCGCTCGACACGCTGGAAGCGCGCGGATTCAGCTTCGCCGTCTGCACCAACAAGCTCGAAGGCCTGTCCCGGCTGCTGCTCGACAGGCTGGACATGACCTCGCGATTCGCCGCGATCTGCGGCGCCGACACCTTTGGCGTGTCCAAGCCTGATCCCACCATCCTGCGCCAGACCATCGCCCGCGCCGGGGGCGATCCGGCCCGCGCGATCATGGTCGGCGATTCCGGCCCCGACGTCGGCGTAGCGCGACGGGCCGGTATTCCGGTGGTGGGCGTCACGTTCGGATATACCGAAACCCCCATCGCCGACCTTAATCCGGACATCGTCATCGGGCACATGGCGGACCTGCCGCAGGCTGTGGCAAGCCTGACGACCCGTTTTACCTCATCATAATACATTGATCTATATCAAGTATTATGTCCTTTTCGCCTTCTAATCAGAATTAACCCTCGTGTAATGAACACTCTTCGGCAGGTTGCGCGGGCGGGTTGGCGCTTCTAAGGTCGATTGGGGACTTGCGGCTTGGCCGCACTAATTTGGCGGATGCATCATGCGTACCATTGTCGTTATTGCCGTGGGGCTTGGCCTCGCGGGCTGTTCGTCGGCTTCCATGCCGGACATGTTCAAGTCCACGCCGCCCAATGTGACGGTTCAGCTTGAATCGCAGCCGGCCGGCGCCGAGGCGCGTGCCTCCACCGGGCAGACCTGCACCACGCCCTGCTCCGTCTCGATTCCGGCGACCGAGAATTTCACGGTGACCTTCTCCATGCCGAAATTCCAGCCGGAAACGGTTCCGGTTCAGGTCATGCGCGATCCGGGCAGCCCCGGCGGCAGCATCACCGACCCGAACCCGGTTTATGCGGAATTGCAGGCCGCGCCGCCCGCCCGCGGCCGCGCAGCACGGCACACGACCACCTCTAAAAGCGCGCCGAAAGCCGCTCCCAAGGCGAAAAAGCCGAAGGCTGCCGCCCCGGCTCCCGCCGCCGCCGAACCGCCGGAAGAAGGAAACTCGCCGTTCCCGCCGCCGCCCGGCCGCTGACGTCTGTTCATCCGGACGGATTCATTGTACGCACGTCTGATCGTGCCTAGATTGCAATCTAGGTGCCGCCGCCAGCGTAACTGGCCGGGGCGACGCGATCAGACGGGGCGCGCTAAATGAGCGGACCTTCTTCGGTTTTGCAGGCCGGTCAGGCCTCCTCTACGATGACCGACCCGTTCGGGCGGACCATCAGCTATCTGCGCGTCTCGGTGACCGATCGCTGCGATCTGCGGTGTTTCTACTGCATGTCCGAGGACATGCACTTCCTGCCCAAATCCGACCTGCTCTCTCTTGAGGAACTCGACCGGCTGTGCTCGGCCTTCGTGGCCAAGGGCGTCCGCAAGTTGCGGCTCACCGGCGGCGAACCGCTGGTCCGGCGCAACCTCATGTCGCTGGTGCGGTCGTTGTCACGACACCTCGATACCGGGGCTCTCGACGAGCTGACGCTGACGACCAACGGCTCGCAACTGGAGAGGTTCGCCAGCGAATTGAGGGACGCCGGCGTTCGCCGCATCAACGTTTCGCTCGATACCCTCGATCCTGCGAAGTTTCGCGAGATCACCCGCTGGGGTGACATCGACAAGGTGCTGCGCGGGATTGAGGCTGCGCGCGCCGCGGGCCTCAAGGTCAAGATCAACGCGGTGGCGCTCAAGAACATGAACGAGGAGGAAATTCCCTCCCTCATGGAATGGGCGCACGGCAAGGGCATGGACCTGACGCTCATCGAGGTGATGCCGATGGGCGATATCGGCGCGGGCCGGATCGATCAGTATCTGCCGCTGTCGATGCTGCGCGCCCGCCTCGGCGCGCGGTACACGCTGACCGATCTGGACGAGACCAGCGGCGGGCCGGCGCGCTATGTCCGGGTCAGCGAGACCGGCGGGAAGCTCGGCTTAATCACTCCGATGACCCATAATTTCTGCGAATCCTGCAACCGGGTCCGGATCACCTGCACCGGCACCATCCACACCTGCCTCGGCCATGAGGATGCGACCGACCTGCGCAAGCCGCTCCGCGCCTCCGCCGACAATGACCTGCTGAACGCCGCCATCGACCGCGCCATCGGCCTCAAGCCGAAGGGCCACGACTTCGTCATCGACCGGCGACACAACCGGCCGAGCGTGAGCCGCCACATGAGCGTCACCGGCGGCTGACGGATACAAAAGTTGCCGGATCGGCGGCATCCCTTCGCATAAATTTCCCCGTTCCGGACCGCGACCGCGCCAGCCCGATTTGGTGGCAGCGTTTTTCGTGCACAAGATCACCAAACTTCCAATTGACGGCGGCGAAAGTCGCTGAAATGGTGCCGCCGCGTCATATTGCCTCGGCTTGAAAGCCGCGCCTCGCGCTGCTTGGCAAAGAAAGGCAAAAGCACGCGCATAAGAAGTCTCGTTGGGGGGATGCGTTGAACATCGTCAAAATCACACGCGTCATCGACGGCATCAGTGACGTCGCGGGCTTCATTGCGAAATGGCTCGTGCTTCTGGCCTGCCTGGTGAGCGCCGGAAACGCGCTCGTCCGCTATCTCATCAGCTACAGTTCGAACGGCCTGCTGGAAATCCAGTGGTACATGTTCGGCGGCATCGTGCTGCTCGGCGCGGCGCAGACCCTTCGCCTCAACGAACACGTCCGCGTCGATCTCCTGTACTCCTACGTGTCCGACAGGACGCGGCTGTGGATCGACATCTTCGGCTTCACGATCTTCCTGCTGCCGGTGATGGCCTACCTCACCTACATGACATGGCCATTCTTCCTGAATTCGTTCAAGTCAGGTGAAATGTCGATGAACGCCGGCGGCCTCATCCTTTGGCCCGCGAAAGCGCTGTTGCCGCTGGGCTTCGCGCTGCTCTTCCTCCAGGGCCTCGCCGAGCTCGCCAAGCGGATCGGCGGATTGACCGGCGCGATGCGTGTGGACACGCATTACGAAGCTCCCCTGCAATAACCACCGAACGCACGAGACGGGATCAATCGATGTTTGCCCACGGCGTATTCCCTCCGTTGATGTTCGGCACCATGATCCTGTTCATGGTGATCGGATTTCCGGTCGCATTTTCGCTGGCCGCTGTCGGCCTGTTCTTCGGCGTCCTCGGAATCGAAACCGGACACTTCGATCCCTCCTTCCTGCAGGCGCTGCCGTTCCGCTTCTACGGCATCATCTCCAACGACCTGCTGCTGTCGATCCCGTTCTTCACCTTCATGGGCGCGATCCTGGAGCGCTGCGGCCTCGCCGAGGACCTGCTCGAGGGCACCGGCCAGTTGTTCGGCAAGGTCCCCGGCGGCCTCGCCTATGCCGTGATCATCGTCGGCGCGATCCTGGGCGCGATCACCGGCACGGTGGCCGCGTCGGTCATCGCCATGGGCGTGATCTCGCTGCCGATCATGATTCGCTACGGTTACGACATGCGGCTGGCGACCGGCGTGATCGCCGCCTCCGGCACCATCACCCAGTTGATCCCGCCGTCGCTGGTGCTGATCGTGCTGGCCGACCAGCTCGGCCGCTCGGTGGGCGATATGTATCTCGGCGCGATCGGCCCCTCGATCCTGCAGGTCGTGATCTTCCTGCTGTATATCGTCGGACTGTCGATCCTGCGGCCCAACACGATGCCGCCGCTGCCGGAATCGGCCCGCGAACCGATGAGCTGGAAGCTGATCAGCCGCGTGCTGTGGGGCATGATCCCGTCGATCGTGCTGATCTTCCTCGTTCTCGGCACCATCGGCCTCGGCCTCGCCACCCCCACCGAAGCCGGCGCCATGGGCGCGGTCGGTGCGATGGTGCTGGCGGCCATGCACCGCCGCCTGACCTGGCCACTGGTCGAACAGGCCATGACCTCGACCATGCGCCTCACCGCGATGGTGGTGTTCATCCTGATCGGCTCGACCTGCTTCAGCCTCGTGTTCCAGGGCATGGACGGCGCGCGCTGGATCGAGCACCTGCTCACCGGGCTGCCCGGCGGCGTCGTGGGCTTCCTGGTCTTCGTCAACATCTTCGTGTTCTTCCTGGCGTTCTTCCTCGACTTCTTCGAGATCGCCTTCATCATCATCCCGCTGCTTGCGCCGGTGGCGAGCAAGCTCGGCATCGATCTCGTCTGGTTCGGCGTCCTGCTCTGCGTCAACATGCAGACGTCGTTCATGCATCCGCCGTTCGGCTTCGCGCTGTTCTACCTGCGTGGCATCGCCCCGCCGGAGGTCAAGAGTTCGGACATCTACTGGGGCGCGATGCCGTGGGTGGCGATGCAGATCATCCTCGTGGTCGTCGTCATCATGTGGCCCGGCGCCGTCACCTACTGGATCGAGCACACCAAGGTCGACACCACCAACATCAAGATCGAGCTTCCACAGATCGAGACTCCGCAGATCGACCTCGGACCATCGAAATAACCTCGACCCTTCGCGGTCGTCTGCCGCAGACGAACAAACAGCCCGGCCCTCTCACGACGGCCGGGCTTTTCGTTGAAGACCCTGGAACAGGCCAAACAAAAAGCCCGGCCTCCTTGCGGAGACCGGGCCGTTTGGTCCGAGTGATATGCGTTCAGATCAGCCGCGGGTGCGCGAGCGGATCATGAAGCTGTCATTGGTATATTCGGCAACCTGCCACCACAGATATTGATCGGAGCGATACGCCTGCATCGCATCGATCGTCTTCTTGAAGTCGGCGTTCTTGGCCGAAATTTCCGCCCACAATTCGTTGGTGGCCTTGAGGCAGGCGTCGAGAATCTCGTTGCTGAACGGACGCAACTGCGTGCCGCCAGCCACAAGACGCTTCAGCGCACCGGGGTTCTGCATGTCATAACGAGCGGGCATCCAGCCGTTGGCATGCGCCGCTGCGTTGGTCAGAATGGCCTGATAGTTCTTCGGCAGCGCGTTGAACTTCTCGATATTGGCGAAGGCATGGACCATCGGCCCGCCTTCCCAGAAGCCCGGATAGTAGTAGTACTTGGCAACCTTCTGGAAGCCGAGCTTCTCGTCGTCGTAGGGACCGACCCACTCGGCGGCGTCGATGGTGCCCTTTTCCAGCGACGGGTAAATGTCACCACCGGCAAGCTGCTGCGGCACGACGCCGAGCTTGGCCATCACCTGACCGGCAACGCCGGCGATACGCATCTTGAGGCCCTGAAGGTCGGCGACGGTCTTGATCTCCTTGCGGAACCAGCCGCCCATCTGGGTGCCGGTGTTGCCGCACGGGAATGCGACCACGTTGTACTTCTTGAAGAACTCATTGCCGAGCTGCTCGCCGCCGCCCTGAGACCACCAGGAATTCTGCATGCGGGTGTTGAGGCCGAACGGCACCGAGGCGTAGATCGCGAAGGTCGGGTCCTTGCCAACATAATAGTAGGACACCGTGTGGCTGATTTCGACGGTGCCGTTCGAGGTGGCGTCGAGCGCCTGCAGGCCGGGCACGAGTTCACCCGCCGCAAACACCTGAATCTGGAATTTGTTGTCGGTCATTTCGGCGACGTATTTCGCCAGTTGCTCGCCGCCCCCGTAGATGGTGTCGAGGGACTTCGGGAAGCTCGACGCCAGACGCCACTTGATCTCGGGCGACGACTGGGCAATGGCCGGCGAAGCAACCGCCGCAGCGGCGGCTCCGGCAGCAGATACTTTCAAGAAATCACGACGCTTCATCAGGCATCTCCTCTTTAAGGGGCGTTTCTTATGAAATCCCTCCGGTGGCGTCTCTAGCACGGAAGTCACACCACGGAAAATGAAGGAACGGCAACTCGCGGCCGGATTCAACCAAAGTCGAATGCTGGTATGGACCGAACGCTGCGCTGCAAGATACTTTATGCCGTGGCGGCAGAAGCCCCGCCGATCCGTGTCTTGATCTGTTCGGCGATGGTCCGGTAGATCGCCGCGTGCGGCCCATTCGGCTCGCTCTCAACCACCGGCGTACCGGCATCCGACGAGGTGCGGATCGCCATGTGCAGCGGGATTTCGCCGAGGAACGGCACCTTGAGGCGCTCCGCCTCGTGCCGCGCCCCGCCATGGCCGAAAATGTCCGAGCGGGTGCCGCAATGCGGGCACTGGAAGTAGCTCATGTTCTCGATCACGCCGAGGGTCGGCACGTTGACCTTGTCGAACATGGCGATGCCGCGCCGCGCGTCGATCAGCGCCAGATCCTGCGGCGTGGACACGATCACCGCACCCTTCAGCGGCACCTGCTGCGCCAGCGTGAGCTGCGCGTCGCCGGTGCCGGGGGGCATGTCCACCACCAGCACATCGAGTTCGCCCCACGCCACGTCCCACAGCATCTGCCGGATGGCCGACATCACCATCGGCCCGCGCCACACCATCGCGGTCTCCTCCTCGACAAGGAAGCCGATCGACATCAGCGGCATGCCGAAGCGCCGGATGGGAATCATCTTCTTGTGGTCGTCCACGGCCGGCTTGTCGCGGCTGCCGGCGAGGCGCGGCACCGACGGGCCATAAATATCGGCGTCGAGCAGTCCGACGCGCAGGCCGAGATCGCGCAACGACAGCGCCAGATTGATCGCCGTGGTCGATTTGCCGACGCCGCCCTTGCCCGACGCCACCGCGATGATGGAGCCGATACCCGGAATGGGGGCCTGCCCGGCCATCGGGGACGTCGCCGGCGCACCGTGGGGGCGGTGCTGCGCCACGGGCTTCACGCCCTGCGCGGGTGCAGCGCCGGCCCTGCGCTCCGCCGTCAACGCGACCAGCGCGGCGACGACACCCGGAATGGCGCGCACCGCGGCTTCGGCCCGGGCGCGCACATCTTCCCATGCCCGCGCTTCATTGGCATCGACATTGATCGAGAAAAACACCTTGCCGTCGCTAACGGCGATCTCGGACAACACCTTGGCATCGGTGAGCGGCACGCCGCGCGGCGTCGCCACCGCGCGCAAAGCTTCAAGAACCTGGGATTTGTCGACTGCCAAGATATCTCTCCCGGCGCGTCGGGACCGCACCCTGTTGTCCGAGGGCCGACCGGCGTTGCACCGGATCGATGAGCCGGCCCGTGACCGGCCTGCTCCGGCTTTCATACGCCCGCCTCCCGCCCCGTCAACGCTCTTGCATCGGGATGCGGCATTCGCATAGCTGTTGCCGCGCAGCCGACCTCGCATGGCCGTCAGGCCGCTTCACGCAACGACAAACAAGAGTACAGCACATGGCAAAAGTCGCGTTTCTGGGCCTCGGCGTCATGGGATTCCCCATGGCGGGGCATCTCCTGACCAAGGGCGGCCACGAAGTGACCGTGTACAACCGGACCCCAGCGAAATCCCAGGCGTGGGCGGACAAATTCGGCGGCCGCACCGCAGCGACGCCCAGGGCCGCGGCCGCCGGCCAGGATTTCGTGATGGCCTGCGTCGGCAATGACGACGACCTGCGCGCCGTCGTTCTCGGCGAGGATGGCGCTTTCGCCGGCATGAAGCCGGGCGCGATCTTCGTCGATCACACCACCGCATCGGCGGAAGTCGCCCGGCAACTCGATGCGGAAGCGAACGCCCGCGGCCTGCATTTCATCGATGCGCCGGTATCCGGCGGCCAGGCCGGGGCGGAGAACGGCGTTCTCACCGTGATGTGCGGCGGCACGGACGCCGACTTCAAACGCGCCGAACCGGTGATCGCGGCCTATGCGCGGATGTGCAAGCTGCTCGGTCCCGCCGGGTCCGGCCAGCTCACCAAGATGGTCAACCAGATCTGCATCGCCGGCCTGGTCGAGGGCCTGTCCGAGGGCATTCACTTCGCCAAGAAGGCGGGCCTCGACGTCACCGCGGTGATCGAAACCATTTCCAAGGGCGCCGCGCAGTCCTGGCAGATGGAGAACCGCTACAAGACCATGGACGAAGGCAAGTTCGACTTCGGCTTCGCCGTGGAGTGGATGCGCAAGGATCTGGCGATCTGCCTTGCCGAAGCCCGCCGCAACGGCGCCAGCCTGCCGGTGACCGCCCTTGTCGATAATTTCTATGCGGAAGTCGAGAAGATGGGCGGCAAGCGCTGGGATACCTCCGGCCTGCTGGCGCGACTGCAGCGCTGACCCGCGCGACATCGAGGAAACGAGGGCGGCCGGAGTTCCCGTGCCGCCCTTTTTTATGGGACGATCCGCCGTTCCCGGTACTGGCACCACCGCACGCGGGACGCGGAATTGAGAAATTATTAACCGGATTGAATCGACCTTTAAGCCACCTCTTAATGATTGTGCGCCAAAACTAGCAGGCTGCGGTTTGCGCGTCCGGTCGGGCGCGGCTGGTGTATGGGTTCAGGGTTTGGCGTTGCAGAATGAGTGATCCCGCCGACAGAACAGAGCTTCCCGCCGTCTCGGCGGAAGAATTGTCGCGGAATCGCCGGGCTGCGTCTTTGCGCGTGCGCGAGGCACGCGACCGCCTGACCTCCACCAGCGGAACCCGGCCGGCCTTCGATCACGAACTGCTGCGACAATACGCTCAGACCCGCATTTCAGCGTCACTGGTGGTCGTTCTGCTGGTGGTGGCCACCGGCATCCTGTGCAGCTTCTGGATTTCGCCGGCGGCCGCCGCGATCTGGACCGCCAGTCTGCTCGCGATCCACGGCGTCATCATCCACTATTGCGCGAAATTCCTGACGATCGCCTCGTCGTCGCCGGCGACCACCCGCGCCTGGCGCATCCGCTTCGTCGCGCTGGACCTGCTTTACGGCGTGGCATGGACGCTGGTGCTGGTCCATCCCTCTGGCGTCGATGCCGTCGCCAACACGCTGATGCTGTTCATGATGCTGCTGGTGATCGCGGTCTCCAGCATGCTGGCATCGAGCCTGCCGGTCGCAGCCTTCGCCGCGACGGCGCCGGTTTCGATCACGATCGCCATCAACTTCTTGCTGCGCGGCACGTTCGACGACTACGTCCTTGCCGCCCTCGCGGTCACCGCCGAATGCTACTTCACCCTCCTCGCCCACCGGCTGCATTCCACCACCCTCGCCACGCTGGAGGCGCGCGCGGAGAAGGACGCGCTGATCGGCGAACTGGAGCAGGCGAAGGCGATCTCGGACGAGGCGCGGCACCGCGCCGAATCCGCCAACGTCTCGAAATCGCGCTTCCTCGCGCAGATGAGCCACGAACTGCGCACGCCGCTGAACGCCATCCTCGGGTTTTCCGAGGTGATGAAAAGCGAGGTGTTCGGTCCCCACGCGGTGGAGGTCTACAAGGAATACTCGGCCGACATCCACAATTCCGGCGTTCACCTGCTTACCCTCATCAACGAAATCCTCGATCTGTCCCGTATCGAGGCCGGGCGCTATGAGCTCAACGAGGAGCCGATCTCGCTGGTCCATGTGGTGGCGGATTGCCATCACCTGTTGAAGCTGCGCGCTTCGAACCGCGGCATCACCATCCACGAAGTGTTCGAGACCGACATGCCGAAGCTGTGGGGCGACGAGCGCGCCGCGCGCCAGATCGTCCTCAATCTGCTGTCGAACGCCATCAAGTTCACCCCGCAAGGCGGCGAGATCTGGCTCAAGGTCGGCTGGACGGCATCCGGCGGTCAATATCTCAGCGTCAAGGACACCGGTTCGGGCATTCCCGAAGAAGAAATTCCAGTGGTGCTGGCCTCGTTCGGACAGGGATCGAATTCGATCAAGTCGGCCGAACAAGGCGCGGGCCTTGGCCTGCCCATCGCCAAGAGCCTGATCGACATGCACGGCGGAACATTCACGCTCAAATCGAAACTGCGCATCGGCACGGAAGTCATCGTCACCTTCCCGCCCGAGCGGGTGATGGCGGCGCTGGCGCCGATGCGCGAACACGCGCCGCCGCTGCAGCCGGGAACCTCCGGCGAGCGCAGGCGCGCGCGTCACGCCGCGATCATGAGCGCCGGAACTGGAACCTCGAGCTTGCGCGAACGATGAAAATGTCCATCAGTCATATCCATGACCCAGGAAACGCCCCCGAAGCCGGACACGCCGTGCATTGCGGTGTGCTTCATCGATCCGGCGAGCCAGCTCTGTCTGGGCTGCGGGCGAACGCTTGCGGAGATCGCGCGCTGGCACCAGATGGAGCGCAGCGAACGGCTGTCGGTCATGGCCACGCTTCACCAGCGCATGACGGATGCCGGGCTGCCGATCCCCGCACCGCGAAAACGACGCGAGACCGGCGCCTGACGCGCACGGCAGCGGCCCGGCGGAGCGCCGCATGATGCGCGCCCTGTTCCTCATCACCATGATCGTCGCCTGTGTCGGCGGCCTGCTGTCGATCTCCAATCCCGTCGCCTTCGCGAGCATGAAGGGCGCGATCATCCGCGCCACCGACCGCACGCTCGGCTCCCCGCCACGGCAAGCCACAGCCGTCCGCGCGGTGGAGGTTCCACGTGGCGATTCCGGCGAATTCCGCCTGAAGGCGAAGATCAACGGCGTCAGCGCGCCGATGGTGATCGACACCGGCGCGACTTCGGTGGTGCTGACCTACGAGACCGCCAAGGCAGCCGGTCTGCCGCTGGAACTGCTCGACTACAGCGTGGAGGTCGAGACCGCCAGCGGCCACATGCGCGCTGCACGCCTGACCCTCGACCGCCTCGCCGTCGGCAAGCTGGTGGAGCGCTCAGTACCGGCGCTGGTGGTGCCGCGCGGCCAAATGAAATCCAACCTGCTCGGCATGAGCTTCCTCAACCGGCTGGAAAGCTGGGAGGTGAGCGCCGACAAGCTGAAGCTGCGTGGATATCCGTAAACGGGCCGACGGCCCGACCTAGCCGGCGTGTCATCCACGACATGGCGACAGCGATCGTCCGAACGCAGCCCCGTAGCGCCCAGCCCCCTCTGTCTTGACCACCGGATGCGCGAAATTGAACTATAGTGCCTTGCCATGGACGAGGCCCTGTTTGAGAGGTTGAACATGTTCCGTTGCGATTCCGCCGACACCGTCATTGACCATCAGGCCGCCGGGTGCCTCTGCCACAGTCCCTATTTCGCCCGCATCAATTCCATTCTGGACACGAAATTCTCCCGGCGCGCCCTGATGGCAGGCGCCGGCGCGCTGGGCATCGCCGCCGTGCTGCCCAAAGCGGCCCGGGCGGCGATTCCCGCTGCGCCGCAGAAGCCGGTGCTGATCACCAACATCCGCCTGTTCGACGGGAAGTCGGCGCAGCTTCAGGACGTTCAGTCCGCCGGCGATGCGCCGCCGGCGGATGTGCTGGTGATCGATGGTCGCGGCCGCACGCTGATGCCCGGCCTGATCGACGCGCACTGGCATACGATGATGGCCGCGCTCCCGCTCGCCATCATGATGACCGCCGACGTCGGCTACATCAATCTGGTCGCGGCCGAGGAGGCGAACCGGACGCTGATGCGCGGCTTCACCACGGTGCGCGATATGGCGGGCCCGTCCTTCGGCCTCAAGCGCGCCATCGACAGCGGCCTCGTGCCCGGCCCGCGCATCTATCCCAGCGGCGCGATGATCTCGCAGACCTCGGGCCATGGCGACTACCGCATGCCCTACGATATTCCGGCTGCGATGAACGCACCGCTCAACCGCGGCGAAGTCCTCAACGGCGGCGTGATCGCCGATGGCGTCGATCAGGTGCTGAAGCGCACCCGCGAGCAACTCATGCTCGGCGCCACCCAACTGAAGCTGGCCGCCGGTGGCGGCGTGTCATCGCATTTCGATCCGCTGGACGTAAGCCAGTTCACGGAGGCCGAACTCCGCGCAGCCGTCGATGCCGCCGAGAATTGGGGCACCTATGTCGCCGTGCACGCCTACACGCCACGCGCCATCCAGACATCGCTTCGCGCCGGCGTGCGCTGCATCGATCACGGCCAGCTCATGGATGAAGACACCGCGAAGATGATCGCCGACAAGGGCGCGTGGCTCAGCCTTCAGCCATTCCTCGATGACGAGGACGCAAACCCCCACCCCGAAGGCTCCGCCAACCGCGCCAAGCAGATCGAAATGTCGGCCGGAACCGACACCGCCTATCGACTGGCTAAAACCTACAAGCTGAAGACCGCCTGGGGCACCGATACACTGTTCGACGCCGCTCTGGCGAAGAAGCAGGGCAAACAGCTCGCCAAGATGACGCGCTGGTACAGCCCCGGGGAGGTCCTCATGATGGCCACCAGCACCAACGCGCAACTGCTGGCGATGTGCGGACCGCGCAATCCCTACAATGGCAAGCTCGGCGTTGTGGAAGCAGGCGGCTTCGCCGACCTGCTGCTCATCGACGGCGATCCGCTGACCAACCTCGCGCTGGTCGCCGATCCGGAAAAGAACCTGAAGCTCATCATGAAGGACGGGCGCATCTACAAGAACACTCTCACGGCCTGAACACGGCCGCCGCGGGACCGGCGTCAGGCCGCCATCGACTCGGCGGCGCGGACATCGACCAGGTCGAGCGCCGCCCGCAGAGACGCGACACCGGCGCCGGCCGGCGTGCACTGCTCCGCGAGATGGCGGCGGAACGCCCGCGCGCCGGGCACGCCGTGAAACGCGCCGACGAGGTGCCGCGTGACCGCGTGAAGCCGCGTGCCGGCGGCCAGTTCGCGTTCGATGTAAGGCACCAGCGCCTCGATGGCTTCGTGCATGGTGGCATGCGGCGCGGATTCGCCGAACAGCTCCGGATCGACGCGAAGCAGCCGCCACGGCTCCTGATAGGCGGCGCGGCCGAGCATCACACCATCGACATGATCGAGATGCGCCTTCGCGGCGGCGATGGTGGCGATGCCGCCATTGATGATGACGGGCACATCGGGCAGCGCCGCCTTGAGGCGATAGACGCGACCGTAATCGAGCGGCGGGATATCGCGGTTCTCCTTCGGCGACAGCCCGTTCAACCACGCCTTGCGGGCGTGAACCACCAGCGCGTCGGCGCCGGCCGCGATCACCGCGCGGCTCAGCGCATCGAGCGCCGCTTCAGGATCCTGATCGTCGATGCCGATGCGGCATTTCACCGTGACCGGAACCGTCACCGCCTGCTTCATGGCGGCGACGCAGTCCGCCACCAGTTGCGGCTCCGCCATCAGGCACGCACCGAAGCGGCCATCCTTCACGCGGTCCGACGGGCAACCGACATTGAGATTGATCTCGTCGTATCCGAAATCCTCGCCGATCCGCGCGCTCAAAGCCAGATCGCGCGGGTCCGAACCGCCAAGCTGCAGCGCCACCGGATGCTCGCTGGCGTCGAAGCCGAGCAGCCGCTGGCGGTCGCCATGGATCACCGCGCCGGTGGTCACCATCTCGGTGTACAGCCGGGCGCGGCGCGACAGCAGACGATGGAAGACACGGCAATGCCGGTCGGTCCAGTCCATCATCGGCGCAACGGAGAAAATAGGAGCTTTGAAATAGCTCGTTTTTTCTTTTATATCAATCTCTTGAGACATTTTATTTAAGACTCGTTCCCGCTGATTTTGGACCAAAAACGGCGGTTTTCGCACTGGATTTGGTCCCATGGACCAAATATAATTTCGTGGACCAAATGAGAAAACGGTACATGGGCACCATCACAATACGTAAACGGAAAGATGGCAGCGTCGGCTATCGCGCGCGCGTCCGGGTGATGCGGGATGGCCTGACCTACCACGAAACGGAGACCTTCGACAGGCGGCCGACCGCCACCGCCTGGATGAAAGAGCGCGAGCGCGAGCTTGCCAAGCCAGGTGTGATCGACCGCGTAAAGTCGGCCGACCCAACCTTGGCGAAGGCCATCGATCGGTACACCGAGGACTCCGTCAAGAAGATCGGCAAAACCAAGGCCCAAGTGCTGAAAGCGATCAAGAAGTTCCCCATCGCTGAGATGCCCTGCTCGACCATCAAGTCGAAAGACATTATCGAGTTCTTGCAATCGTTGACGACCCAACCGCAGACCGTTGGCAACTATGCCAGTCACCTCGCCGCGATTTTTGCCATCGCGCGACCTATGTGGGATTACCACCTCGACGACCGAGAGATGAAGGGCGCGATCACGGTCGCACGCCGTTTGGGGATAATCTCGCGTTCCAACCAGCGTGTTCGTCGGCCGACGCTCGACGAACTGGATAAGTTGCTGGCGCATTTTATCGATCGGCGCAAACGTGCTCCCCAAGCGATGCCGATGCACAAGGTCATCGTGTTCGCTCTTTTTTCAACTCGTCGCCAGGAAGAAATCACGCGCATTGCTTGGAAAGATTTTGAAAAAGACCATAAGCGCGTGTTGGTGCGCGACATGAAGCATCCCGGCGAGAAGCTCGGCAACGATACCTGGGTCGACCTCCCTGCGGAGGCAATTCAGGTCATCGACAGCATG
>JAFKES010000166.1 GCA_017308495.1 Afipia sp.
GCGGCTTCGAACTGTTCCGCGGCTTCGAGCAGTTCCGCATGCTGGTGTTCGGCTCGGCCATGGTGCTGTTGATGATCTGGCGGCCGCGCGGCCTGATCGGCCACCGCGCGCCCTCGGTGTATCTGGAAAAGCCGACGCAGATCTCGTCCTCCATGGTCAAGGAGGGCCACGGATGATCGTCCCCGCGGCCGCCGACGACATCCTCACGGTCGATCACCTGTCGATGCGCTTCGGCGGCATCGTCGCGGTCAACGACCTGTCGTTCACGGCGCGGCGCGGCGATATCACCGCACTGATCGGCCCCAACGGCGCCGGCAAGACCACGGTGTTCAACTGCATCACCGGCTTCTACAAGCCGACCACCGGCATGATGCGCCTCGTCCATGACGACCGCCGCGAATTCCTGCTGGAGCGGCTGTTCGACTACCGTATCTCCAAGGTCGCCAAAGTCGCGCGCACCTTCCAGAACATCCGCCTGTTCGCGGGCATGACCGCGCTGGAGAACCTTATGGTGGCCCAGCACAATGCGCTGATGCGCGCTTCGGGCTACACGCTGCTGGGGTTGATCGGCGCGCCGGGCTTCCGCCACGCGGAAGACCGCGCCATCGACCGCGCGCGCTACTGGCTGGACCGCATCGGCCTCATCGCGCGCGCCGACGACGCCGCGGGCAACCTGCCCTATGGCGATCAGCGGCGGCTGGAAATCGCGCGCGCGATGTGCTCGGAGCCGGCGCTGTTGTGCCTCGACGAACCGGCTGCCGGTCTCAACGCGCGCGAAAGCGACGACCTCAGCCGTCTCCTGCTCGCCATCCGCAAGGACCACGGCACCTCGGTGCTTCTGATCGAACACGACATGTCGGTGGTGATGGAAATCTCCGACCGCATCCACGTGCTCGATCACGGCGTCAAAATCGCCTCGGGAACGCCGCACCAGATCCGCGACGATCCGCAGGTCATCGCCGCCTATCTCGGCACCGACGAGGACGCGGCGCGCGAGGAGATGGAGAGCGGCGCATGAGCGGCCCCCTCCTTTCCATCCGCGGGCTCGTCGCCGCCTACGGCAACATCGAGGCGCTGAAGGGCGTCGATCTCGATATCAGCGCCGGCGAGATCGTGGCGCTGATCGGCGCCAACGGCGCGGGCAAGTCGACGCTGATGATGTCGGTGTTCGGGCGGCCGCGGCCGCGCGCCGGCACCATCACCTTCGATGGCCACGACATCACCGGCGTTCCGACCCATCACGTCGCGCGGCTGCGCATCGCGCAATCGCCGGAAGGACGACGCATCTTCCCGCGCATGACGGTGGCGGAAAACCTGCAGATGGGCGCGGACGCCGCCGCCCACGCCGGCGAGGCGGAACGCGCCGCCGGGCTGGAGCGGGTGTTCGCGCTGTTCCCTCGCCTGAGGGAACGCCTCACGCAACGCGGCGGCACCCTGTCCGGCGGCGAGCAGCAGATGCTGGCCATCGGCCGCGCGCTGATGAGCCGCCCGCGCCTCCTGATGCTGGACGAGCCGTCACTCGGCCTCGCGCCGCTGATCGCGCGACAGATCTTCGACGCCATCCGCACCCTGAACCGGCAGGACGGCCTCACCGTGCTGATCGTCGAGCAGAACGCCAACCACGCCTTGAGGCTGGCGCATCGTGGCTATGTCATGGTCAACGGCCGTATCACGCTAAGCGGCAGCGGCGCGGAACTGCTGGCGCGCCCGGAAATCCGCGCGGCCTATCTCGAAGGCGGGCGGCACTAACATGAGCCAGTTTTATTCCAACGAATCCATCCTTCAGGTGCTGTTCGTCACCGTGGTATTGGGCGGCGGCTGCGCGCTGCTCGCCGGCCGCGCCATTGCGCTGACGTGGCGCAGCATGTGGATCGCGGCGATCGCGATGATCCCGATGGGGCTGGCGGTGCGCTTCGTGCATTTCGCGCTGTTCGACGAACGGCTGCTGCAGCCGCGCGCCTGGCTTCTGGAAACGGCCTTCCTGATCGCCGTGTCCTGCCTGTCGTTCCAGCGCACCCGCGCGTTGCAGATGGTGCGGCAGTATTACTGGCTGTACCAGCCGCTCACCCCGCTGGGCTGGCGGCTGCGGCAAGATGCGCCGGCCCGGCCCTGACCGGGGCTGAAAATTGCCGGTGACTTGCCGGTAAAATCAGCCACAATAGCCCCGATTTGTTCGCCCGGCGGGCCTTCGGGCCGCGCCTCCAAGCTCTTGACGAGGACTGCCATGAAATCACTCCATCTGCTCGGCCTCGCATTCAGCGCGTCGATCGCCTTCTCGGCTGCCGCGTTTGCGCAGGAGATTCCCGTCGCCGTCGCCGGCCCGATGACCGGCAGCGAATCCGCGTTCGGCCGCCAGATGAAGAACGGCGCGGACATGGCGGTCGCGGACATCAACGCCGCGGGCGGCGTTCTCGGCAAGAAGCTGGCGCTACAGGTCGGCGACGATGCCTGCGATCCGAAGCAGGCCCGTTCGGTGGCGGAAAAGCTCGCCAGCTCGAAGGTCCAGTTCGTCGCCGGGCACTTCTGCTCGTCGTCGTCGATCCCGGCCTCCGAAGCTTACAACGAAGGCAACGTGCTGCAGATCACGCCGGCATCGACCAATCCGGTGTTCACCGAACGCAAGCTCGGCAACGTGCTGCGCGTGTGCGGCCGCGACGACCAGCAGGGCCTCGTCGCCGCGCAGTACATCCTGAAGAATTTCGCGGGCAAGAACGTCGCTATTCTCAACGACAAGACCACCTACGGCAAGGGTCTTGCCGACGAAACCAAGAAGGCGCTCAACGCCGCCGGCTTTAAGGAGAAGCTGTTCGAGTCCTACAACAAGGGCGACAAGGACTTCAATTCGATCGTCTCGCGTCTCAAGCGCGAGAACATCGATCTGGTCTATGTCGGCGGTTACCACCAGGAAGCCGGTCTGATCCTGCGCCAGATGCGCGACCAGGGCCTCAAGACCGTGCTGATGGCCGGCGACGCCATGAACGACAAGGAGTTCGCCTCCATCACCGGCGCCGCCGCCGAAGGCACGCTGTTCACCTTCGGCCCCGATCCGCGCAACAAGCCGACCGCAAAGGCCATCGTCGAGAAGTTCAAGGCCAAGGGCATCGATCCCGAGGGCTACACCCTCTACACCTACGCCGCGTTCCAGATCTGGTCGCAGGCCGCCGCCAAGGCCGGCTCCACCGATCCCAAAAAAGTGATGGCCACCATCAAGGGCGGCGAGTGGGACACCGTGCTCGGCAAGCTGTCGTTCGACGCCAAGGGCGACATCAAGGTGATCGACTATGTCGTCTACAAGTGGGACGCCAAGGGCAACTACGCCGAGATCAACAAGGGGTCGTAAGGTTCCAGACCCTTCCTCATCCTGAGAAGCCGCGCAGCGGTGTCCCGAAGGATGGGCTCTGCCAGCAAGCCTCATGGTTCGAGACGCGCGGGATGCGCTGCTCGCCATGAGGCTTTCTTTTGCTCACCCGATATTCTGCAACGCCGGGAACGTCTCCAGCAGCCAGATGCTGGCGTTGGAAACCGCCCCGGTGAGAAAGCCGATTCCGACCAGGATCATCAGGACGCCCATGACGCGTTCGACGGTTCCGAGGTGCCGGCGCATTCGCGCGAACACCGCCGAGAACTGCTCGATCATCAGCGCCGCGATCAGGAATGGAATGCCGAGACCGGCGGAATAGACCGCAAGCAGTCCCGCGCCTTTCGCCACCGTCTCCTCGGAGGCCGCGACCGAGAGGATCGCCGCCAGAATCGGCCCGATGCATGGCGTCCAGCCGAAAGCGAAGGCCAGCCCCATCACGTAAGCGCCCCACAGCCCCACCGGCTTCGGAATCGGCAGCCGCCCCTCGCGCATCAGGAAGCCGATCCGCGTCAGGCCGAGGAAGTGCAGGCCCATCAGGATGATGACCACGCCGGCGACGATCGACAATTGCGCCGACCAGGCGCGGATAAGGCCGCCGATCAGGCTGGCGCTGGCGCCGAGCATGACGAACACGGTGGAAAAGCCCGCCACGAACATCAGCGCGGACAACATCACCGCGCGCCGGGAAATCCGCGGCCCCTCGTCGTTGGCGACATGTTCAATGGTCGCGCCGGTGAGATAGATCAGATACGGCGGCACCAGCGGCAGCACGCAGGGTGACAGAAAGCTGATGATACCGGCGACGAATGCGGCGGGGATCGAGACGTCTGTAATCATGCCGCTTATTGCCCCCTCGTGTGGTCGTTCGCAAGTCCGCAACGCTCTCTCGGCCCATCCATTTGCGGACTCGCGAACCCCAACCACACGGGAATTTTACTTTCCAGTGTCCTTTTGAATCCGAAGTTCGCTATGGAACGCGCTGTCAAATGAAGCGAACTTCGGATTCAGGACACCGGGGCGGCTATGCTATGCAAGCGTCGCGCCCCCAGGCTCCGCGTGTTGTGATCGGCGCCGCAAGCCGAACCCGACCATGAGGACACCGCCGTGAACAACCTGCTGACCGACATTCCCGGGGTGCGCGTCGGCCATGCCGACGATGCCGCACTGGCCTCCGGCGTCACCGCCGTCGTATTCGACCAGCCGGCCGTGGCCTCCATCGACATCCGCGGCGGCGGGCCGGGCACGCGCGACGCCGCCCTGCTCGATCCGGTCAACACGGTGGATCGCATCGACGCCATCGCGCTGTCCGGCGGCTCGGCCTTCGGCGTCGAGGCCGGCGGCGGCGTGCAGGCCTGGCTCGCCGAGAATGGGCGCGGGTTCGCGGTCGGCGATGCGCTCATCCCCATCGTTCCCGGCGCGGTCCAGTTCGACATGCTCAACGGCGGCGACAAGGCATGGGGCCGCTTCCCGCCCTATCGCGAGCGCGTTCGCGCTCGGCAGCGTCGGCGCGGGTTATGGCGCAACGACCGTCAACTTCAAGGGCGGCATCGGCTCGGCCTCCGCCGTCACCCCGGGCGGCATCCGCGTCGCGGCCATCGCGTCCGTCAACGCCGTCGGCAGCGTCAATATCGGCGACGGCCCGTGGTTCTGGGCCGCGCCGTTCGAGATCGACGGCGAATTCGGCGGCCGCGGCTGGCCATCCGCCTTCACGCCGGACATGCGCGCGATCCGCCTGAAAGGCGGACCGGCCGTCACCTCCATCGAAAACACGACGATCGCGGTGGTGGTGACGGATGCCATCCTCTCCAAGTCGCAGGCCCAGCGCGTGGCCATCATGGCGCAAACCGGATTCGCGCGCGCGATCTATCCGGTGCACGCGCCGCTCGACGGCGACGTGGTGTTTGCGGCAGCGACCTGCGAAAAAGAGATCGATCCCCTGTATGGCCTGACCGAACTCGGCGCCGTCGCCGCGAATGTCATCGCGCGCGCCATCGCCCGCGGCGTCTATGAGGCCGAGGCGCTGCCATTCCCGGATGCGCTGCCGTCGTGGAAAAAGCGTTTCGGGAAAAGTGACTGATCGGCCGGGTCAGATTTTGACAGACACCGGCTGCTGCCGCGCGGCATCGGCCAGCGCCTGAGACTGACGCTGCACCATCTGATCCACCAGATTGTATTTCGCGGAAGCGGCGTTCGATGCGGTGGCGGGCGCTCTCAACGCCGCCGCCATTTCATCGAGACCGACAGAGCCATCGCTATTGGCGTCCATTTTGCTGAACACATCGTCGGCGGCCACGGTGTTGGTCCCGCCCGCACCGAGCGCATCCTCGAATTCCGCCTTGGTGATCTTGCCGTCCGCGTTGCCATCGATCTGCGCGAACAGATCCTTCAACGCGGCAGACGAGCTCGCATTCGACGGCGATGCGCCCTGCGTTGCCAGCAGCGCATTGAACGTTGTGGGAGACAGCCGGCCACTGGCCGCAGGCGCACTGCCGGCGACGGGCTGCGGCGTCGTGGCCGTGCCGTCGGCACTGAACAGCGAACGGGCCTGCGACCCGCCGGTCGATTTGGCGGAAGTGGATTTCGAACTTGTCAGCGACGAGAGCAGATCCAACGCACTCGAAGCCGCCATGCCGGCCGCGCCAATGGCAAAAATCATCGCACCACTCCCGGAGGCCGCAGATCGCGCGGCGCAAGGTCATTTCCGCGAAGTATCGAGCAAATGCCGTGCCGAACGAAAAATGTCGTGAAAACAGGCTTTGCGGCTGCCGCCGGGACCATTTCAGCGCGGCAAATTCTGCCGTCGCGGGCAGATTTTGCCGGGCCATCGCCGACATCCGCCCTGTGAGTACGGCCCGCGTCGCATTGCCCGCACCGCGGCGGCGTGTTAGGCGGAGCCGTCGCAAACGCCCCGGCTGATGCCGCGTCGCGCCTTCGGAACCCGCCATGTCCCAGCCGTTCTCGTCACGCCCCCTCGTCATCGCGCCGTCCATTCTGGCGTCGGATTTCTCCCGGCTCGGCGAGGAAGTCCGCGCCGTCGATCAGGCTGGGGCGGACTGGATTCATCTTGATGTGATGGACGGCCATTTCGTGCCGAACATTTCCTACGGCCCCGATGTCATCAAGGCGATGCGGCCGCACTCGAAGAAAATCTTCGACGCGCACCTGATGATTGCGCCGTGCGATCCGTATCTCGAAGCCTTCGCCAAGGCGGGCTGCGATTGCATCACGGTGCATGCCGAGGCCGGACCCCACCTGCACCGCTCGCTGCAGGCCATCCGCGCGCTCGGCAAGAAAGCAGGCGTGTCGCTCAATCCGGCGACGCCCGCCAGCGCCATCGAATACGTCATCGACCAGATCGACCTCGTGCTGGTGATGTCGGTCAATCCCGGCTTCGGCGGCCAGTCCTTCATTCCCGCCGTGCTGGAAAAGATTTCGCAGGTTCGCGCCATGTGCGCCGGTCGCCCCATCGACATCGAGGTCGATGGCGGCGTCACCGCCGACAACGCCGCGGCGATCGCCGCCGCCGGCGCCAATGCACTGGTGGCGGGCTCCGCCGTGTTCAAGGGCGGTACGCTGGAGAGCTACAAGGCCAACATCGCTGCAATCCGCAACGCCGCCGCCTCCGCGCGCGGCGAAGCGATCTAGCCCACGCTCGCTGACACAGCCTCCACCGGCAGAGGACTGGCGTCGCCGGCGGCGCGCGAGGGGCGGATGACGGTCACCGAACAGGTGGCCTCGGCGGCGACCTTGGCCGACACGCTTCCCAGCAGCGACCGCTTCAACGAATGCTGCCGTGCGCCGATCAGAATATGATCCACACGGTTGACTTTGGCGAATTCGAGAATGGCGTCCGCCGGATCGAAAGCCTCCAGCACATGCGTCGACAACCGCTGCTCGTCGAGCCTGAGCGGCGCCGCCCAGTGCGCCAGCGCCACCAGCCGATCGATGTGCTTGTTGTTGCCATGCTCGTCGAGCGTCTTGTCGATGGCGACGCGCGCCAGCTTCAGGACGTTGACGCAGGCCAGCCGCGCCCCCGGAACGATCGCCAGAATCCGCTGCACCGCGATCCTGATCCCGTCATCGAGTTCGCTCGAGGTTTGGGTAACATCGAGCGCCACCATGACGATAGGCGCGGACGCAAGCTGGCGCGCAAGCTCCGATTTCTCGCTGAGCCGAATCAGCGGCGGGTTGAAACGACGCCGCAGCGCCGTACACAACGAATCCCGCTGCAATTTCTCGGAGCGCGCCGTGAGCGTCACCTGCTCCTTGTGGGACAGGTCGAAGGCGAGTTGCGCCGCGGTCGGGTATCGCTTCGCCGGATCGATCTCCAGACAGCGCAACACGATCTCCTGAAGCCAGGGCGGATAGTCTGCCCTGATCTTGCGCGGCGGCACCGGGTCACGCCACAGCCGGTGCCGCATGGTGCGCAGCGCCTCGCCCTCGCCGAACGGCCGCTCTCCCGTGGTGAAGAAATAGAGCATCGCACCCAGTGAAAAGATGTCGCTGCGCGGATCGTCCCGCACCCCGAGCAGGCGCTCCGGTGCCATGTAAGGCGCCGTGCCGTAAGGCAGGCGGAATTCGGCCTGAAGCAAATCGGGCAACTGCGCGTGATGCGACAGGCCGAAATCGATCAGCACCGCCTCGCCCGAGGGGCGGAACATGATGCTGCTCGGCTTGATGTCGTGATGGATCACGTGCTGGCGATGCAGATCCTCCAGCGCGATGGCGACGCGCTCGCAGATCGACGCCGCCTCCTCGTATCCCATCGGCAGATTTCCGATGCGTTTGTAAAGCGTGTCGCCCGGAATGCGTTCCATGGCCACATAGGGCTGGCGGGCGAAATCGCCCGCGCCATAACAGATCGGCACGTGATCGCCGGACAGCCGCGGCGAGATCATCTGCTCCATTTCGAAGCTGACGACGGCGGCGGGATCGTCGCCTTCCGACATTTTGGGAATCTTGATCAGGATGGGCCGGTCGATGCCCGAATGCGTCGCGCTCCACAGCGTCGCCATGCCGCCCTGATGAACGCAGGTGCCGAGGACGAAACCATCGACCACCGCCCCCTCTTCGATCACATACTTCGTCATCGGCGGTGTCTCCGGACACTATTTTCCCAGGTAAAGGCGGTCGGCGAGCCAGCCCGGCAGGCCGTTGTCGCGGATGCGCGACGCCGCGGCGTCGATATCGTAGGGAGCACGACAGAACGTGATCTCCCCCCGCGCGGTATCGAACATCGCGAAGGAGGCCGCGGCGATGCCGTCCCGCGGCTGCCCCACCGATCCGAGCACCACGAGCCAGCGGCGGCCCGACAGCAACTGCACCGGAATATCCGTCGTCGGCACGAAAGCCGTCATCTTGCCGACATTCGACATCGAATAGAGCGCCGGCCGGTGGACATGGCCGCAGAACGTCACCCGCGCGGCGGTGGCGGCAAGGCTGCGCGCCGCGTCGTCCGCCGACCGGACGTAGCGCCAGGCGGGCGGATCGCTCGCCTCGGCGTGGACATAGAGGACGTCGCCATCGCTATGGGTCAAAGGAAGCCGGTCCAGAAAACCCTGTTGATCGGCCGTCAGCCGTCCCCGCGTCCATGCGATCGCCGCCCGCGCGTCGCCGTTCATGGTCTCGCTGGAATCCCGCACGGTCCGGTCATGATTTCCCTGAATGGCCTTCGCGCCGCGGGCAACGAGATCGGAGACCGCATCGACGGTCCATTCGGGGTCGGCACCATAGCCGACATAGTCGCCGAGCAGGACGATTCGCTCCGCGCCCCGCCCGCGCGCAGCAGTGAGACAGGCCTCGAAAGCCGGGCGATTGGCGTGAATGTCCGAAAAGATCGCCATCAGCATGGCCCGCATCCTTCATCCATCATGCCTGTGCCGTTCGCGCTCGACGCGGACCCATGACGTCCGGCCACCAGCACAGGCCACGTCAAGTTAAAGCGCGAACCATGCCCGCGGACAAGCCGGATGCATGCCCGACCGGACGCTCCCGTCCCGCCAGCAAAGGGTGGTTTCACCGCAGACGATCTGGTAAAGCGCCCCCATCCGTCCACATCGCGAGCGTCCCATGATCCCCCGCTATTCCCGCCCCGAAATGGTCTCCATCTGGGAGCCGCAGACGCGCTTCCGGATCTGGTTCGAGATCGAGGCCCATGCCGCCGACGCGCTGGCCGACCTCGGCGTGATCCCCAAGGACGCGGCGAAGACGATCTGGGCCAAGGCGAAGGACGCGGTGTTCAATGTCGAGCGCATCGACGAGATCGAGCGCGAGACCAAGCACGACGTGATCGCCTTCCTCACCCATCTGGCGGAAATCGTCGGCCCGGAGGCGCGCTTCGTGCATCAGGGCATGACCTCGTCGGACGTGCTCGACACCTGCCTCAACGTCCAGTTTGCCCGCGCCGCCGATCTGCTGATCGCCGACATCGACAAGGTGCTGGCGGCGCTCAAGACCCGCGCCTTCGAGCACCGGATGACGCCGACCATCGGCCGCTCCCACGGCATCCACGCCGAGCCGGTGACCTTCGGCCTCAAGCTCGCCTATGCCTACGCCGAATTCACCCGCGCCCGCGCCCGCCTCGTCGCCGCCCGCAAGGAAATCGCCACCTGCGCCATCTCCGGCGCGGTCGGCACCTTCGCGCAGATCGATCCGCGCGTGGAGGCGCATGTCGCCAAGGCCATGGGCCTCGAAGTCGAACCGATCTCGACCCAGGTGATCCCGCGCGACCGTCACGCCATGTTCTTTGCGACGCTGGGCGTGGTCGCGGCGTCGGTAGAGCGCCTCGCCGTCGAAATCCGCCACATGCAGCGCACCGAGGTGCTGGAGGCCGAGGAGTTCTTCTCCGAAGGCCAGAAGGGCTCGTCGGCGATGCCGCACAAACGCAATCCGGTGCTGACGGAAAACCTCACCGGCCTGTCGCGCATGGTGCGCGCCTATGTGACCCCGGCGCTGGAGAACGTGGTGCTGTGGCACGAGCGCGACATCTCGCACTCCTCGGCCGAGCGTATGATGGGCCCCGACGCCACGGTGACGCTGGACTTCGCGCTGAACCGCCTCGCCGGCGTGGTGGAGAAGCTCTTGGTCTATCCCGCCAACATGCAGAAGAACCTCGACCGCCTCGGCGGCCTCGTCCACTCCCAGCGTGTGCTGATCGCGCTGACCCAGAAAGGCGCGTCGCGCGAGGACGCCTACCGCATGGTCCAGCGCAACGCCATGCCGGTGTGGCGCGGCGAAGGCGACTTCCTGTCGCTTCTGAAGAAGGATGCGGACGTGAAGAAGTATCTCTCCGACAAGGAGATCGAGGAACAGTTTGATCTCGCCTATCACTTTAAGCACGTCGACACGATCTTCAGGCGTGTATTCGGGACGACGTGACAACCGGCTGATCCGACTCGATGATTCCGTCCAGCGAAGCCTTCGACTTTTTGCTGCTGCCCGGCCTCGGCAATTCCGGGGTTGATCACTGGCAGTCGCACTGGAGCATGGCGTTTCCAAACGCCAGCCGCGTGCTGCAGGACGAATGGGACCACCCTCGGCGCGAGGACTGGCTCGACCGCCTCGACCGCCATGTCGCGGACGGCCGCCGTCCGGCGATCCTGATCGGCCACAGCCTCGGCACCGCGCTGGCGGTGCACTGGCTGGCGTCGCGGCCGCCCGGACGGGTCAAGGCGGCGCTGCTGGTGGCGCCGTCCGATGTCGAATCCGCCGCCCACACCCCGGAGGACGTACGCGATTTCGCCCCGCTGCCGCGGACGCGCCTCCCGGTGCCGGCCATCGTCGTCGCCAGCCGCAACGACCCCTATGTCGATCCCGGCCGCGCCAGGACCTTCACGGAGAACTGGGGCGCGGACTTTCTCGACGCCGGAGAGATCGGCCACATCAACGGCGCCTCGAAGCTCGGGCTGTGGCCGCAGGGGCTGCTGGTGCTGGGCCGGCTTCTGGCGCGAATCTGAAAATCGACAACTGACTGGTAACCGCTGACCGGGTAGGATGGCTTTCGTGCCCCAGACGCCCACCATACTGGTTTTCGACTCCGGCCTCGGCGGCCTCACCGTGTTCCGGGAGATCGTCAAGCTGCGGCCGGGCGCGCGCTACGTCTATGTCGCCGACGACGCCTATTTCCCTTACGGCCAGCATAGCGAGGACGAGATCATCGCCCGTGTGGTGCCGCTGATCGGCGAGCTGATCGGCCGCCACGCACCGGACCTCGTGGTCATTGCCTGCAACACCGCCTCGACACTGGTGATGGCGCATCTGCGCGCCACCTATGGCGTGCCCTTCGTCGGCACCGTGCCCGCCATCAAGCCGGCCTGCGCCGCCTCAAAAACCCGGCGGGTCTCGGTGCTCGGCACCCGCGGCACGGTGAAGCGCGAATACACCAGGAAGCTGATCGCGGATTTCGCCCAGGGCTGCGACGTCACCCTGGTCGGCGCGGAGCACCTTGCCAGCCTCGCCGAAGCCGTGCTGCGCGGCGAGACCATCAGCGACGCCGCCATCGCCGCCGAGATCGCGCCCTGTTTCCTTGATGGCACGGCGAGAACCGACACCGTGGTGCTGGCCTGCACTCACTACCCGCTGCTGCTCGACCGGCTGACGGCGCTGGCCCCGTGGCGGGTGGACTGGATCGACCCCGCTCCGGCCATCGCCCGGCGGGTCGGCGAGTTGCTCGGCCCGCCCCACGGCAGCGGCAGCCTGCCGCCGTCGGAATTCATCCTGACCTCGGGGCAGAGGCCCTCGCCGGTGCTGTCCCGGGCGCTCGACGGCTTCTTCCCGGCGCGCGCCGTCGCGTAATCCGCCTGCGCCCTCTCGTCTCTTCCGCTGCCTGCGGCCGGCTGCTAGCCTCCTCTCACGCTGTTCCGCGAAGAGAACGGCATGGAGGATCTGCAATGCTCAAGAAGACGCTGTTCTGTGCATCCATCATCGCCCTTGCCGGCATGGGCGCGGCGCTCGCCCAGCAACCGCCGGCGGGGATCAAGCGCACCCCGCTCCAGACCGTACCGTTCCCCGAAGGCTACAACACCGTGGTCGGCCTCGCCGAGCTCGCGCCGGGCGTGAAGGCCGGACGCCACACCCACCCGGGAATCGAGACCGGCTATGTCATGGAGGGCGAACTGGTGCTGTCAATCGACGGCCAGCCCGACAAGATGCTGAAACCCGGCGATTCCTACCAGATTCCGGCCGGGGTCATCCACGACGCCGGCGTCCATGGGGATAAGCCCATGAAAGTATTGGGCGTTTACGTGGTCGACAAGACCAAGCCGCTGGCCTCCCCGGCCCCGCCCAAATAACCGAAGCGTTTGACATCGCGGGGCTTTTTTCATAGAACCCCGTTGCTCGCGGGCCGTTTTCGGCCCGCGTTGCGTTTCGCGACCCGTGGTCCTCCCCATCAGCTTATGGGGCGGACCTGTCAGCACCGGATTTTCCCCGGCTGCACAGGAGGGCGCGTTTCCTCAAACCACGTTCAAAGAAAGAGGACGCGATGACTAAGCGTAGTGAGGCGAAGTACAAGATCGATCGCCGCATGGGCCAGAACATCTGGGGCCGCCCGAAGAGCCCCGTCAACAAGCGCGAATACGGCCCCGGCCAGCACGGCCAGCGCCGCAAGGGCAAGCTCTCCGACTTCGGCACCCAGCTCCGCGCCAAGCAGAAGCTCAAGGGCTATTACGCCAACATTTCCGAGCGCCAGTTCTATGCCGTTTATGTCGAGGCGACCCGCCTCAAGGGCGATTCCGGCGAGAACCTGATCGGCCTCCTCGAGCGCCGCCTCGATGCGGTGGTCTACCGCGCCAAGTTCGTGCCGACCATGTTCGCCGCGCGCCAGTTCATCAACCACGGCCACATCAAGGTGAACGGCAAGCGCGTCAACATCGCGAGCTACAAGGTCAAGGTCGGCGACGTGATCGAGGTGAAGGAAGCCTCGAAGCAGCTCGCCCTCGTGCTGGAAGCCAACCAGTTGCCCGAGCGCGACACGCCGGACTACCTCGAAGTCGATCACGGCAAGCAGACCGCCAAGGTCGTGCGCATTCCGGGCCTGTCGGAAGTGCCGTTCCCGGTGCAGATGGAACCGCATCTGATCATCGAATTCTATTCGCGCTGATCTCAGCCGGATGACAAATATGCAAAGGCCGCCCCATCGGGCGGCTTTTTTGTTTCCGTCCCTTGGATTTGGGGGATTGCCCAAAAATTTCAGCCCCAGTTAAATGACGGCGTTTTCATCTATTATTTTGGCTGAGGGACGATGGCGGCTCACGCACTTTCAAGCGCATCAGAATTTGTTGAGCGCTGCCACAGCGTTTCGGACACCAACATAGTCATCGCGGATTTTCGCTCGCTGATAGCCGGGTACGGCTTTAGTGCCTCGGTTTGCGGCGCGTGGGACGGTTTTGGACAGCAGCGCGTCAATCGCTTTTTCTTCAGCGACTGGCCGGAAAGCTGGCTCAAGCTGTATGCCGAGAAAGATTTCTTCTCAGCCGATCCCTTCGTCGAAGAAGCCCGGCGGGCCATGACGCCCTTTCTTTGGAGCGAGGTTGAATTCGAGCGTCCACTGACACCTCGCGGAAAAGAAATTTATGCCATCGGCCGCGACTACGGTTGGCGCGAGGTCGTCGGCATTCCGATCCATGGCCCTGCCGGATATCAGGGCATGGTTTCGCTTGCCTCCATGAAGGACATCACGCTGTCCGCCATCGATCGCGGAATTCTCGACATGACATCCCGCGTCATCCATGAACGATGCCGCAAGGAAATCGGCTTCGGCGTGATGGCGCAAGACACGCCCAAACTGACGGCACGCGAGCTGGAATGCATGCAATGGGTTGCGGTCGGTAAAACGGATTGGGAAATCGCCCAGGTTCTGGGCATCTCAAGCTCGACCGCACATTTCCACGTCGAAAGCGCCAAGAAGAAGCTCGGCCTGAACTCCCGCGCCGAAGCTGTGGCCCGATTGACACTCTACGGGCTTCTTTAGGCCGCTTTCGCCAAACCTATCTGATCAGATAGGTGATTATCGCCCCGCCGGAAAGTTAACTCACCTCAAAGGGTGGATTCTTCAGCGGGTTTGGGGGCGTTGTGGCAAGTGTGCAGAAGCTGCACCGGGATTTATCCGGTTTGCAGCCCCGGAGTTTTTTCAAGCGGCAGTTTCATCGGCTTCTCGCCAGCACATGTCTGGCTGGGATCTGCGTCGCGGCTTCACCGGCGTCGGCAGTGGACTGGCTGGGTACTACGTCCAGCAACTGGTTTCTTGCGGGTAACTGGAGCCCGGCCGCAGTCCCGACCTCATCGACCGACGTCATAGTCAACGGCGGATTTTCAAATCCTGCAGATATAACATCCGCTGGCGCAGTGGCGCGCGCTCTCACGCTCGGAAATGGCACCGGACAAAGCGGAGCATTGAACATCTCGGCCGGCGGCACACTGAACTCTGGCTCAAGCAACCTTGCCTATGATCCAGACGCACGGGGTACCGCGACCGTCACCGGCGCAGGCTCGACATGGACCTCCACTGCACTAAATCTAGGCATGGACGCTCGCGCCGTTGGAGAACTCAATATTCTCAACGGCGGTAAAGTCTCAACCGGCAGCATGTATCTCGGCTTCGGCAATGGCGGCCCCGGTGCGTCAGGCACCGTGCTTGTCAGCGGAAACGGCTCCAGCTTCAGCACCGGAGGTTTCGTCCGTGCCGGTTATGGCGGCACAGGGACCATTACGGTTACGGGTGCTGGCGCGAGCTTTTCGAGCGGCGCATTCGGCATAGGGTTTCAGAGCAGCGGCCCAAGCGGCACCGGCGTAACCGGCAATGGCACCTTTAATCTGCAAAACGGAGCGACGGCCACCTCCGGGAGCGTCACGATTGGAAGCGGAGCAGGAACCAGCGGTACGGCGGATATTTCCGGCAATGGGACGACTTGGAGTACCGGAAGCATGAGCGTCGGCAACGGTACGCTGACGGTCTCCAGCGGGGCAAAAGTTACGTCCACCAGCACGAATGGTGTCGCATTCATTAGCGGCAGCGCCAATGTGACCGGTTCAGGCTCGCAATGGGACATCGTCGGCAATTCCGTCGGAGGCTCGCAGAACGTGATGAACATCGGCGGCTTGACAGGGCTGACCGTATCGGATGGCGGCAAGGTTACGATCAGGGATAGCGCGACCACGCCCAACGGCCGGTTCATGCGGGTTAACATTAGCAGCGCGGCCGGCTCGACCAATTCGCTGACCGTTACCGGGGCGAACTCGTCGTTCACAACGCCCTTTGATGTGTGGGTCGCCAACGGCGACGGCTCCTCGACCGGCAACATCACTGTCAGCAATGGCGGCGCGCTCAATACCGGCTACACCATTCTTGGCTACAACGGCACCGGCACTGCTCTTGTGACGGGCGCGGGATCGGTCTGGACGATTTCGGATATGCCGAATGTCCCCAGCTCCCAGCCGCAAGGCCTCGCGATCGGAAGCTCGTCTACCAGCAAAGGCACGCTGACTATTGCCGACAGCGGCACGGTGAACGTCAATGCAACCGGCGGCTCCGTCGTGATCGGCGGAGCCTCCGGCAGCCAGGGAACGCTCAACATCGGCGGGGCAGCAGCAGATCCCGCCGCCGCGCCCGGCACGCTTAACGCAACGAATGTCATTTTCGCTACCGGGGCGACTGGTACGATCAATTTCAACCACACATCCAGCAACTATGTGTTCGCGCCCGGCATTCAGGGCGCGGGTCCCGGCACGGTGAACTTTCTTGCTGGCACAACGATCCTCACCGGCAACAACACCTATACGGGCGCGACCAACATCGCGGCAGGTGCAACCGCCCAGTTTGGCAACCGCGGAACTAATGGTGGCAGCAACGGCCTCATCTCGGGCAACGTGACGAACAACGGCGCGATGATTGTCAACCTGTCGTCGCTTTTTACATCCTATAGCGGTGTCATCTCCGGCAGCGGAACGTTTGAACAGGCCGGCATCGGAACGCTCGCGCTGACCGGCAACAACACCTATTCCGGATTGACCACGATTTCGAGCGGCACACTCAAGATCGGCAACGGCGGCACAACGGGCTCGGTGGCGGGCAACATCCAGAACAATTCGGAACTCGCGTTTGACCGCTCGGATAACTTCACCTTCAGCAATCTGATTTCCGGCACGGGCAGGCTCACCAAGGGCGGCACGGGTACGATGACCCTTGCCAGCGCGCAAGCCTACACCGGCACCACGGCGGTTTCGCAGGGCACCCTGAAGCTGGGTGGAGACAATCTCCTGGTTTCGACCGCAAGTCTTTTCATCGCCGGCGGAACATTCGACCTCGCGAACCACAATCAGACCGTCGGCGCGTTCAGCAGCGGCACCGGCACGGTGGCGCTCGGCAGCGGATCACTGACTTTCGGCAACAGTCTGAATCGCGAATTCCAGGGCACTGTCACCGGCACGGGCAGCCTCATCAAACAGGGCACCGGCACGCAGACGATGAGCGGCAACAGCTCGACCTATACCGGCACCACGACCATCAACAACGGCACAATGCTCGTCACCGGCAACCTGTCGAACAGCGCGACGACCGCCAATTCCGGCGGCATCCTCGGCGGCACCGGCACTGTGGGAGCGACCACCATTAACGGCACAATCGCGCCCGGACTGGCAGGCGCCATCGGCACCTTCAATGTCAACGGCAACTACACCCAGGCCGCCAACTCGTTTTACGACGTCCACGTCGATGCGACCGGCGCATCGGATCTCGTGAATGTCACCGGTGCCGGTCATACCGCCAGCATCAACGGCGGCACGGTCCGCGTGACCGCGGCCACCGGAACCTACGATCCATCCACCACCTATACCATTCTGACGTCCACCGGCGCTCGTACCGGCTCCTTCGCCGGCGTCACCTCGAACTTCGCATTCCTCGACCCGTCGCTCAGCTATGATGCCAACAACGTCTATCTGAGGCTGGTGCGCAACAGCATCGACTTCGCCAGTGTCGGCATCACACCCAACCAGATTTCGGCGGGCGGCGGCCTTGCGGCGCTTGGCGTAAGCAACCCGATGGTGAATGCCGCGCTGACGCTTTCGCCCGATCAGGCCCGCGCCGCCTTCGACAGCGTCTCGGGCGAGATCCACCCAAGCCTGCGTTCACTGATGCTGAACGACAGCTTCATCGTGCGCGACGCCATTCTCGGCCGGCAGCGGCTCGACACCGCGCAGGGCTGGAGCGGAACATTCGCCACCGGCTTCGCAGAGGAAGATGATTCCGCGCTCGCCTATGCGAAAAAACGACGCGAGGCCAGCGGCGGTCCGAAATGGCCTGTCAAAGCTCCGCCTCCCGCCATGGCGCCGATCTATGGCGCGTGGGTGCAAGGCTATGGCAACTGGACGCAGATCAACAGCGATGGCAACGCAGCCACGCTCCGTTCCACCAATGGCGGCGCGATCGGCGGCATCGATGTCACCCTCAATCACAACTGGCGCTTTGGCATCGCGACCGGCGGCGGCCATACCGATGCACGGGTGGACGCGCGCCGCTCGACCGGAACCATGGATACCTTCCACATCGCCGCCTATGGCGGCGGCAGCGTCAACGATATCGCGTTCCGGACCGGCGCGTCCTATTCGCATCACGATATCGACACCACGCGTAGCATCGCCTTCCCGGGATTTTCCGACACCGCCACCGCAAGCTATGGTGCCAGCACGTCGCAGGTGTTTGGAGAAGCCGCCTATCGCATCGTGAATGGCCGGGTCAGCGCCGAGACCTTCGCCAATCTCGCCTATGTATCCGTGCGCAGTGACGGCTTTACGGAACGCGGCGGTCCGGCCGCGCTCCGCGTCACGCAGGGCACCACATCCGAAACCTACTCGACGCTCGGAATCCGTGCGCAAGCGCCGCTTCCGACCGTCAGCTCATGGGCCATGACGGCGCGCGGATCGCTCGGATGGCAGCACGTCTATGACGGTACGTCCCCCGTTTCGCTGATGGCCTTCGCGACGAGTCCGGCGCCGTTCGCCATCGACGGCGTACCGATCGCCGCCGATACCCTTCTTGTCGAGGCCGGCCTTGACGCGCTCGTTCAGAGCAATGCGGTTCTCGCATTGCTCTATACGGGTCGCATCGCCTCCGGCGCCAGCGCGCACGCACTCAAGGCCAACCTCACCGTGAGGTTCTGAACGCCGGCGCCCTATTTTTCCAACAGGCCGGAGACGAGATATTTCAGCGCGGTCCCGATGCGCACGCGCTCCTTGCCCGTCTGCGATATGAAGACGACAAACGTGTCTCTTTCGGATCGGGTCAGAGGGTGCGCCTGCGCCACCGGACCGATGTGGTTCGATCCCATGAAGGCAATGGGCCTGGGCTCAGATAGGTCCAGCGCGCAATCACCGCCGCCGTGGTGGTGATGGGTTCGACATCGCATAGATGCGGAAGATGGCAGGGTGATCATCGGCGGCCTGGGTGGCGGGACCGCGCACGCCCGACACTGTGGGCAGAAGCCGCACTGGGGGTAACCGAAGTCAAAGCGGGGCCAGCGGCCCCGCGAAAACAAGCATACAATCCTCGCAAGGGTTCGCTGATCCGCGAACCGACGCCCAGCTCATGAGCGCCCGAACTTGGGAGGAAATCCAGCGACCTGGCGGCTCACACACGGGATGACGCCATGCCGTCATCCCGCAGGGCTCAGCAATCAGCCCGCCGCCTGCTGCGCGCCGATACCCTTGTCGGCAAACAACTGCTGCAACTCGCCGGCCTGGAACATTTCGCGGATGATGTCGCAGCCGCCGACGAACTCGCCCTTGACGTAAAGCTGCGGGATGGTCGGCCAGTTGGAATAGATCTTGATGCCGTCGCGCAGTTCGCCGGACTCGAGCACGTTCAGGCCCTTGTAGGGAATGCCGACGTGATCGAGGATCTGGACCACCTGTCCGGAAAACCCGCACTGCGGAAACTGCGGCGTGCCCTTCATGAACAGCACGACGTCGTTGGACTTCACTTCGTTGTCGATGAATTGCTCGATGCTCATATTCGCGTTCCTGATCGCATAACCTTTCGGCTCGGCCGGGATCGCCGGCCGCCGCTTCGGATGATATATGTAGCCCGGAACCGGATTGCAGCCCACTCAAATCGACGAGGGGGAGCCATGAGGGGAGACCATGTCAGGGGAGACTATGTCCCGCAGCTCCCGTGCCTGCTCCCGCGCGCCCATGCCTTGCCCTCTTCGGAACTGATCCCAACCAGTCCCGTTGTTCTCCGAAGCGGAGATCGACGTGACCACCACCCCGGTTCCTCACCCCACCTCCTCCCGTCCGAATTCGACGCTGTCCCGCCGGGACACCGCCAGCGACGATCCGGCGCGGCTGCTCGCGGCCTATCGCACCGTGCGGCAGGAAACCGAACGGCGGGCAGCCCTGCTGTCGCCTGAAGACCAGACAATCCAGTCGATGCCCGACGCCAGCCCGGCGAAATGGCACCGCGCCCACGTCACCTGGTTCTGGGAGCGGTTCCTGCTCGGCGACCACGCCCCGGGCTACACGCCGTACCATCCGGACTTCGCCTATCTGTTCAATTCCTATTACGTCAGCGCCGGCCCCCGCCATGCCCGCGCCCGGCGCGGCGACCTCACCCGCCCCGGCGCGGACGAGGTGACCGCCTACCGCCGACACGTCGATACCGCCGTGGCCACATTCCTGAGCCGTGCGGACAGCGCGCTGCTGGCGAAGCTGGCGCCGTTGATCGAAGTCGGTCTCAACCACGAGCAGCAGCACCAGGAACTGATGCTCACCGACATCCTGCACGCCTTCGCTCAGAACCCGATTTCTCCGGCCTACAAGGACGGATGGCGCTTCCCGCCGGCGACGCGCGACGGCGATGACTGGGTCACGCTGACCGAAGGCATCCACACCATCGGCCATACCGGCCCCTCGTTTCACTTCGACAACGAGAAGCCCGCGCACCGGGCGCTGGTCGGCCCGGTCAAACTGGCGCGCCATCTGGTGACCAACGCCGAATGGTTCGCCTTTATGCAGGACGGCGGCTATACCACGCCGACGCTGTGGCTGATGGACGGCTTCGCCGCAGCCGAGCGCGAGCAATGGCGCGCCCCCGGCTACTGGCGCGAGCAAAGCGACGGCCGGTCGTTGCAGGACTGGCGCATCATGACCCTCGGCGGCCTGCAGCCCGTCGATCCTGCAGCGCCGGTGTGCCACGTCAGTTATTACGAGGCCGATGCCTTCGCCCGCTGGGCCGGGCGGCATCTGCCCACCGAGGCGGAATGGGAGGTCGCGGCACGGGCCGGCCACCTTGCTGACGCCTTCGGCCTCGTCTGGCAATGGACCCGCAGTTCTTATTCGCCCTATCCGGGCTATCGGGCCATCCCGGGCGCGCTCGGCGAATACAACGGCAAGTTCATGGTCAACCAGCTGGTGCTGCGCGGTTCGTCGCTGGCGACGCCGGACGGGCACAGCCGCATCACCTATCGCAATTTCTTCTATCCGCACCACCGCTGGCAATTCAGCGGGCTGCGCCTTGCCGATTACGCCGTCTGAATTCCAGGCCGAAGGGATCGCCATGAACGCACATGTCAACGTCCGGACCGAAACGCGTCCCGAACATGAGGATCGCTCCTTCGCACGGGATGTGATCGCCGGGTTGTCGCAGCAGCCGAAGCGGCTGCCGCCGAAATATTTCTATGACGAGGCCGGGTCGAAACTGTTCGAGCAGATCACGCTGCTGCCGGAATATTACCCCACCCGCACCGAATTGCGCATC
>JAFKES010000167.1 GCA_017308495.1 Afipia sp.
TCGAGCACGTCGGGACGGTTGGTCGCCGCGATCAGGATCACGCCTTCATTGGCCTCGAAGCCGTCCATCTCGACCAGCAACTGGTTCAGCGTCTGTTCGCGCTCGTCATTGCCGCCGCCGAGACCGGCGCCCCGATGACGGCCGACCGCGTCGATTTCATCGATGAAGATGATGCACGGCGCGTTCTTCTTGGCCTGCTCGAACATATCGCGGACACGGCTCGCGCCGACGCCGACGAACATCTCGACGAAGTCCGAACCCGAGATCGTGAAGAACGGCACGTTGGCTTCGCCCGCGACCGCGCGCGCGATCAGGGTCTTGCCGGTGCCGGGAGGGCCGACCAGCAGCACGCCGCGCGGAATCCGTCCGCCGAGGCGCTGATACTTTCCGGGATCGCGCAGGAACTCGACGATCTCCTGCAAGTCCTGCTTGGCCTCGTCGACGCCGGCGACGTCCTCGAACGTCACCCGGCCGTGCGCCTCGGTCAGCATCTTGGCGCGCGACTTGCCGAAGCCCATCGCCTTGCCCGCGCCGCCCTGCATCTGGCGTGACAGGAACACCCACACGCCAATCAGCGCGATGAACGGCAGCCACGACACCAGCAGCGACACGAACCACGGCACGTTGTCGCCCGGCGGCTTCGCGGTGATCGAGACCTTGGCGTCGTACAGGCGCTTGATCAGCGAGGGATCGCTTGGCGCATAGGTGTGGAAGGTGGTGCCATTGGTGAAGGTGCCCGAGATGTCCGGCCCCTGGATCACCACGTCGCGCACCCGGTTGGCATCGACCTCGGTCAGGAGCTGCGAGAACGAGATGTCCCCTGTTGCGGCGCGCTGCCCGGGATTCTGGAAGAGCGTGAACAGCGCCAGCACCAGCAAGGCGATGATGACCCAGAGGGCGAAATTACGCAGCGGAGCGTTCATTGGTCTTCCTTCATGGCCGCATGGCGGGCGGCCTTCGCAGTCTTGACGGTCATTCTTCGAAGATCATTCTTCAGCCGGCGGCAGCTTTTTTCGTGCGGGTTGCCCTGCACTTTGGCTGCCGTACAATTTAAGTGCGCTCCCTGTCGATGCCAAGGGAACCCGTTAGGACTATTTAACGCATTCTAGCGCCATTCCGGGTGAAATAAGGGCGGCGTTTTCCGCCGATTTCAACAGTGGTTAAGGGGTTTTCCGCCGACCCTGCCGGCGCGGCGGGGCAGGCGCGATGCGGATACGGCCGCGCTCCAGGCTGATCACCGCCCCGGCCAGGGTCCGCTTCAGCCGCGCGCCGGCGGCCGGCCGCCGTGTCCCCGCCGCCGCATCCAGCGCCTGAACCAGCGCCTCCACCTTGCCAAGCTCGGCCGGGCCTTCATGGCCGGCGCGGTCGATGGCGCGCAGCAGCAGCCGGACCCGCAACTCGTCGGACAGGGCCATGAAGGCCACAACATCGAAACCTGCCGCATCCGGTGGTGCCGAGCGGGCAAGATAGCGCTCCGCCCCGTCGGCCATCAGTTCCAGGGCAACGTTGGCCCGGGCGAGCCGCGCCGCGAGCCGCGCCAGATTGCGGGCATCCGCTCCCTCCGCCGCCAGCGCCGGCATCAACTGGCGCAGCCGCGGACGGGCGAAGCGCGGATCGCGATTGGTGGGATCGTCGGCGAAGGGAATGCCGGCCTTGGCGAGGGTGGCGACGAGGCTCGCCTTCGGCACGTCGAGGAACGGCCGCGCCAGCACCACGCCGTCGCGCGGTGTCTGCCGCGCCATCGCCGCGAGGCCGCCGATGCCGCTGCCGCGCGACAGCCGCATCACCACGGTCTCGGCCTGGTCGTCGCGGGTGTGGGCGGTGAGAATATGGCTGGCACCGCTGGCGCGCGCGGCCTTGGCCAGCAGGCCGTAGCGCGCCTCGCGCGCGGCGGCGGGCAGCCCGGTGGCCGGCTTGGCTCCGGTCCAGCGCAGGGTGCGGTGATCGACGCCGAACGACGCCGCCAGCCGCTTGACTTCCCGTGCCTCCCGCGCGGCCTCCTTGCGCAGGCCATGATCGACCGTGACCGCCATCAGCCGCGGACCGTTTTTCAGCCCCTGCCGCCAGCGCGCGGCGAGCCACATCAGCGCCACCGAATCCGGACCGCCCGACACCGCGAGCACGAGGGCCTCCGTCTTGGCCCAGTCGGCGAACAGCCGCTTCGCATCCTGCCGGGACACCGCTTTGGCGGCCCGCCCGCTGCTCCCCTCGATCCTGCTGCGATCCGCGCCGCCACTCTTGTCCTGCACAGGTACCCTTCCGTCCGACCACGTATTGTCCCGGCCACGACCGGCGCAGGCAAGCTGCGCCCGTCCCTGACCGTGATGGATATTTCAGGAAGGATGGGTGGCCGGGTCAAGCCCGGCAAGGGTGGCCGGCAAGGGTGGCCGGCAAGGTGAAATGAACCGGGCCGCGAAAATCCCTCAGCAGCCGACGCGCTTCTGCTCGCGGGCGACGCCTTGCTTCACGCCGCTGGAGGCGCGGGGATATTTACGGGTGACTTCGCCGAACGCGGCGCAGGCAGCTTCCTTTTCCTTCAGCGCCGCCAGCGACTGGCCGAGCCGCAACAGCGAATCCGGCGCCTTGGCCGAGGTATCGAACTTGGTGGTGACCGCGAGGAAAGCTTCGGCAGCATCGCGATATTTCTGGCGCTGGAACAGGCTCTCGCCGAGCCAATATTGCGAATCCGGCAGCAGCGGATCGCTCGGATACTTCTGGGCGAAATTCCGCATGGTCTCCTCGGCCAGCGCGTAATCCTTACGCTGCATGTAGCCGATGCCGAGATCGAATTCGTCGCGCGGCGTCGCCGACGGCGGCAGCGTGGTGAGCGACGCAGTGGTGCCGGGCGCGGGACCGCGCGCAATCGGCGGCACGGCTGGGGCCATGCCGGCGTCGGTCACCGGCATCTGTCCGCCGCCGAGCGCACGCGGTACGCCCGGCGCGTTGGGGTTGCGGCTGGGGTCGAAGGCATCGCCGCGCCGCCCGCTGCTGGCAACCGGGGGCGCGATCACTGCCGGGGCCTGCGCGGCCGAAGGCTGTTGCGCATAACCGCCCTGCTGCGGATAGCCGGGGTTGGGCTGCGGCTGCGGCGCGGCCACCGTGTTGGGCGCAGCGGGGCGCGGCGGAGCCATCGCACCGGCAGCGGCTGCCGGCTGCGCGCCCTGCAACGCCCGCAACTGCTCCTCGAGCTGGCGGTTGCGGTACTGCAATTCCTCGTTCTGGCCGGTCAGCGCCCGCAACTGGTTTTCCAGCCGCTCGATGCGGATTTCCGGATCCATGTCGTCCTGCTGCGCGAGGGCCGCCGCCGGCAGGGCGATGGCCGCGGACGCGAGAACCGCACAAACGAGATTTCGCAATCGGAATGACATCATCGACCTGGTGAATACGGGCTGGCGAACACGAACTGGCAAACAGGAATTGGCGAACAAGGACACATCGGATGCGATCCATCCGAGATTGAGGGTTTCACTACGCCGAAAATGTGGCTGGCGACAGCGTCAAACAGCCCCGCACAACAAAAACGGCGCCCGCAGGCGCCGCTTCAATCCCGACCGGCAGGCGCCTTACGAACTGGCGTTCAACACGGTGACGGCGCGGCGGTTCTGCGACCAGCACGAGATGTCGTTACACACCGCGACCGGACGCTCCTTGCCGTAGGAGATGGTCCGCATGCGGCCCTGATCGATGCCGCGCGAGGCGAGGAAGTTGCGCACCGACTGGGCACGCCGGGCACCGAGCGCGATGTTGTATTCGCGGGTGCCGCGCTCGTCGGCATGGCCTTCGATGGTGAACGAGTAGCGGTTGTACTGTTGCAGCCACTGCGCCTGCTTCTCCAGCGTCGCGATCGCCTGCGGCGACAGTTCGGTCTGGTCGCTCTCGAAGAACACGCGGTCGCCGACATTGACCACGAAATCCTGCTGGCTGCCCGGCGTTGCCGCGCCCGCCATGGCATCGCCGCCCATGCCGTTCTTGTTGTTGGCACAGGCGCCCATCGACAGCGCCACGGCCAGCACGGCGGCCAGCTTCAATCCCTGGAGGATACGCATCTGGTGTCTCATTCCGGAGCCTCCACGCTCTGGTTTCCTACTGGGGTTGGGTCTAGCGCGGCTTGGTTAAGCGAACGTTCCGTCAACCTTGATGAGGAGTTGCCAAACCCGGTCAAATGCCCCGCATCGGGCAAAACCGGGCATTGTGGTTAATGGGTGATGAATATGGCGCGATGGTGAAGGCACGCGCTGCAAAGCTGCTCCGCGCAAACATCAGGCGGCGGCCGTGGCGAAAATATCGCACGCTGGGAGGAGACTGCGCCCGGTTCCGCCGGACGGGGCCGTTAGAGATCGGCGGGCACCGTCGCGAACGGAAACTCGGGCAGCATCACCGGCGCCAGCGGCTGGGTCGGTTCGCCGTGGCGCTCGAACAGCATCCGCCGTTCGAAGAAGCTCGACCGGAAAAACGGATAGCGCTGGAACACCTTTTCGCGCATCTCGGGGAAGTTCACCGCCATCAGCCCGAGCGGCTTGGTCAGGGTCGGATAGGACCGCGGCGGGCACAGCGGCACATGCATGAAGACGCGGCGGTAGAACGCCTGATGCTCGCGGCGCACCGTCGCCGTGCCGATGTCGGCGTTAAAATAGGCGCAGGCCACAAAGGCCAGCCGCAGTGTCACATAGGGCAGTTCGGGAATGCGGGTCTCGCGCAGCGGATCGGCGACGAAGCGGTTGGGATCGACGATGGTCTTGCCCTCCGCCAGCATCGGCCTCAGGATGTCGCCGAACGCATCGACCGCCGGGGTGTCGGGATGATCGCGGGAGGCGACGCAGATTCGCAGCGAACTCGCGAGCAACCCGTCGATATAGATGCCAAACGTCCATGAATTCGGCGCATCGTCGAAACGGTCGATCAGCCGGCGGTCGCCGCGCGGCTCGATGGCCCCTTCCTGCAAATAGGCGCGGTAGCGCAGGCGGTAGATCGCCTCCTTGTCCGCCTCGGTCTCGGCCAGCCTGTAATCGACCCGATCGAGCAGATCGGCTTTCTTCTCAAGCGAACGGTTCGTGCTCCGAAGCGCGGACCCCATCACTTACCCCCCACCTGCGCACGCGACGCTGCGACGCATCGCGAAGGTTAATGCTTCCTTAAACAAAGCGCAAAGACTCCGGGATAGTAACGTTAACAGCCGCACGTTCGTTGCATCGCCAGGCAGAGCCCCTCCCCGCGGCCAAACGCCGTCGCGAAAAGGAATCACCTTTTTCTGCGTATTTAGTAAAAATCGCGATAAATTTCAGGCGATGGAGCGCGCCGGAGGGGCCGCGACGTCCGCGCCTGCGGCAACGCTGTCCTGCGCCGGCAGCGTCCTGACCGCCTCCGCCGGCACCGGTGCCGGCCACGCCCGGCCGTGCGACGCATTGACCAGTTGCCGGATCTGCGACGCCGGCACCGGACGGCTGAAAATATAGCCCTGCACTTCCGTCACCGTGCCGTCGGCGCTGATGAGTTCGAGCTGCTCAGGCGTCTCGACGCCTTCCACAACAACGTTCATGCCGAGATCTGCCGACAGCCGCGCGACGCCGCGCAGCAGCGTCAACGGCCGCGCCCGGCCGATTCCCTCCAGGAAGGAACGGTCGATCTTCACCTTCTGCAGCGGGAAATTGTGCAGATAGCTCAGGCTCGAATAGCCGGTGCCGAAGTCGTCCAGCGCGATGCGCACGCCGGCGGCCCGCAACTGTGTCAGCACGTCGAGAGTCCACTGCATGTTGCGCAACAGCGAGGATTCCGTGATCTCGATCTCGAGCCGGTGCGCCGGCAGCCCCGAGACTTCCAGCGCATAACGCACCTCGGTGACCACGTCGCGCTGGTGAAACTGCTGCGACGAGAAATTGACCGCTACATTTACCCCGTCCGGCCACCGCATGCATTCCATGCACGCCTTGCGCAGGATCCAGCGGCCGAGATCGACGATCAGGCCCATGTCCTCGACCACCGGAATGATCTCTGCGGGCGACACCGCACCGCGGGTCGGGTGATTCCAGCGCAGCAGCGCCTCGCAGGTGGTGATGCGACCCGACTTCAGATTGACCAGCGGCTGGTAGTAAAGCTCGAACTCCTCGTTCGCCAGCGCCTGACGCAGGTCGAGTTCCAGCACGCGGCGCGCCTCGACGGTTTGCGCCATCTCCTCACGGAAGAAGCAATAAGTGCCGCGGCCGTCGGCCTTGGCGCGGTACAGCGCCATGTCCGCGTTTTTCAGCAGGGTGTCGGCGCTGCTGTCGCTGCCCGAGGTGATGGCGATGCCAACGCTGGCGCCGATCTCGACCAGATGCTTGTCGACCTCGTAGCGCTCGCTCAGCCGGTCGACGATCCGCTGCGCCAGCACCGCCGCATCCTCGTTCGAGCGGATGCCGCGCTGGAACACGACGAACTCATCGCCTCCGAAACGGGCGACGAAATCGGTCGGCCGCAGCAGGCCGCGCAACCGGCCGGTGACCGCGCACAGGAGCTTGTCGCCGCTCGGATGGCCGAGCGTGTCGTTGACCTGCTTGAACTGATCGAGATCGACGAACAGCAGCGCCGACAGCGGCGCGTCGGGGTGCGGATCGGCCAAGAGCCGCTCGATCTCGTCGCGGAAATGCAGCCGGTTCGGCAGGCCGGTGAGTTCGTCGTAGCGCGCCATATGGCTGATACGGGCTTCGGCATTGCGGCGCTCGGTGATGTCCTCGACCAGCACCACGGTGCCGCCGCCGGGCATCGGCTGGAACGTCCATGACAGCGCGCGCTCGCCGTCGCGCTCGGCGTTGAGCGTGGTGATTTCGGCGGCGCGGGACTTCTCGATCTCGCCGACGATGCGCGAGGCGCTGCCGGCCTGCAACGACTGCCGCCCGACGCAGGCGTCCATCACCTCGGCGATGGAGGCGCCACGGCCGATGATCTCCCGGGGCAGCACCATCATCTCGCTGAAACGGCGGTTCATCACCGCGAGGCGGCCGTCCGCGCCGAACATGCACAGGCCGTGCGGCATATTGTTGAGCGCGGTGTCGAACTGGTCCGCGATCGAGGCGAGCCGCTCGCTGGTCATCCGCGCCTTCACGAAGATCCGGTGCAGATTCAGGTTGATGTGTCGCAAGCCGATGAAGAAGAACACCTGCAGCAGTCCGAGCGCGACATAATACGGATTGCCGTTGAGCATCAGCGCCACCGCCAGCGGGCCGCAGGCGTAGAGGATGTGAAGCCGGATGATCGGGGGCGCGCCGTAATTGCGGCCGGCGCTGGCCGCCGTGTAGCCGATGGTCGAGGCCGCGCACAACAGATGCGCCACGGTATCGCCGGAGCCGAGCAGCACCACGGCGCACCACAGGCCGAGCGAACTGGCATAGAGATCGGCCAGAACCTTGTAGCGCGGCTCCCACCACTCGGCGCGCTCCGGCGTCAGCGGTCCGGACCGGCGCTCGACCTCGTAGCGCCGCATCTGCACGGCGCGCGCCGTACCCACCAGTACGATCCACACGGCGCAGGGCCAGATCAGCGCATTGCCGGTCCTGATCGCCGTCAGAACGGCCGCGATCGCTACGGCGAAGGTACCGGAGAACGTCGCGACGTAGTTCTGGAAAAGCGAATCGACGAGCGCCGCATACACGGTGCGCGGCAAAACGTCGTCTTTTCGCTGGCCGGCCTGGACGAGTTGCATCAACGAGATCGCTTGCCCTGATATCTCAGGACGAGTGTTAGCCACAGCAGATGAAGTCTTTCTGAGCGAACATCGTTAGCGAACCGTTGGCGCGGCCGAAGATGGCCGGAATCCGCCCACGGATTCAGCACACTGGCCGAAGGCGGCGCGATCTTCGCCGCCGCCGTCAAGGTTTTGTTTACGATAATAGCGGCGACCACGCCGGATCGGACGCGAAGCCCGGCGTTGGCACCTTCTGCTCGTTGCGGCCGGAAATATCCACCGTGAAGAGCGACGGGCCCGGCCCGAGATCGCGGAAGAACATCACCACGCGCCCATTCGGAGCGAAGGTCGGGCCTTCGTTGTGATAGCCCGAAGTCAGGATGCGCTCGCCGGAGCCATCCGGTTTCATGATGCCGATGGAGAACTGGCCGCCGCCCTGCTTGGTGAAGGCGATGTAGTCGCCGCGTGGCGACCATACCGGGGTCGAGTAGCTGCCGTCGCCGAACGAGATGCGCTGCGCGCCGCCGCCGGTCGCGGCCATGACGTAGATCTGCGGCTTGCCGCCGCGATCGGACTCGAACACGATCCGCGCGCCGTCCGGCGAGAACGACGGCGAGGTGTCGATGGCCGGGGTATCGGTGAGCCGGGTGGTGGATTTCGAGCGCAGGTCCATCACGAACAGGTTGGAATTGCCGCCTTGCTGCAGGCTCATGATGATGCGCTGGCCGTCCGGCGAAAACCGTGGCGAGAACGACATGCCGGGGAAATTGCCGACGATCTCGCGCTGGCCGGTTTCGACGTTGAGCAGATAGACGCGCGGATCGCCCTGGCCGAACTCCATATAGGTGATTTCCTGGGTGGATGGCGAGAAGCGCGGGGTAAGCACGAGATCGGCGCCGCGCGTGAGGTAACGGACGTTGGCGCCGTCCTGATCCATCATCGCCAGACGCTTGACGCGGCGTTCCTTGGGGCCGGTCTCGTCGACGAACACCACGCGGCTGTCGAAGTAGCCCTTTTCGCCGGTGAGGCGCTCGTAGATCTGGTCCGAGATGATGTGGGCGATGCGCCGCCACGATTCCGGCGCGGTGAAATACTGCTGGCCGGTGAGCTGCTGCGCCTGCGGCACGTCCCACAGCCGGAACTCGGCCTTGAGGCGGCCGTCGCCCTGCCGTGTGGCGCGGCCCGTCACCAGCGCCTGCGCATTGATGGAGCGCCAGTTCTGGAACTGGGGCGCGACGTCGATATTGGAGATGCGCTCGATGAAGGCGGCCTGATCGATCGGCGCGAACAGCCCGCTGCGGCGCAGGTTGTTGGTGATGACCTGCGAAATCCCCGCGCCGACGTCGCCGTCGCCCTGGGTACCGGGGACGAAGTTCGGAATCGCGATCGGGATCGGCTGGAAATTGCCCTCGGTCACGGTAACGCGGGCCTGCGCCAGCGCCCGCCGCGCCGGTGTGGCCAGCAGCGTCGCGGACGCCGCGCCCAACAGAATGCGGCGGCGCGTGAGATTGAATGCGGAAGCGATCGCCGGAGCCTCGTCGTGATCTTGCATGGTCATGTCAGCTTCATTCTGGCGCTGCCGCCGATTGGGATGGAAATCGATGCTGGGAGGAAACCGCGGGCCACCTCGCAATTCCCATCGTCACGAAAATTTCTCGGTGAAGGCCGGCTCGAAGAATTTCCATTCGTCGAAATAGGCCGGCGGCAGCTTGTAGGGCTGGCACTCGATGATCGCGCGCTGCGCGCTCTCCTGATAGACGCGGAAATAGGGGCTCGATCCGCCGGGCAGCGGCACCGGCATGGCCTCCAGCGTGCCGTCACGCTTGAGGCGGATGGTGAACACCGCCTCCACCTTCTGCGCCTCGATGCCGCCATAGGGCTTTTTCCAGCAGCGCTCCACCTGCTGGCGGAACATGGCGCCCCAGGTCGCCGAGTTGTCGGCGGCGGTGCCCCTGGCGGTGCCGAGCGCCGCCTGCGAGTTCAGCGCCGCGCCGGTGATGGAGGCGCGCGTCGGATCGCGCTTGTCGAGCAGCGCCGCGATCTTGGACTGGTCGAACACCCGCTCGGCCTTGTGCTTCTCGGGCTGCGGAGGCGCGGCCTTGGCCTGCTGCGGCTTCGGCGCGGGCTTCTTGGCCTCTTCCTTCTTCAAGGCTTCCGCGATCGGATCGACCTTGGCGGGATCGGGCTTCTTCTCGGCCGGCTTGGCCTCTTCCTTCGGCTTGTTCTCGACGACCGGCTTCGGCGGATCGGGTTTCTTCTCCACCGGCTTTTCGACCGGCTTCGGCGGCGGCGCGGCTTCGGTCACCACCGGCGGCTTCTTGTCGTCGATCTTGCCGACGGCGTCGTCCACCGGCGGCTTCGGCTCGGCGACCTTCTCCACCAGCGGCTTGGGGTTCTCCTTCTTGCCGGTCTTCATGCCGGACATCGCCTTGGCGAACTGATCGGCGGAGACGATATCGACCGGAACAGAATCCTCCGGCATCGACTCGAACGCCTTGCTCGAGAACGACACCAGACCCCAGCCGATCACCAGGGCATGCAAAGCGACAGACGCTGCGAGGGTCTTGTCGAACGTCACGTCAGGTTCCTTGTTCGACCTCTGTAACCAGAGCCACGCGCTTGAATCCGGCGGCCGACAGCCGCCCCATCACACGCATTACGGTGCCGTAGTCCACTTTGGTGTCGCCGCGCACGAAGATGCGCTCGTCCGTGCCGCCACGCGCCTCGGTGATGGCCTTCAGCTTCGGCACCAGTTCGTCCATGGCGATCTCGGTGTTGTTAAGGAACACCTTGCCGGAGAGCTGCACCGACAGCGTCAGCGGCTCCTTGTCCTGATCGAGGCTCTTGGCCGCGGTCTGCGGCAGGTCGAGCGGCACGCCCACGGTGAGCAGCGGCGCCGACACCATGAAGATGATGAGCAGCACCAGCATCACGTCCACCATCGGCGTGACGTTGATTTCAGCCATGACGTTGGCGCGGCGATAGCGGCTACGACCGCCGGACGACCCGCCTCCCATGCTCATGCCCATCGCTGCCACCCCGCAATCGAGACCACAGAACCGCCCCTCACCCGCGCTCGTCGATCTGGCGCGACAGGATGGCGGAGAACTCGTCGGCGAAACCTTCCAGCCGCTGGGCCTGCCGGTTCACCTCCGAAGTGAACTTATTGTAGAAAATTGTCGCCGGAATTGCGGCGATGAGGCCGATGGCGGTGGCGAACAGCGCCTCCGCGATGCCGGGCGCCACCACCGCCAGCGAGGTGTTCTTGGAGGCGGCGATGGATTGGAAGCTCGACATGATGCCCCAGACCGTGCCGAACAGGCCCACGAACGGGCTCGCCGAGCCGACGGTGGCCAGCACCAGCAGCCGCCGGTCGAGCCGCTCGACCTCGCGGGCGATCGACACGCTCATGACCTTGTCGATGCGGGTCTGCAGGCCGGCGAAGGAGCGCGCATGGCCCTCGAACGAGCGCTTCCACTCGCGCATGGCGGCCACGAACAGCGCCGCCATCGAATGCGCCGGCTTGGCGGCCAGCGCGCGATACAGTTCGTCGATGGACTGGCCCGACCAGAACGCCTGCTCGAAGCGGTCCATCGCCTTGCGGGTGCGGGCGTAGAGGAACATCTTGTCGATGGCGATGGCCCAGACCCACACCGAACACGCCAACAGACCGAGCATGATCGTTTTTACGACGAAATGCGCGTGCCAGAACAGCGAGATCAGCGACACGTCGGCGGAGGCCGCCGGCAGGGCCGCTTGCGCCACGTCTGCTGGATTCATGATCGGTATCCTCTCAAGGCGAACAATTCAAAATTCACGCGCAGCCGTCGCGACGTCGCGCCCACCGGCCACAGCGAAAACGCCGACATTGCCGATCTCCCGGTTCCAGTCTCGTGTCGCGTGGGAAAGCCTGTCCCGAGGCCGGGCCCTGAATCCCCTGCTAACGTGTCAAAACGAGGGCTTCACACCCCTGTTTTGCCGACCTAACCAAACGCTCACCATGGTTAAGGCGGGGTTACCGCCGCCGATTCATGGCCGGAAAATGGTCCTGCCGGCGGCCGTTTGCGCCGGGGCGATGGGCCGCAGGCGACCCGCCGGACGCTGAGCCTGCGAACCCGGCCGCTTGAGGAGCGGCGGCGACAGGCAGATCGGGGAGCGGGCCAACGCGAAAGGGACCAAGACCGGATTCGGCATCATTTCCTTTGGATGGATCGGCCCGCGACCGGACACAGGGGCGCCGGTTGCGGTTTAATTCCGGCCTCCGACACCAACGCGCGAGTTTGTCGACCGGTCATGGTCCATCAGAGCCAATCCAGCGATCCCCGCGGGTCCCTTCGCCCCACCCCGTCAGATGGTGCGCCCGGCAACAGGCTGGTCGCGTGGATCATGCCGTGCGCCAACCTCGTGCCGCTGGCCGGACTGCTGTGGTGGGGGTGGGACGCCTTCGTGCTGCTGAGCCTGTACTGGCTCGAAACCCTCGTCGTCGGATTCTGGACCATCCTGCGGGTGGCGACCATGTCGCATGGGTCCGGCCCGGTCACGGGGCGCACCATAGCGGGCGCGCTCGGGATGGCTGGCTTTTTCACCGTCCACGCCGGAATCTTCATGACGGTTCATATGGCGTTTCTGTGGGTGCTGTTCGCGGGGCCGTGGACCGATCGCATCCACGACGCGCGCGACTTCATTCGATTGATCGTGATCGGCAGCGGCTTGTGGATTCCGCTGATCGCGCTGTTCGCCGGACAGGGCGCGCTTTATGTCAACGATGTGGTCAACCGCTTCGTGTTCGGCCGGCCGACGGCCGCCGGTGCGACCGACATCGGCGACATCATCGGTGGCTTCTACAAGCGCATCGTCCTGATGCATGTCGCGATCCTCGGCGGCGCGTTCATCGCGCAGATGATCGGGCGCACCGCGCCGCTGATCTTGCTGGTGCTGCTCAAGACCGCCCTCGAATTGCGCTTCCAGATCGGCCGCCTGCGGCCGCAGGCCGCGCCCGCCTCCGGCTGACGGCCCCGTCCCCCGCCCTATCGTCCTTGGCAGGTTCACGAATTTGTGTCGGCATGGCCCGCACCAGACGCGGCTGGATGGCTTATCTCATGCCCCACGCTGATTCCTTCGCGGAGACACCCCATGCGTCGCCTGCCCGTTCACCGGACCGCTCTCGCCCTCGCCGCCGCCAGCATGCTGGCGCTGACAGCGCCGGCGCGCGCCACTGAGGCCGCCGTCGTCATTCCGCCGCCCGCGGCCGACATCGCACCGGCCGACGGGTTGAAAACCGTGGTGCTGGCCGGCGGCTGCTTCTGGGGCGTGCAGGGCGTCTATCAGCACACGAAGGGCGTGACCAAAGCCGTCTCGGGCTATGCCGGCGGCACGGCCAACACCGCCCAGTATGAGGCCGTCAGTTCCGGCGGCACCGGGCACGCCGAGGCGGTGCAGGTCACCTACGACCCGAAGCAGGTGACACTGGGCAAGCTGCTGCAGATCTATTTCTCGGTGGTGCACGACCCGACCCAGCTCAACCGCCAGGGCCCGGATCACGGGCCGCAATACCGCTCCGCCGTCTTCACCTCCGATCCGGCCGAGCGCAGCGCGGTGCAGGCTTACATCGCCCAGTTGAACGGCGCGAAGGTCTACCGCAGGGCGATCGCCACCACGGTCGAACCGCTGCCGGCGTTCTACCAGGCGGAAGACTATCATCAGGACTACCTGACATTGCACCCGAAGCAGCCCTATATCGTGTTTAACGACCTGCCCAAGATCGACAACCTGAAGAAGCTGTTCGCTGAGAACTATCGTGACAAGCCGGTGCTGGTGAAGGACACGCGGGCAAGCAATTGATATGACGGCCCGCGGTTTCGTGGGTCATCCAACGACGGGAACGAACGATGAGCGATGTCAAGACCGGGACCGGCTCCGCCACGATCCAGAAGTCCGAGAGCGAATGGCACGATGAGCTGACGCCGATGCAATACGCGGTGCTGCGCCAGAAGGCGACCGAGCGGCCGTTCTCCGGCGAATACGATCACTCGTTCGAGCCGGGCATCTATGTCTGCGCGGGCTGCGGACAGACCCTGTTCGAATCGGATGCCAAGTTCGACTCCGGCTGCGGCTGGCCCGCCTTCTCCGCGCCCGCCTCGAACGAGGCCATCGCCGAGGAACGCGACATCTCCCACGGCATGGTGCGCACCGAGGTGCTGTGCGCCAGATGCAACGGCCATCTCGGCCATGTGTTTGATGATGGCCCGGGGCCGAACGGCCTGCGCTACTGCATCAACTCCGCGGCACTGAAGCACCGGCCCGGATCAAATTAATTCAACACGATAACCCCTCCCCGGGGGATGACACGCGGCGCGGGAGGCTTATGTGAGCCCACCGCGGCGCGGCTGCGTCCGCGGCCGGCGGCGATCCGCCGGACTTAAAAACAAGAAACTCTCTCAAGGAACTTGGCCATGTCCGCCACATCGCGCCAGACCGTTCTGGCGATTGGCCTTGCCGGCCTGCTCATCGACGCCGTGGCGTCGCACCCCGCATTCGCGCCCGGGAAGGTGACGCTGTTCAAGGTCGTGACGCCCCGCGACGAAATCGTCATCGGGCTGACGCACAACGACCTCGCGCGGATCAGGGGCAAGACGCCCGATGCAGTGGAAAAGGCGCTCACCAGCAACGGCCGGCTGAAGGTCTGGCAGTACGACGTCCGCCGCAATGGCGGCGGCGAACTGGAACAGACGCCGGTGCGCAGGATCGACGTCGCCGCCGATCCCGCGCTTCACGTTGAGGCCTTTGCCACCCAGCTCAAGGTCCTTCCCGTCACGCGCTGACGCCCCCGGCTTCCGCCCGCGGTCGCGGCGCGCGTCGATAGCTGGTTGAAAATCAACCGCTTATCGGCGGGCGGCCCGCGCCATGCGCTCCAGCATGCGACCGGAACCTGTCATGCAATTCACGACGGGTCGCAATCGGCGAAAAATGGCCTATATTGGTATCCATATTGGATCCCATCAGGCAGCGCTTTTCCGACGACGCCGCCTGCTGCCTTTTTCAAGTCACAGGATTCCGCATCAACGACGAGAAGACCGACATCATGGCTGCGTTCAACTACAACACCGAAGCTGAGCTGTTTCCTGCGGCGATCCGCAAGAAGAAGCGCGCCGGGTTCGCCTATCGCCGCTTCCCGACCGCAGCCGAGGCCGTGCAGTTCGCGATCGAGCAGCTTCCGGCCGACTCCCTGAACGGCGCCTATCTGCAGGTGGACGAAGCCCGCTTCGACCAGAGCGGCATCCGGACCCTCTATGAGGCGGCTGAGTTCCCGCTTCCGCGCAACCGGCCCGAGCCTGTGACAGCGGACGGGGAAAAGGTGGAGCCCTCTCAAGCCGTCAGTTCTTAAGTCGACCGTTCTTAAGTCGCCCGCTCACGCCGCCCCTGACCGGCCCCTGCCCTCGCGACGACGCTTGTCCTGCTTGTCCAGCCAGCGCTGCAGCATGCGGACATTGCGGATGTTGGAGCGGAACGCGACGTCGAAGGCGTCGCCCGCCAGCGGCACGAAGCCCACCACCGTATCCACTGCGACATTGCCCAGCATGCGCGCGATCAGATAGCGCGGCGCGCCCAGCGCCCGCGCCTCGCGCACGATCCACAGCGAAACCATCGCGGCCAGGAGATCACCGACGATGGGCACAAGCCCGATGATGCCGTCGAGGCCGTAGCGGACCTTGGTCCGCGGCAGCACGAACGCCACGTCCATCAGTTTCGCCACCGCGTCGATCCGCGCCAGCCTCTGTTCGCGCGTCAGCGGCGCGAACGAAAATCCGCCGAGCGCACCCGACAGGCTCTGGAACTCGGCGCTTTCGAAATCGACACCGGACGCGCCGGAACCGCCGCCGAAATCCCGACCGGGCCGGACCTCGTTGCCGTCCTGATCGATGACGGGCGGGCGCCGCGCGCCGGGACGCCGGGTGGTGCGCTCGAACAGGCTGTCGTCGGTCATCGCAATCCCATGATGATGGTCCCGCAGTCTCCGCATCAGACGGACATGCGCCCGTCGCCGCAAAGCTGCTGACATAGGAACGCGCGATTGCGGCGCAAGTGACGGCTTGCGTAACGATCCGGCGAAATGTCGCAGTGATGGCGCGGGCGCGGCCGGCGATCAGGCGGTCATGCGCAGCGCCGATCTGCCCGGCCTCCGCCAGATGGGGCCAGATGGGAGATGCCAGGATGTACCTCGCCTATCTGCGCGATCCGGACGGCAACAAGCTCTGCGCGCTCTACCGGCTGCCGAAAGAGGCGTAATCCGCAAGGCGCAACGGCGACAGAACCACCGGAAAGCCATCACGAAAAAGAGGCCGTGCATCGCACGGCCTCTCTGCTTTCGAGCCTGATAAACGCCAACGCCGCTTACATTGCCTTGACGATATTTTCGGTCATCTTCTTGGCGTCGCCTAGCAGCATCATGGTGTTGTCGCGGTAGAACAGCGGGTTGTCGACGCCGGCGTAGCCGGACGCCAGCGAGCGCTTGATGAACATCACCGTGCCCGCCTTCCACACCTGCAGCACCGGCATGCCGTAGATCGGCGACGACGGGT
>JAFKES010000168.1 GCA_017308495.1 Afipia sp.
GCGCGCTGTCGCAGCACCTTGGCAAGATGCGCGCGGGCGGCCTCGTGGAGACGCGGCGCGAGGCGCAGACGGTGTATTATCGGATCGGGTCAGACAATGTCCGCGCCGTGCTCAAGACGCTGTATGCCATCTATTGCGCGCCGACGGCGACGAAGCGGCGGCGACCGGCATGAGCGGACCGATCGAAACACCAGCGCACCGCGCCGCCCTTGATGGCGACATTCGCGATGGCCGTCATCATATGCGGGTCCGCGTTTATTACGAGGACACGGATTTCACCGGCATCGTCTATCACGCCAATTACCTGCGCTTCATGGAGCGCGGCCGCACCAACTATCTGCGGTTGCTCGGCGCCGACCAGCGCGCGCTGTTCGCGGAGGCCGAGAGCGAGGCCCCGGGTTTCGCCTTCGTGGTTCGCTCCATGCAGATCGAGTATCTGAAGCCGGCGCGGATGGACGATCTGCTCGACGTGGTCACAATGCCCGCGGAAGTGAAGGGGGCGTCGATCACCCTGTTCCAGCAGGTGAAGCGGTGCGACGAGGTGCTGGTGGAGGCGCGGGTCAAGGTCGCCTTCGTCTCCGGCGGCCGGGCCCGGCCGATTCCCAGGGCGCTGCGCATCGCCATGAAGGCCGATCAGGACACGGCGTAGAGCGTGATCCCGGAAAGCGGGCACCGGTTTTCGCAGACGATCGTGCGCGAACAAGATAAATCGCCGCCTTCGCCGCTAGTGACCCCGGGGGCGAAGTGATGTAAAGCCCGTTTACATGAAAGTGGCCGACCGCCCATGAACTGGAATAAGCGCGGCCGCCGCGAGGGCGGCTATCACCATGGCAACCTGAAGGAAGCGCTGATGCAGGCCGCGCTGGACCTGATCGCGCAGAAGGGCCCGGCTGGCTTTACCTTCGCCGAGGCCGCGCGCTCGGCCGGCGTCAGCCCGGCCGCGCCCTACCGCCATTTCCGCGACCGCGACGAACTGCTGGCCAGCGTGGCGCAGCAGGGCTTCGAGCAGTTCGAGGCGCGGCTGACAGCGGCGTGGGACGACGGTCGCCCCGATACGCCCACCGCCTTCCAGCGCGTCGGCAAGGCCTATCTCGCCTTCGCCCGCCAGAACCCCGCGTTTTATTCGGCGATGTTCGAATCCGGGCTGCCGCTGGAAAGCAATCCGGCGCTGCTGGTGGCGAGCGAGCGGGCCTTCGCGATCATCCGCGCCGCGTCCGAGCGGCTGGCGGCGATGGCCCCGCCCAACGTGCCGCGGCCGCCTGCCTTGATGATGGCGCTGCACATCTGGTCGCTGTCGCACGGTATCGCCTCGCTGTTCGCGCGCGGCGATGCAGCGCGCCGCAAACTGCCGATGTCGGCGGAAGATCTGCTGGAAGCCGGTGTGCTGATCTACCTCAAGGGCCTCGGCTTCCCCACCGACCAGCGACCTGCCGCCGCACCCCCGCGATAATTGGTCCCCCGCCGCGCCGGCCGTCTTGACAACGCGGCTGGATCGTTTATCTATGTAAATGTTATTTACATTCACGGATGCGTGAACAGGAGGAGGCCTATGGCGAACACCGCAGACGCCAACACCGCACATCTCGACAAATGGGGCCGTCCGGCCTGGGGTGGACCGCGCGACGACTTCGACCGCCGCGACCGCGGCTTCTACCCGCCCTTCCATCCGGCGCGGATTCTTCTGATCGTCGCCGGCTTCATCATCTGGTGGCCGATCGGCCTCGCCATTCTCGCCTACTCGTTCTGGAGCAAAAGCATGGGTTGCTGGTCAAACGATCGCCACGGCCGCTGGGCCGACAAGATGGAACGGATGCAGGAGAAGATGGACCGGATGCGTGGCCGCATGGATGGCCGCGGCTATTACGCCCCGTCCAGCGGCAACCGCGCCTTCGACGACTACCGCATGGAGACGCTGCGCCGCCTCGAGGAGGAGCAGAAAGAGTTCAAGGACTTCCTCGAGCGCCTGCGTCAGGCCCGGGACAAGGAGGAGTTCGACGCCTTCATGGCTCAGCACAAGCAGCGCCCGACGTCGCCGAGCGATCAGCCGCAGGGCTGAGGCAGGTAAAGCGGGTTTCGTTGAGACGGAACCACACCTCGTCATCCCCGGCTATTTTCATGAGAACAAAAAACCGCCCGTTCGCGACTGCGAGCGGGCGGTTTTCGTTACGCGGTGAGATCTGTCGGCCTGGACGGGATACGCGGCGCGCTATTTCTTCGGCATCATGGCGCGCAGCGCCTGCATGTCCTTGATGTTGATGGTGAGGCCGCCGGGCATGACGATGTCGCCCGCCTTCTGGGTGCCCTTGCAGGGGCCGACCCATTTGGCCTCCATCATCGTGCTGGTGTCCGCCGGCACGCCGGCCGGTCCGCCGCTGTTTTTTGCCGCCACCTTCACGGTGTAGGCCGAATTGAAATCGCCGCTGATTTCGGTGTGTGACTCCGAGGTCATGCCGGCGACATTGCAGGCCGAATCGATCACCAGGCCCGTTGCGGTTTTTCGCATGTCCTGCCGCGAGCACACTTCCTTCGCCATCGGGCTGAAGGCGGTGGCCATGTCCTTGTCGGTGGAGGCGTCGGTGCATTGCTGCATGGTCATCGCGGGCATCTGGCTGCCGGCATTGACCTTGATCTCCCACAGCCCCGGCTTGCGCGTCGGCATCTCCACCGGATCGGCCAGCGCCGCTCCCGCTGCCATGAGCGGCGCGGCACACAGCATCCCGCGTCCGACGCGCCGGAGCCAGTTGCGGTTTCGGAGTTTCGGGGGAGCCGTCATGAGATGATCCTAGGATGGTTCTGCAGGACGGCGCCGGGCGCCTTAATAAGCTGCGCGCAGCGGGCGGTCGATGTGGCCGGGATGGACCCAGACGCAGGCGAAGGAGATGTACCCGCCATACTGCGCGTCGACGCCGGTCAGTTTCACCGACTTGCCGTAGCTGGCGCAATGGTTCAGCGCCATCGCCTTGACGTCCGCGCCCTGCTGATAGAGCGAATAGGCGATGATGCCGCCGGTGTCGTTGCCCTTGAAGGGCGGGACCGAGGTGGCCTGCGCCGGAGCCGTCACGGCCAGCGCCATCGCCGCAGCCAAAATCGCCAGTCCTGTGGTCCGCATCGTGCTCTCCTCCGGAATCTCAGGTGACATTAAAGCCCCCGGGCGGACATGAAAAGAACGCCGCGCGGTTGTTTTGGGGGTTGGCGGCGGAGTGTTGCCGCGCTGCACTTGACCCGATCCCGGCTTCGCGGCACCTTCCGGCGCACACGACATTGCGGTGGACCGCCCTTATGCGCGACTTTCTCGTCAGCTCCCGGAAATTCATCTTCGCCGCCGCTCTCGGTGCGGTGATAGGCCTGATCGCGTTCGGTCAGGCGGCGCAGGCGGCGTCGGCGCTGGAGCGCGGCATCTGGCTGTCCGGTCCGCGCTATGACGGCCAGATGGGCGCCTGCGGAGATGCGCTCGCCGCCATCTCCTACCAGTTCGCGGAGAAGGAGGGCCGGTTCTGGAATTCCGATCTCCAGATCACCGGTTATGCCAACGTGCATGAGGTGGCGTTCCGCCCGTGGGCGCGCGACAGCATTCCGCGCCGCTTCTGCACCGCCAGCGCCATGCTGAGCGACGGCCGGGCCCGGCAGGTGCACTATTCCGTCATCGAGGACGGCGGCTTCGCCGGATTCAACTCGGGGGTCGAGTGGTGCGTGGTCGGCCTCGACCGCAACTGGGCCTATAATCCGTCCTGTCGGGCAGCCCGGCCCTGATCGTCGCTATCAGCTCCGCTCTGGCGTCCCGAACCGCGTTCGGGAATGATCGGCGCGTGTCCGAATCAGGGGCGGGAATCAGAATTTCGCGGGTGGGAGCATAATGGCATGACGGTCAAGGCGGTCGCGGAGCAGGCCAAGGCGAGCGGTGCGTGGCTGCGCCGGATCACGGCCGCGCTGACGGGATTTGCGCTGCTGGGTCTCGCGGCGATGACCGCCGCCGGGTCGGCCGCGGCGCAGGACCGCCGCCAGAACGCGCCGGGCGAGTTCGATTTCTATGTGCTGTCGCTGTCGTGGTCGCCGTCGTTCTGCGAGGCGGCGAGCGAGCGCGGCCATTCCAATCGCGGCATCCAGGCCCAGTGCGGGGGGCGGCCATATTCCTTCGTGGTGCACGGCCTGTGGCCGCAATACGAGCGCGGCTTTCCCGATTACTGCCAGCGTCCCGCCCCGCGCCTCAACCGCAACCTCATGGAGTCGATGCTCGACATCATGCCGGCGCCGGGCCTGATCTATAACGAGTGGGACAAGCACGGCACCTGCTCCGGCCTCGGCGCGCGGAGCTATTTCGAAACCACGCGCAAGGCGCGCGCGGCGGTGAACATTCCCGAGGCGTTTCAGAATCTGGCCGCGCCCAAGACCATCGCGCCGGCGGAGATCGAGGCGGCGTTCATCAAGGCCAACCCCGGCCTTAGCCCGGCGGCCATCGCGGTGACCTGCGACAGCAAGCGCCTCAGCGAGGTGCGCATCTGCATGAGCCGGGACCTGCATTTTCGGGCCTGCGAGGAGATCGACCGCCGCGCCTGCCGCCGCGACCGCGTGGTGATGCCGCCGGTGCGTGGCGGATAGCGCGCGTTACTTTCGCCGCGCAATGTCGTAACACCGCGCGCATGAATTACCGTCACGCCTTTCATGCAGGAAACTTCGCCGACGTGGTCAAGCACGTCGCGCTGACCCGCATCCTGGTCTATCTGCAGGACAAGCCGGCCGCATTCCGGGTGATCGACACCCATGCCGGGGCCGGACTCTACGATCTCACCGGCGACGAGGCGACCCGCGGCGGCGAGTGGCGCACCGGGATCGCGCGGCTGATGCAGGCGCGCTTTTCGGACGAGGTGCGGGCGCTGGTCGCGCCCTATCTCGACATCGTGCGCGCCTTCAATCCCGGGCGCGATCTCGTGGCCTATCCGGGCTCGCCGCTGATCGCCCGCGCGCTGCTGCGGCCGCAGGACAGTCTGGTGGCCTGCGAGCTTGAGCCGAAAGCGCGCCGGCAACTGATCGACGCGCTGCGCCGCGACGAGCAGGCCCGCGTGGTCGACCTCGACGGCTGGATGGCGCTGACCGCCTTCGTGCCGCCGAAGGAGCGACGCGGGCTGGTGGTGATCGACCCGCCGTTCGAAAGCCGCGCCGAGTTCGAGCGGCTTGCGTCAGGTTTCGCCGCCGCCCATGCCAAATGGCCGACCGGCGTGTATCTGCTGTGGTATCCGCTCAAGGAACGCCGCGCGGCGGAGACATTGGCGGCGCGCGTCGCCGCCGTGGCCAATGTGGGCGGCGAGGCGAAGTGCCTGCGCGTCGAATTCAGCGTCGCGCCGCAGACGCCGGAAGCGGGCCTCGTCTCCGCCGGCCTCCTGATCGTCAATCCGCCGTGGACGCTCGCGGGGGAGATGAAGGCCATCCTGCACCAGCTGGAAAAGCCGCTGGGGCTGGGGGGCGCCGGCCGCTTCCGGATCGACACCGTCGGGGGGTGATCGGGCCGGGCGCGCCTCGCGAAAAACACCAAAGCACCATGGTCAATTTGCCGGGAACCGTATTATGCTTTGCGGGTGAGGCTGGTGTTGCATCCCGCGGCTGTCATGGCCGCGGCGGAATGACGAAGCCCCGAGCGCGGGCGGCTCCCAAGGCTTTCTCGCTATGAAGGCCGCTGCGTTTCGAAGGCCGCTGCATTTCGGTGGCGAATGCCGGTCGGGTCGGCGCGCGATGGCGCGGCGGCGGAGCAGTGCGGGGAGGGATTCCCGATGGCGATGACGGGTACGGTCAAGTTCTTCAATGCCGAGCGCGGTTACGGCTTCATCAAGCCGGACGACGGCGGGCGCGATGTGTTCGTGCACATCACCGCGGTCGAGCGCGCCGGGCTGAAGGACCTGATCGAGGGACAGCGCATCACGTTCGAGGTCGAGCCCGACAAGAAGGGCAAGGGCCCCAAGGCGGTCGATCTGGTGGTGTCCTCGTGAGCGGATCGGCCTGAGCGCCGCGCCGCCGTCGCGGGCGGCGGCATCGGGGGCGCATACAAAAATCCCGGGCCAGGGCCCGGGATTGTCGGCGTTGCCGGTGGGCGGCGCGCTTAGAAGCGGTAGTTCACGCCGACGCGCACCGTATTGAACTCGTAGCCGTTCGAGGTGCGGGTGAGCGAGAAATTCTGGTTGGACAGATCTACATAAAGGTATTCGATCTTGGCGGACCAGTTGCGATTGAGCATGACTTCGGCGCCGACGCCGACCGTCCAGCCGGCCACGGTGTGGCTTTCCGTCAGCCCGAACCACTGGCCCTTGACCTCGCCGAAGGCGAGACCGCCGGTGCCGTACAGCAGGACGTTGTTGAACGCATAGCCGATGCGGCCGCGCGCGGTGCCGAACCACGGGTTGGAGAACTTCCACGCCGCGAAGGTGTCGTCCGCACCGTTGAGCTGAATGTCGCCCTCGACGCCGAACACCACCGCGCCCGACTGCCAGTTGTAGCCGCCCTGGATGCCGCCGAGGAGGCCGGACGGCGAGGCCGGATTGTTGGTGATGTCACCCCAGCCATAGCCGAGATTGCCGCCGAGGTAGGCGCCGGCCCAGCTGTTGGCGAGCGGCTGGGTCACCGTATAGGGCTGAGCGTAAGGGCGGCGCTGCGCATAAATGTCCGCCGCCTGTGCCGATGCGGTCATGCACATGGCTGCGACAACCATTCCGCCAAGGACCGACTTTTTCATCTCAACTCTCCTTACACGCACGCCCGACACCGTCGGCAGTTCAAAACCTGTGGGCGGTCCCGCCGCCCGCGGTGGCCGTTTGGTTACGGAAGTCCACCGTTTATGTGTAAAACTTATCGAGAGTTTTACGTTAAACGGTCGTTAAGGCGGCTTTCCGGGCCATTAACGTCGTTAAGAAAGTGTTACAAATCAGGCCGCTCCGCAGCCCGGCCGCGGCGCGTTCCGGGCATGTTCGGGGTCTCGCGGGCGCTGGATGATCGGGCGCGCAACCCCTAAATTCCGCTCATGAATGACAAGACGTCCGATCCGCCGCAGCCGCCGCGTTCCCCGTCCGAGATGGATGCTCCCGCGCCCCCGTCGCGCGGAAGGCGGACGGCTGTGGGTGACGGCGGCGAGCCCGCTCAGGATCTCGATCCGGCGCTGGTGGTAGCCGAGGAGGAAGATGAGGGTCGCCTGCCCGATTCCGTCGACGACGCGCAGGCATTCGCGGGCGAGGGCGCCCTCGCCACCGGGCGCGCGGCGATCGAGCGGGCGGTGAAGCTCGCGCCGACCGCCCCCGGCGTCTACCGCATGCTCAATGCGGCCAGCGACGTGCTCTATGTCGGCAAGGCCAAGAGCGTGAGGAAGCGTCTCGCCTCCTACGCCCGGCCCACCGGGCACACGGCGCGGATCGCGCGCATGATCGCGATGACCGCCCATGTCGAGGTGGTCTCTACCGCCACCGAGACCGAGGCGCTGCTGCTCGAAGCCAATCTCATCAAGCAGCTTCGTCCGCGCTTCAACGTGCAGCTGCGCGACGACAAGTCGTTCCCCTATATCCTCATCACCGGCGATCACTGGGCGCCGCAGATCCTCAAGCATCGCGGCGCGCAGACCCGGCCGGGCCGCTATTTCGGCCCGTTCGCCTCGGTCGGCGCGGTCAACCGCACCATCACGGCGCTGCAGCGGGCGTTTCTGGTGCGCTCCTGCACCGATGCGTTCTTCGAAAGCCGGACCCGGCCGTGCCTGCTTTACCAGATCAAGCGCTGCGCCGGGCCGTGCACCGGCGAAATCGATTTTCCCGGCTATACGGAACTGGTGCGCGAGGCCGTGGACTTTCTCTCCGGCCGCTCGCGGCTGGTGAAGCAGGAGCTCGCCGCCGAGATGGAGAAGGCGTCGGCCGATCTCGCCTTCGAGCGCGCGGCGGTCTATCGCGACCGCCTCGCCGCGCTGTCGGCGATCCAGTCGCAGCAGGGCATCAACCCGCGCACGGTGGAGGAGGCGGACGTGTTCGCCATCCATCAGGAGGGCGGCTACTCGTGCGTCGAGGTGTTCTTCTTCCGCACCGGACAGAACTGGGGCAACCGCGCCTATTTCCCGCGTGCCGACCGCACGCTGCCGGCGGACGAGGTGCTGGGGTCGTTCCTCGCCCAGTTCTACGACGACAAGCCGCCGCCCAGGCAGATCCTGCTGTCGCACCGCGTCGAGGATCAGGACCTGCTGGCGGAAGCGCTCAGCGTGAAGACCGGCTTCAAGGTCGAGGTTCTCACCCCGCAGCGCGGCGAGAAGAAGGAGCTGGTCGCCCACGCCCTGACCAATGCGCGCGAGGCGCTCGGCCGCAAGCTCGCCGACAGCGCGACCCAGGCCCGGCTGCTGCAGGGGTTGGCCGAGACCCTCGGCCTGCCGCGCGCGCCGCGGCGGATCGAGGTTTACGACAACAGCCATATCCAGGGCACCAACGCGGTGGGCGCGATGATCGTGGCGGGGCCGGAGGGCTTCGCCAAGAACCAGTACCGCAAGTTCAACATCAGGTCGGACGGGCTCACCCCCGGCGACGACTACGCCATGATGCGCGAGGTGCTGCAGCGTCGCTTCAAGCGCCTGCTCAACGCCGCGGCCGAGGGCGGCAACCGCCCGCCGGAGGGCGACGATGGCGTGCCGCAATGGCCCGATCTCGTCATCATCGACGGCGGCCAGGGCCAGTTGAACGCCGCACGCGCGATTTTCACCGAACTGAGCCTGCCCGAGGAGGTGGGGCTGATCGCAGTGGCCAAGGGGCCGGACCGCGATGCCGGCCGCGAGACCCTGTTCATGCCGCATCGGGCCTCGCTCAAGTTAGAGCCGCGCGATCCGGTGCTGTATTTCATCCAGCGGCTGCGCGACGAGGCTCACAGATTTGTCATCGGCTCGCACCGCAAGCTGCGCCGCAAGGACATCCGCGAGGCCGGCTTGCAGGAAATCCCCGGGATCGGGCCGTCGCGCAAGCGCGCCTTGCTGCATCATTTCGGAACCCTGAAGGAAATCGAGCGGGCTTCGGTGGCTGATCTCGGCAAGGTTCCCGGGGTCAGCGCCGAAAGCGCGCGCAAGATTTTTGATTTTTTCCATCCGGGCGGGGGCTGATCCGCGCAGCGCGGCGTTGCCCGCGGGGGGCCGACATGCGCCCGGCGGGTTGTTGACCCCGGCGATTTCACGGTATGGGTAGCGTCATGGTCAGTCTCGTCACCCCGAAGCCGGCGAAGCGCTCTCTGTCTCTGCCGAATATCCTCACCTATTCCCGGATCGTCGCCATTCCGGTGGTGATCGGCTGCCTTTATGCGCAGTCCATCCTTGGCGCGCCGCTGTGGCTGCGCTGGGTGGCGCTGTTCATCTTCATTGCCGCCGGCATCACCGATTTTCTCGACGGCTATTACGCCCGCATGTGGGATCAGCAGTCCGCGCTCGGGCGGATGCTGGACCCGATCGCCGACAAGCTGCTGGTCGCTTCCTGCCTGCTGATGCTGGCGGCGGACGAGACCATCAAGGGCTGGGCGCTGTGGGCGGCGATCGTCATCCTGTGCCGCGAGATCCTGGTCTCGGGGCTGCGCGAATATCTCGCCGCCATCCGCGTCAGCGTGCCGGTCTCGCGGCTGGCGAAATGGAAGACCACGATCCAGCTCGTCGCCGTCGGCTTCCTGATCGCGGGCGAGGCCGGCGAGGTGATCCTGCCGCCCACCACGCTGATCGGCATCGGGCTGTTGTGGGTCGCGGCGATCCTCACCATCTACACCGGATGGGATTACCTGCGGGCGGGCATCCATCATCTCACCGAGGAAGAGTGATGAAGGTTCTCTATTTCGCCTGGGTGCGAGAGCGGGTCGGACGAGCGGAGGAAACCGTCGAGCCGCCGGCCTCGGTGCGCACGGTGGCCGACCTCGTTCAGTGGCTCGCGGCGCGCGGCGAGGAATACGCCCATGCCTTCGCCTCGCCGAAAACCATCCGAGCCGCCATCGACCATGCCCATGTCAGGCCGGATGCCGCTATTGCCGGGGCGCGCGAGATCGCCTTCTTCCCGCCCATGACCGGCGGTTGATTCACGATGACGGCTCCCGTCACCATCCGAATCCAGTCCGCCGATTTCGACATCGTCGCGGAAACGGCGGCGCTGACTAAAGGACGCACCGATATCGGCGCGGTGGTGAGCTTCACCGGCATCTGCCGCGGCGGTGCGGGCGACAAGGCCATTGCCGCCATGACGCTGGAACACTATCCCGGCATGGCCGAGGCCGAGATCGGCCGCCACGTGGCGGAGGCGCTGGCGCGGTGGCCGTTGCAGGGCGTCACGGTGATCCACCGCCATGGCTGCGTCGTTCCCGGCGACAACATCGTGCTGGTGCTCGCCGCTTCCGTCCATCGCGAGGCGGCGTTTCATGCGGCTGAATTCCTGATGGACTATCTCAAGACCAATGCGCCGTTCTGGAAATCCGAGGAGCGCGCCAATGGCACCAAATGGGTCGAGGCGCGCGCGGACGATGACGATGCTCTGGCGCGATGGACAAGGTAATGGCGAAAGCGAAGAAACCCGTGGCGCGCTCTGGCGCGAAGCGCGCGGCGAAGACGACATCCGCGAAAAAATCACGCAGCGCCCGGGTCGCTGCGCCGCCCAAGGTCGCGTCCGGCGAACTGGTGACGCTGCTCGATCTGATGCGCTATGCGGTGAGCCGCTTCACCGAAGCCGGCGTCGTGTTCGCGCACGGCACCACCGATCCGGTGGCGGAAGCGGCGTTTATCGTGTGCGAGGCGCTGCACCTGCATCCCGACCAGTTCGAGATGTTCGCGGCCGCGCGCGTCACCGCGCATGAGGGGCGCCGCATTCTGGCCCTGATCGAGCAGCGTATCGCCACGCGCAAGCCGGCAGCCTATCTGGTCAACAAGGCCTATATGCGCGGGCTGCCGTTCTATGTCGACCAGCGGGTGATCGTGCCGCGCTCCTTCATCGGCGAATTGCTGGAGCAGCATTTCGGCGGCGTGGCGGAGGACGACAGCGCCGCGCTGATCGACGATCCGTTCGCTGTGGGGCGCGTGCTCGATCTGTGCACCGGCTCGGGCTGTCTCGCCATTCTCGCCAGCCGCGCGTTCCCGAACGCGACCGTCGACGCGGTGGATCTGTCGGGCGTCGCGCTGGCGGTGGCGGCGCGCAACGTCGCCGACTACGGTCTGGAAGACCGCGTCTCGCTTTATCAAGGCGATCTGTTCGATGCGGTGGGCACTGAGCGCTACGACATCATCATCACCAATCCGCCCTATGTCGATGCGCAGGGCATGGCGGACCTGCCGCGCGAGTGCCGGCATGAGCCGGCGCTGGCGTTCGACGGCGGCGACGACGGCATCGTTCTGGTGCGCCGGATTCTCGACCAGGCCAAGGATCATCTGACCGTCGACGGCGGCCTCCTGTGCGAGATCGGTCGCGGCCGCGAGGTGGTGGAGGATGCGTATCCGGACCTGCCGCTGCTCTGGCTTGACACCGAGGAGTCCGAGGGCGAGGTGTTCTGGATCACGGCCGACGCGCTGTGAGATTTGAGCGATAGGGAGATCGTCATGTCTGCGGAAGGTTTTCTCTGCGAGGCCATCGCGCTTGCGCGTGACAATGTCCGCGCTGGCGGACGACCGTTTGGTGCGGTGCTGGTCAAGGAGGGCCGGGTGATCGCGACCGGCGTCAACGAGGTTTTCGCGACAGGCGATCCGACCACGCATTCCGAATTGCAGGCGATCCGTGCGGCGACTCGCTTACTTGGCGTGCCGCGTCTTGATGGCTGCGTGATCTATGCCAGCGGCCATCCGTGTCCGATGTGTCTGGCCGCCATGCATCTGACCGGCATCGCGGAGGTGGCCTACGCCTATTCCCTTGCGGACGGAGAACCCTATGGCCTGTCGACTGCGGCGATCTATGCCGAAATGGCAAGGCCGCTGGCGGCGCAGTCGCTGAAGGCGGTTCACATGCCGGTCCGCATCGCGGGTGAGGACCCCTATGAGATGTGGAAGGCGCACACGAAGGCATAGGTCGTGTGATCTTGGCGAGCGCGGGCTTGGTTTGGATAAAGCAACATCTCGTCATGCGCGGCTGTATGCCGGGTATCCACGTCTTGAGGAATTTCGGTAGAAGAAGACGTGGATGGCCGGGTCAAAAGGGCGTTCACGCCTGTCTTCGACGGGCTATGCCCGGCCATGACGAGTGGACGATTTCGTTCCGCTAGATTCTCTCTAAAGGATTGCATGTCTTTCAACTCCCGCCCGGCCGCCGATGCATCTTGCAACGGCAGGCGTCAAGCCGCATGGCGCGATGAGTTTCGCGCCATGCTGGCGCTCGGCTGGCCGCTGGTGCTGACCAATCTCGCGCAGATCGCGCTGACCACCACCGACATCATCATCATCGGCCGCCTCGGCTCGTCGGCGCTGGCGGCGGCGACGCTCGGGGTCAATCTCTATTTCGCCATCCACATCTTCGCCATCGGCGTGGTCAGCGGCACCGCGCCGATGATGGCCGAGGCGTTCGGCCGCAGGCGGCACACGATGCGCGACGTGCGGCGCACCTTCCGGCAGGGATTGTGGATCGCCGTCCTGCTCTCGGTGCCGAGCTGGCTGGTGCTGTGGCATGCCGAAGCGATCCTGCTGCTGTTCGGCCAGGAGCCGCAGCTGGCCGCCGATGCGCAGGTGTTCGTGCGCCATCTGCAATGGGGCTTCCTGCCGTTTCTCGGCTTCGTGGTGCTGCGCTCTTTCGTGGCCGCGCTGCAGCGCCCGGCATGGGCGCTGGCCGTCACCGTGGCGGCGATCCTGTTCAACATCGGCGCCAACTGGATTCTGGTGTTCGGCCATCTCGGCGTGCCCGCCCTCGGCATCAGCGGCTCGGGACTTGCGACCACGCTGTCGAATACCTTCCTGTTCGGCGGGCTGGCGCTGGTGGTGATCGTCGACCGGCGCATGCGGCGCTATCGCCTGTTCGGGCGATTCTGGCGGGCGGACTGGCCGCGCCTGCGCGCGCTGTGGCGGCTCGGCCTGCCGATCGGCGTCGCCATCGGTTTCGAGGTCACGGTGTTCAACGCCGCGGTGTTCCTGATGGGGCAGTTCGGCACCGCGGCGATCGCCGCGCATTCCATCGCGATCCAGATCGCCTCCGCCTCGTTCATGGTGCCGATGGGGCTCGGGCAGGCGGCGACCGTGCGGGTCGGGCGCGCCCACGGCGCCTGCGACGCCGGCGGCATTGCGCGCGCGGGGTGGTGCGCCTTCGCGCTCGCCATGGTGTTCATGGCGTCGATGAGCGTGGTGATGATGAGTGTGCCGCACATTTTGATCGGCGCCTTCATCGACGTGTCCGATCCCGCCAATGCCGCGGTGGTGGCCATGGCCACCACCTTTCTGTTCTGCGCGGCGGTGTTCCAGATCGCCGATGGCGCGCAGGCAGTGGGCGCCGGCATGCTGCGCGGCCTGCAGGATACCCGCGTTCCGATGATCTATGCCGGCCTCGGCTATTGGGGCGTCGGCATGCCGATGAGCCTGCTGTTCGGCTTCAAGCTCGGCTTCGCCGGCCTCGGCATCTGGATCGGCCTCGCCACCGGCCTTGCGGTGGTGGCGGTGGTGATGATGGCGCGCTGGATCCGGCGCGACCGGCTTGGGCTGGTGCCGGTCCGCCGCGACTGACCGGCACGCGCGCGGCGCTTCACGGCACCTGGCGAATCCAGCCGTGGCTGTCGGCGGCGCGGCCGTACTGGATGTCCACCAGTTGCTTGCGCAGCCCCATGGCGACCGGGCCGGCGTTGCCGCCGTTGATGGTGAAGTCGCCGCTGGCGGAACGCACCTTGCCGATCGGCGAGATCACCGCCGCCGTGCCGCAGGCGAAGGCTTCCTTGAGCCGGCCGCTGGCGGCATCGGCGCGCCACTGTTCGATGGTGTAGGGCTCCTCGCGCACCACGGTGCCGGCTTCCCGCGCCAGCGTGATGATCGAATCGCGGGTGATGCCGGGCAGGATGGTGCCGAGCGGCGGGGTGGCGAGCGAGCCGTCGTCGAACGCGAAGAACACGTTCATGCCGCCGAGTTCCTCGATGTAGCGGCGCTCGATGGCGTCAAGGAACACCACCTGGTCGCAGCCGTGGTCGATGGCCTCGGCCTGGGCGCGCAGGCTCGCTGCGTAGTTGCCGCCGCATTTCACCGCGCCAGTGCCGCCGACCGCTGCGCGGGTGTAGTTTTCCGACATCCAGATCGACACCGGCGCCGGGCCGCCCTTGAAGTAGGAGCCGACCGGCGAGGCGATCACCGCGAAGATGTATTCGGCCGACGGCTTGACGCCGAGGAAAATTTCGCTGGCGATCATGAACGGCCGCAGATAGAGGCTGCCTTCGCCGCCCGGAATCCAGGCGCGATCGATGCGCACGAGCTGCTCGACCGCCTCGATGAACACGCTCTCCGGCACCGGCGCCATCGCCATGCGGTCGGCGGAATTGCGGAAGCGCCGCGCATTGGCGTCGGGACGGAACAGGTTCACGCCGCCGTCGTCGCGCTTGTAGGCCTTGAGGCCTTCGAAAATCTCCTGGGCGTAGTGCAACACTGCGGTGGCCGGATCGAGCGGGAAGTTGGCGCGGGATTCGACGCGCGCGTTATGCCAGCCGTTGGCGTGGCTGTAGCGCACGATCGCCATGTGATCGGTGAAAATCCGTCCGAAGCCGGGATCGACCAGCCGGGCCACGCGCTCCTTCTCGGGCGTCGGATGGGGCGCGGGCTGGATGGCGAAGGTCGGCAATGCCTCACCGTCGATTTTGGCGAACGAAACTCCCGACGTCATTCCCATTGGATCTTCTCCCGGCTTGTTGTCAGTCCACGCGGCGGCGGGCTGGTCGATTGAGGGTGGGCCTGGCCCGCCGGCCGGAGGCCGGTTTCCGCTTTGGCGGAAGGCGCGAAGTCCAGTATGTTTGTCGAAATGCCGCTCGACAATCGCACGATGAAGGAAACCGCGACAAAGACGCCGCGACACGGCAATCGCGACCTCGACCCGCCGTCGATGCATCCGCCGTGCGAATTAAAGACCACGGACGACGGACGAAACGAACTAATATTTCGTCGTCGCTGCCATTTTCGTAACATTGAGACCGATATACGTCAATATGCCTGACATAAAATTTATAAAGGCGGAGACAACGCCCGCCGAGGCCGCCGGCGGCTCCGCGCCTGCGCCGGGCGGTGCGTCGTTGCGCTGGGACATCATCGAGCTGTTGTTCTTCGCCTACCGGGATTTCGTCGGCGACGCCGATCATGTGCTGGAGCAGTTCGGTTTCGGCCGCGCCCACCATCGCGTGGTGCATTTCGTCACCCGCTATCCCGGGCTGACGGTGGCCGATCTGCTCGACGTGCTGCGCATCACCAAGCAGTCGCTGGGCCGGGTGCTCAAGCAACTGCTCGACGAGGGCTATATCGTGCAGAAGGCCGGCGACAACGACCGGCGGCAGCGTCTTCTGTTCGCCACCGCCAAGGGCGAGGCGCTGGTGACGCAACTGGCCGGCTTGCAGACCGTGCGCATCACCCGCGCGCTCGAGGGCCTGTCTCCGGCGGCGGCGGATAGCGTGCGCCGGTTCCTGCTTGGCATGATCGACCACGACGATCCCGACAAGGTGCTGGAGGTCATTCTCAAAGGCAGCCCGGCGAGGGATTCGAGGTGATGGAAACCGCAACCCCGTCGCGCCCGCGCGTCCGTCCAGCCGATGACGCGCCGCATCTGCTGCTGGTCGATGACGACCGCCGCATCCGCGATCTGCTGTCGCGCTTCCTCGCCAATGAAGGCTATCGCGTCACCACTGCGAAAAGCGCCGACGAGGCACGCGGCAAGCTTAAGGGCCTGCATTTCGATCTCCTGATCCTCGACGTGATGATGCCCGGCGAGACCGGCTTCGATCTCGCGCGTTCGATCCGCACCTCGTCCACGGTGCCGATCATCATGCTGACCGCGCGCCACGAGGCTGAAAGCCGGATCGAGGGGCTGCAGATCGGCGCCGACGATTACGTGGCCAAGCCGTTCGAGCCGCGCGAACTGGTGCTGCGCATCGCCAATCTC
>JAFKES010000169.1 GCA_017308495.1 Afipia sp.
CAGGATGCTGCCGCGCCGTTCGACGGCGACCTGCAACGGCTCGCGGAAATCCTCGGCACGCTGCACTATCTGCGCGGCATCTGCGGCGCCAACGAAGGCCAGAAATGGCGTTCCGAGATGCAGGCGCTGGTAGATGCGGAGACGCCGAGCGGCGAGCGCCGCGCCCGCATGATCGCCAGCTTCAACCGCGGCTATAACGGGTTCCAGCAGACCTACCGGACCTGCACCCCGGCGGCCAATGTCGCCATCCGCCGCTATCTCGAGGAAGGCGCGAAAATCTCGCGCGACCTCACTGCGCGCTACGCCAACTGAACGGTCCGGCGGGTGGCGCGCCGGCAACACCGCGGCGACACCGGACACATCCGCCCCATTTGATCCGGCTCATTAACCTTTCCTAAAGAACCGGCCTGTTCGCGCCCCCTGCCCATGCTAAGGCTTTGTACGGTTTCCACACCATCGTCCCACCGGAAGCCGGTTCTACAGGTCCCCCGCTTTACAGGTCAGTCGATTTCGCCATGTCTCACTCCTCCCCTTGGACGACCGCCCGTGACCTTCTGCCCGATCAGGAGCAGAAGCAGGCCGCGCTCAGCTATCTCAACGAGGCCTGGGCGGAAGCGCGACACGATGGCGTCGATGGTGATTGCCTGGCACAGGCCAGCCTGTTCGCCGCCTTCGCCGAACTGGTGAGCACCTACGGCGAGGACGCGGTGGCGAAATTCGTCGAGGGCCTCGCCGCGCGCATCCGCAGCGGCGAATTCTCGGTGGTGGAATTCCGGCAGTAGGACGACCGCAGCCGCCCCTTCCCATAGCCGGCGTTACGGCTTCAGCGTTTCCAGAAACCGCACCGCCTCGCCGGTCGACGGCGTCACCACTTCGCCCTGCCACATCACGCGCCGGCCGCGCACAAAGGTGCCGACCGGCCAGCCCGTCACCCTGACGCCGTGATAGGGCGTCCAGCCCGCTTTCGAGGCGACCCAGTCGTCGGTGATGGTCTCGCTGCGCTTCATGTCGACGATGGTGAGATCGGCGTCATAGCCCGCCGCGATGCGGCCCTTGCAGGCGATGTTGAACAGCCGCGCCGGTCCGGCGCTGGTGAGATCGACGAAGCGCGCCAGCGACAGCCGCCCGGCATTGACGTGATCGAGCATGACCGGCACCAGCGTCTGCACCCCGGTCATCCCCGAGGGCGAGGCCGGATAGGTCTTCGCCTTCTCCTCCAGCGTATGCGGGGCGTGGTCGGAGCCGAGCACGTCGACGATACCCTGCTCGATGCCGCGCCAGATGCCGGCGCGGTGGGCCGCGTCGCGCACCGGCGGATTCATCTGCACCCGGGTGCCGAGGCGGCGATAGGCCTCGTCGCCATCGAGGGTGAGATGATGCGGCGTCGCCTCGCAGGTGGCGACGTCCTTGTGGTCGCGCAGGAACTCGATCTCTTCCCTGGTCGAGATGTGCAGCACATGGATGCGTTTGCCGGCCTCGCGCGCCAGCGCCACCAGCCGCTGCGTCGCCATCAGCGCAGCGATCTCGTCGCGCCACACCGGATGCGACGACGGATCGCCCTCGCTGCGCAGATGCTTGCGGTCGTTGAGGCGGAATTCGTCCTCGGCGTGGAAGGCGGCGCGGCGGCGGATCACCCTGAAGATGCGGCGCAGGCTCTCGTCGTCCTCTACCAAGAGCGAGCCGGTGCTTGAGCCGATGAACACCTTCACCCCGGCGCAGCCCGGCGCGCGCTCGAGCTCCGGCAACTGATCGACATTGTCGCGGGTGCCACCGATGAAGAAGGCGTAATCGCAATGCATGCGGTGGCGCCCGGCTTTCACCTTGGCGGTGAACGCCTCCTCGCTCACCGTCAACGGATTGGTGTTGGGCATCTCGAACACGGCGGTGACGCCGCCCATCACCGCGCTGCGCGATCCGGTCTCCAGATCCTCCTTGTGGGTCAGGCCCGGCTCGCGGAAATGCACCTGGGTGTCGATCACGCCGGGGAGAATGTGCAGTCCCTTGCAGTCGATCACCTCGCCAGCAGCGGCGGCATCAAGCGAACCGATCTCGGCGATTCGCCCGGCCGCGATGCCGATGTCGCGCACGCCCTCGCCGTCCTGGTTGACCACGGTTCCGGATTTAAGAATCACATCGAATGTCTGGGCCAATGCTCGAAACTCGTCGGTTGGGAAAGCTCTGTTGAGGGGCGGTATTGCGGGCGGCGCGGCCCTTGTTGTCGGCACCTTAGCGCCTTACGTTGCCACGTTGTAGCGAGCAAGATTCTTTTTTCCCGTCATGGTCGGGAGACACGACGACCGAGAGAAACGGCGGATGCCGTCTCCGAGGAACCCATCATGAAAGCAGCATTTCTGCCGGATCGCGGCGTCATCAGGGTCGGCGGCGAGGGCGCGCGCGCCTTCCTCGACGGCCTTGTCACCACCAATGTCGAACTGATCCGCCCCGGCATCGGTCGCTTCGGCGCGCTGCTGACGCCGCAGGGCAAGATCATCGCCGATTTTCTCCTGACCAAAGCGCCGCAAGGCCATGGCGGCGGCTTCATCATCGACGCTCCCTTGGCTCTGGCGCAGGCCCTGGCCGACCGGCTCGGCTTCTACAAACTGCGCGCCAAGGTGACCATCGAAAACCTGTCGGCGCAGCTCGGCGTGCTGGCAGCATGGGACGGCACCCCGGCGCAGACGCCCGATCTCGCCTTTCAGGATCCGCGCGATCCGCGCCTCGGCTGGCGCATCTTCGTGCCCGAGGATCTGGTGAAGGAAACGGCGGCGGCGCTCGGTGCCGACCTTGTCGAGAGCGACATCTACGAGGCGCACCGCATCGCCTGCGGCGCGCCGCGCGGCGGCGTGGATTTCATCTACGGCGACGCCTTCCCGCACGAGACCAACATGGATCGTCTCCACGGCGTCGACTTCGACAAGGGCTGCTATGTCGGGCAGGAAGTGGTGTCGCGCATGCAGCATCGCGGCACCGCGCGCACCCGCGTCGTCCGCGTTCGGCTGGATAATGGCGCGCCGGAGATCGGCATCCCCGTCGTCGCCGGCGACAAGCCGCTCGGCACTATGGGCTCGTCGGCGAACGGTACCGGCCTCGCGCTGCTGCGCATCGACCGCGTGGCCGACGCACTGACGGCGGGGCTGCCGCTGAGCGCGGGCGGAATCGCCATCGGCCTCGTCTCACCCGACGATGTGGCCGCACCGAAGAAAGCCTCCGCATGACCGCCGCCCGCCTTCATGCCGACGGCCTGCAGCGCTGCCCGTGGCCGGGCGAGGACCCGCTCTATGTCGCCTATCACGACACCGAATGGGGCGTGCCGGAGTACGACGACCGCGCGCTGTTCGAGAAGCTGATCCTCGACGGCTTTCAGGCCGGGCTGTCCTGGATCACCATCCTGCGCAAGCGCGACAATTTCCGCAAAGCCTTCGACGGTTTCGAGCCGGCGAAGATCGCGCGTTACGGCGATAAAAAAATCGCGGCGCTGATGGCCGACGCCGGCATCGTGCGCAACCGCGCCAAGATCGAAGGCTCCGTCAACAGCGCCCGCGCCTATCTCACGATCATGGACGAAGGTCCCGGCTTCTCGCGCTTCCTGTGGGATTTTGTCGACGGCAAGCCAATGGTCAACCACTTCAAGACAACGGCATCGGTCCCCGCCGCCACGCCGGTCTCGACAAAAATGTCGAAGGAACTGGTGGCCCGCGGCTTCAAATTTGTCGGGCCCACCATCGTCTATGCCTTCATGCAGGCCACCGGCATGGTCAACGATCACCTCGTGACGTGCCACTGCCACGCCACCTGCGGCCGGATGAAAAAGCCCGCGCGCAGAAAAGCAAAATGAAGAAGCCGTCCACACCCGCACCGCGCGCGTGGCAGCGCATGCTGTCGGGCCGCCGCCTCGACCTGCTCGATCCCTCGCCACTCGACATCGAGATCGAGGACATCGCCCACGGCCTCGCCCGCGTCGCGCGCTGGAACGGCCAGACCCACGGCGCGCACATCTTCTCGGTGGCGCAGCATACCCTGCTGGTGGAAGCCGTGCTGCGCCAGCAGATGCCGCGTGTCGATCACAGCATCCGCCTCGCCGCGATGCTGCACGACGCGCCGGAATACGTCATCGGCGACATGATCTCACCGTTCAAGGTGGTGATCGGCGGCTCCTACAAGGCGGTGGAGAAGCGGCTGCTCGCCGCCATCCATCTGCGCTTCGGTCTGCCCGCCACCCTGCCCGCCGAGATCACGCAGCTCATCAAGGCGGCCGACATGGGCGCAGCCTATCTGGAAGCGACGCATCTGGCCGGGTTCGGCGCGGCGGAGGCGCGGCGGTTGTTCGGGCGCGACCCGAAGCTGCCGCCGGCAACGGAGAAGGACTACGTGACGCCGTGGTCCGCCGGACGGGCTGAGAAGCAGTTCCTTGCCCGGTTCCGCGCGCTGTGCGGATAGGCCGCGACGCCATGGCGGTCACCAGTACGCCTGCCTATAATGGCGGCGGAAGAGAAGGACCGCCATGATTCACGTCTGCTCGCTCGCCGCCCTGCCGGCCACCGTGGAAGCCACCGGCGCCAGCCACATCCTCACCGTGATGGGGAGGATCAGCCAGGTGGTGCGGCCGGCATCCGTGCAGGAATCCAATCACCTGTTGATCTCGATGGACGACATCAGCCAGCCGGCCGAAGGATTCGTGGTCCCTTCCGACCAGCATATCGAGCAGGCGCTGGCCTTCATCCGCGGCTGGGACCGCGCCGCGCCGATGGTGATCCACTGCTGGGCCGGCATCAGCCGCTCCACCGCCAGCGCCTTCATGGCCGCCTGCGCGCTCAATCCGCACCGCGACGAGGCCACCATCGCCCGCCAGATCCGCGCGGCGTCGCCGAGCGCCTATCCCAACCGGCTGATCGTGACGCTGGCCGACCGCGCGCTGGGTCGCGGCGGCCGCATGGTCCGCGCCCTCGACGCCATGGGACCGGGGGACATGACCGTCGAAGGCCGGCCGTTCCGCGTCGACCTCGAATGAACCACGGGCGCGCACGCCGACACTCAGGACAGTGAACCAGCCAGGCTGATCAACCGGTTCGCACGCAGGATGCGGGCCGCCGGGGGCTCCATGGAATTTCTCGCGCTCGTCATCGCCATCGTCGCCTTCATCTTCGCGCGCAAGGCCAATCTGCGCGCCCGCGAATTGCAGGCGCAGCTATCCCTGCTGCAGGCAACCTTGCAGGCTTCGCCGCCGGCCCCGACACAACCAGCCGGCATCGAGACACCATCGCGCGCGCCGGACACGGCCGCGAGCGCCGGCGCCACCGCTGTCTCCCCTCCCGCGCCCGAGCCCGCGGAACGACCTTCCGCCACCGGCATCGCAGCGGCCCCTCAGCAGCCCGCCCCGGCAGGCGCGCGCATCGGCCTTGAGGAGCGGCTCGGCACCCGCTGGGTGGTATGGATCGGCGGACTGACGCTGGCGCTGGGCGGCCTGTTCCTGGTGAAATACTCCATCGAGGCCGGGCTGCTCGGCCCGGCGGTGCGGGTGCTGTTCGGCGGCCTGTTCGCGCTGGCGCTGCTCGTGGCCGGGGAATTCGCCCGCCGCCGCGATGCCCGTGCCGCCATCGCGCCGCCGACGATGGCCAATATTCCCGCGATCCTTACCGCCGCCGGAACCGCGGTGGCGTTCGCCACCGTCTACGCCGCCTATGCGCTGTATAGCTTCCTCGCACCGCCGTTGGCGTTCGTTCTGCTCGGCGCAGTGGCGCTCGGAACGCTCGCCGCCGCGCTGCTGCACGGCCCGGCGCTGGCCGGGCTGGGGGTGATCGGTGCGTTCGTGACGCCGGTGCTGGTGTCGTCCGGCCAGCCCGATTACTGGGCGCTGTATGTCTATGTCACGGTGGTCACCGCGGCCGCCTTCGGCCTTGCCCGCCTCCGGCTGTGGCGCTGGCTCGCGGTCGCCACCATCGTCCTGAGCGGCGCGTGGATGCTGTTCGACATCGCACGGCCCGGCACGCTCGCGCCCCACGCCTTCGCGGCCATCGCCGGTTTCGCGCTGGCGGCGGCGCTGGTGGTGGCCGGCTTCCTGTTCGGCCCGCCGGCCGAGGCTGGACGGATCGAGCCGGTGTCGTCGGGGTCGCTCGCGGCTTTCGTGCTCGGCGGGATGGCGCTGGTGCTCGCCAACGATCACGCCGATGCAGCCATGATCGTGTTCGCGCTGCTGGTGGCCGCCACCCTTGCCATCGCCTGGCGCGCCGAGGCCGCCGCCGGCGCGGTGGGCGCGGCGGCACTGGCCGCCTTCGTGGTGTTCGCCGAGTGGGCGATCCGCGCCAATCCCGATCTCGCGGTGGTGCCTGGCGGCCCGCTGCCCGGCATCGGCCCGCGCGCCGACGACGGCACGATCACCACCCACCTCGTGACCGCCACCGGTTTTGCCGTTGCTTTCGGCGCGGCGGGATTCTTGGCCCAGGGCCGCTCGATCGCCGCCCTCGTGCCGGTGGTATGGGCGGCGGCCGGCACCTTCACGCCGCTGGCGCTCTTGGTGGCGCTCTATGCCCGCATCGCCCATCTCGACCGCTCGATCCCGTTCGCGGTGATCGCCATCGCGCTCGCCGCGGCGTTCGGCGCGATCACCGAAACGCTGACCCGGCGCGCCGCCCGCCCCGGCCAGACAATCGCGGCCGCGCTGTTCGCCACCGGCACTCTGGCGGCGCTGGCGCTGGCCTTCACCTTCGCGCTGGAGAAAGGCTGGCTCACCATCGCGCTCGCCTTGATGTCGCTCGGTGCGGCGTGGGTGTCGCTCAAGCGGCCGATCCCGTTCCTGCGCGCGCTGGCGGCGATCCTCGCCGGCATCGTGGTGCTGCGCGCGGGCTACGAACCGCGCATCGCCGGCAACGATCTCGGCACCACGCCGATTTTCAACTGGCTGCTGCTCGGCTACGGGATTCCGGCGGCGTCGTTCTGGCTCGGCAGCCACTTCCTGCGCCGGCGCGGGGACGATGCCCCGCTGCGGGGCGTCGAGGCGGCGGCGATCCTGTTCACGGTGCTGCTGGTGTTCACCGAGATTCGCCACTTCATCAACGGCGGCAACATCTATCGCATCGCATCGAGTCTGGTGGAAACCGGTCTGCACGTCTGCACCGCGCTCGCCATGGCGATCGGTCTCGAACGGCTGCGCCTGCGCACCGACAGCATCATCCACAACGCCGCGGCGCTGCTGCTGACCCTGTTCGCGGGCCTCGCCATCGTGTTCGGCCTGTTCTTCTTCGCCAACCCGCTGCTGTGGCGCATCGCGATTGCGGGCCTGTTGGTCAATCCGCTGATCCTCGGCTACGCCATGCCGGCGATCCTCGCGCTGCTGCTGTCCTACGCCGTGGCCGGCCACCGCAGGGCCGCCTATGCCAACGCCATCGCGGGCACGGCGCTGGTGCTGGCGCTGACCTACATCTCGCTGCAGATCCGCCGCTTCTACCACGCCCCCTATCTCAACAGCGGTGTCACCACCGACGCCGAGCAGTACGCCTATTCGGTGGCGTGGCTCGCGTTCGGCGTGGCGCTGCTGGCGGTGGGCCTGATGTGGTCCTCACAACGCGCGCGGCTCGCGTCAGCGCTGGTGATCGCCATCACCATCCTCAAGGTGTTCCTGGTCGACATGGCGAACCTCACCGGCGCCTACCGGGCGTTCTCCTTCATCGGGCTCGGACTGGTGCTGGTGGCGATCGGCTGGCTGTATCAGCGCATCCTGTTCAGCCAGACGAAAACGCCGCCGGCTTCAGACAGCCCGGCGGCGTAATCCATATCTCGGTGCTGTCAGGTGTCGCTTACTCGGTGGAGCGGCGCAGCTCCAGCGCCGGCTCCTCGCGCACGGCAGCGGGGCGCGCTTCCGTCCGCGACGCATCCGCCGACTGGGTCGGATGCGGCGCGCGCAGCGAGCGCGGCTTGGATATGGCGCGGGCGAGGTGCACACGGCCGTTGCCGTGACGCTGGAAATCGCAATAGGCGAAGCCGAGACCCGAGACCGAGCCGCGGAAGCTGACGTTGTCGCGCCTGTCGAGATTGAAGCACGGCTCGAACGGAATGCCCTTGATCGAGGCGCAGATCTGCTGGCCGCGCACCTGCAGCGTGTTGGACGGCAGCCGCATGTAGCGCGTCGGCCCCGCCCCGCTGAACTGCACGCCGCCCTGCGCCGAGCCGTCGTCGAGAATCTTGCCGACGCCCTTGGTGCCGTCGAAGCAGTTGAAGGCGAACATCTTGTTGGCGACGAACCTGCGGGCCTCGTCGGCATTCAGGGTTTCGGCCAGCACGGGACTTGCCACGGTCCCCGCAACGAGGGCTCCAAAGACGATACGCGCGAGCATGCGGTGACTCCAACCAACCAGACTGTGCGGATCGGGACGCGCCGCCGGCGACTCCCTGACTTAACCCGCTGATTACCATACGAACCATGGCAACATTGGCGCAGCATGGTTTGTAAAGTCTGAACGCTTTTTACGAAATTTTGACCACGATACGGCCGCGCACCTGCCCCGCGAGGATTTTCGGGGCCACGTCGAAGACGTCCGCCAGGCCGATTTCCGTCGTGATTTCAGCGAGTTTGGCGTGATCAATATCCTTCGCCAGCCGCGCCCAGGCGGCCTGGCGCGGCGCCAGCGGGCACATCACGGAATCGATGCCCAAAAGGCACACTCCGCGCAAAATGAACGGCGCGACCGAGGTCGGCAGGTCCATGCCGCCGGCGAGGCCGCAGGCGGCGATGGCCCCGCCATACTTCGTCATCGACAGCAGGTTGGCCAAGGTGGTGGAACCGACGCTGTCGACGCCGCCCGCCCAGCGCTCCTTGGCCAGCGGCTTGGCCGGGCCGGACAGTTCGTTGCGGTCGATGATCTCAGCGGCGCCGAGATGGCGCAGATAGTCGCCCTCCGCTGTGCGACCGGTGGAGGCGATGACATGGAAGCCGAGCTTCGACAACACCGCCACCGCAACCGAGCCGACGCCGCCGGCCGCGCCGGTGACCACCACCGGACCGTCCTTCGGCGCAACGCCGTGCTTCTCCAGCGCCAGCACCGACAGCATGGCAGTGAAGCCCGCGGTGCCGATGGCCATGGCCTCCCGCGCGGTCAGGCCATCCGGCAGGCGCACCAGCCAGTCGCCCTTGACCCGGGCCTTCTCGGCGTAGGCGCCGAGGAAGGTTTCGCCGAGGCCCCAGCCGGTGGACACCACCTTGTCGCCCGCCTTCCATGACGGATGCGAGGACTCAATAACGGTGCCGGCGAAATCAATGCCGGCGATCATCGGGAAGCGGCGCACCACGGGAGACTTTCCGGTCAGCGCCAGACCGTCCTTGTAATTGACGGTGGACCATTCGACCGCGACCGTAACGTCGCCCTCCATCAGCTCCGCGTCGTCGAACTGCGACAGCGCCGCGGTGGTGCCCTTTTCGGCCTTCTCGATCCTGATCGCCTTGAACGTCGCCAAACCCACTACTCCCCTGTCGCTGTATCACCTGTCACGGCCATGCCGGCAGCATGCCGCAGGCCAGAATCCGCCGGCACCATATCGCGGCAACGCGCCGGGTCAATGCGGCGCGGGCGGAGAAGACCGTTGCAGGGTCGGGTTTCGAGCCAAGACCGGCGTTATCCGGCGCCTACTTCCGGGCGACGATTTCCGCCGAGCTTTTGGCCTCGCTGGCGAGTTCCGCCGAGATCGCGGCGGTCTGCGCCGGCGTGCCCCAGCTCGGCGCATCGCGGCCGTCGCCCCAGGCGCGTGGGCGATAGAAGGTATGCACACCGTATTTGTACATCTTCTTCATCTCGTTCACCCATGACGGGCGCACCCAGTAAGCGTGATAGTGCGTGGACTTGCCGACCTCGGGCAGCCACAGGCGACCGTCGAGCGAGGCCTGCGCGATCTTCCTGGCGCGGTCCCACATCTCCGGCTCCTTCACCACGTCGCGGATGCCATCGCAGGCGAAGGTGAACTGGCAGGACAGATGGCGGTTGGCGTTCTGATAGACGACGCCGCACACGGTGGTCGGATAGTAGCCGGAGAAGGCCCGGTTCAGCACCACCTGCGCCACCGCGATCTGGCCGCGCACGGCTTCGCCGCGCGCCTCGAAATAGACCACCTCGGTCAGGCATTTCTCTGCCTTCGCGCGCGATTTGGCATCGAGGCTGAGACGCTCGGCCGGCGTACGCGGCCGCTGATTCTCGCCGGTGACCTCGCCCTTGCCGGCGACGCTCTCGCCGCTGCTCACGGGCACTGACGGATCGGCCGGCAGCGCCAGCGGCAATTTCATGTCGGGATCGCCCTCGGGCACCACCACGATGACCGGCTCCTGTCCCGGCTGCCAGCGCTCCAGCGCGCCGCCAGACAGGCCGAGCGAACCGTTGCCGAAGAACAAGGTCGCGGCCTTGAAGGAAAATGCATCGTTGCCGGAATCCGGCGTCAACATCGCGATATCACCGCCGGAGGGCTGCGCGTTCAGCGGATGGCCGGGCGGCACGCCCTGCAAGGACGCCGCGGCATCGTATTGCGGCAGGCGCGGCGCATGCAGCGCTGCTTCCAGTTCAGCGTCGAGCGGCGCAACCGCGTCATGCGAAACGGCCGCGTCGGCGGTCTTGGCGCCGCTGACCCAGCCATTGGCATCCGGCGTCGCCTGTGCGGGCTCCGGCGCTGCGGGGGCCGCCGCCTCCGGCACATGAAGAGGAAGGCGGTCGCCCTTGGTGGCGCGCATCACCGTCGGATAGTCGGACTTCTGCAGCGGCCGCGTCAGTTGTCCGAGCGGATTGCTGCCGAGCGAACCGGAGACGCCGGTGTCGCGGCTGCCAAAGCTGGCGAGACGATAGGACGGTGTGTCGGATAGCGACGTGCCGAGCGGACGGGGCAGATTGAATGAGGCGACCTGCAGGGTGCGGCGCGCCGATGCGAACACATATTGCTGCCAGCGCTCGGCGACGCCCGGCTGGCGCGCCAGCAACGAGGCGATATCCTGATAGCCGATCTCGCTCGGCATCACTGTCAGAAGACAGAGAACAAAGCCGAAGGGCGCGAACCGCGCGCCCTTCGACCCGCTACGCAACACAGACATCGATACGCTCACGCAACTAACGCTTGGTACACATGCGACGGAATCGGACGTTCGGTCCAATCCGATCGATCGCGTTAGTATCGAATTAAAGTTGCCGCGCGGTTAATCGGCGCGGCGCGCGCGCAACACGCAAGCGCGCGTGTGATATCGCGCGACGACATCGCAAACGTTGGTAAATGGCGCGTCCAGCGAAGTGGTAAAGATCGCGTCAACGAAAATGGTGAACGAAAGACTTCGCAACGATGCATCGGCGAAGGACTTAAGTGTCCATCGTCAAATGCAAATGCCCGGGACAGAGCCCGGGCATCGCCATCATTCCATCTCTAAACGGCGCACCATCACGCCTGGCTGGCGATCGCCTTGCCGAGCGCGGCCTGCGCCGCCGCAAGCCGCGCGATCGGCACGCGATAGGGCGAGCACGACACGTAGTCGAGGCCGACCTCGTGGCAGAACGATACCGACGCTGGATCGCCGCCGTGCTCGCCGCAGATGCCCATCTTGAGATTGGCGCGCGTCTTGCGGCCGCGCTGCACGCCGATCTTCACCAGTTCGCCGACGCCGGCGCGATCCACCGAAATGAACGGATCGATCTCGAGAATGCCACGCGCGACATAAGTGCCGAGGAAGCTCGCGGCGTCGTCGCGGCTGATGCCGTAGGTGGTCTGGGTGAGATCGTTGGTGCCGAACGAGAAGAACTCGGCGGTCTGCGCGATCTCGCCGGCCATCAGGCAGGCGCGCGGCAGTTCGATCATGGTGCCGGTCTGATAGGTGAGCTTGACGCCGGTTTCCTTCGACACCGATTGCGCGGTGGCGTCGATGCGCGCCTTGACGATGTCGAACTCCGCCTTGGTGGCGATCAGCGGCACCATCACCTCGAGCCCGACCGGCTTGCCGGTGCGCTTGCCCGCTTCCACCGCGGCTTCGAAGATGGCGCGCGCCTGCATCTCGGCGATCTCCGGATAGGCGATGGCGAGACGGCAGCCGCGGAAACCGAGCATCGGGTTGAACTCGGACAGCTCGCGCACGCGGTCGGCGAGCCGGCGCGGCTCGGCGCCCATGGCACGCGCGACCTCCTCGATCTCGCTTTGCGAATGCGGCAGGAATTCGTGCAGCGGCGGATCGAGCAGGCGAATGGTCACCGGCAGCCCCTTCATGATCTCGAACAGATCGACGAAGTCGGCGCGCTGCATCGGCAGCAGCTTGGCCAGCGCCGCGCGGCGCGAGCCTTCGTCCTCGGCGAGGATCATCTCGCGCACGGTGCGGATGCGCGTCTCCTCGAAGAACATGTGCTCGGTGCGGCACAGGCCGATGCCCTCGGTGCCGAACTTCAGCGCGGTGCGGGCGTCGGCCGGGGTGTCGGCGTTGGTGCGGACCTTGAGACGGCGCACCTGATCGGCCCAGCCCATCAGCGTGTTGAAATCGCCGGACAGCTCCGGCTCGATCATCGGCATGCGCCCGGCCAGCACCTGCCCCATCGAACCGTCGATGGTGATGACGTCGCCGGTCTTGAAAGTGCGATTGCCCACGGTCATCAGCCCGCGGCCGTAATCGACGCGCACGGTGCCGCAGCCCGACACGCAGGGCTTGCCCATACCGCGCGCCACCACCGCGGCGTGGGACGTCATGCCGCCGCGGGTGGTGAGGATGCCTTCCGCCGCGTGCATGCCGTGAATGTCTTCCGGCGAGGTCTCGACGCGGACCAGAATGACCTTGCGCCCGTCGGCCTGCAGCTTCGCCGCTTCATCGGACGAGAACACGATCTCGCCGGCGGCCGCACCGGGCGACGCCGGCAGGCCGGTGGCGATGACATCGCGCGTGGCGACGGGATCGATGGTCGGATGCAGCAACTGGTCGAGCGACGCCGGATCGATGCGGGTGATCGCATCCGTCTTGCTGATCAGGCCTTCGCTGGCGAGTTCGACGGCGATGCGCAGCGACGCCTTCGCCGTGCGCTTGCCGTTGCGGGTCTGCAGCATCCACAGCTTGCCCTGCTCCACCGTGAATTCCATGTCCTGCATGTCGCGGTAGTGCTTTTCCAGCAGCGTGTAGATGCGGGTCAGCTCCGCGAACGCTTCCGGCATCGCCACTTCCATCGACGCCTTGTCGGAGCCGGATTCCTGGCGCGCATGCTCGGTGATGTCCTGCGGGGTGCGGATCCCCGCCACCACGTCCTCGCCCTGCGCGTTGATGAGGAATTCGCCGTAGAGGCGCTTCTCGCCGGTGGACGGATTGCGGGTGAAGGCGACGCCGGTGGCCGAGGTGTCGCCCATGTTGCCGAACACCATCGACTGGATGTTCACCGCGGTGCCCCACGATTCGGGGATGTCGTGCAGGCGGCGATAGGTCACCGCGCGCGCATTCATCCACGACGAGAACACCGCGCCGATCGCGCCCCACAACTGCGCGTGCGGATCCTGCGGGAAGTCCTCGCCGGTCTCGCGCGCGACAGCATCCTTGTACTTGCCGACCAGATCGACCCAGTCGTCGGCGGTGAGTTCGGTGTCGAGCGAATAACCCTTACTGTCCTTGTAAGTGTCGAGGATGTCCTCGAAGTGATGATGCTCGAAGCCGAGCACCACGTCCGAATACATGGTGATGAAGCGGCGGTAGCTGTCATAGGCGAAGCGGCGGTCGCCGGAGAGCGCCGCCAGCGCCTCCACCGTGGCGTCGTTGAGGCCGAGGTTCAGCACCGTGTCCATCATGCCCGGCATCGAGGCGCGTCCGCCGGAACGCACGGAGACGAGCAGCGGGTTCTCCGCGTCGCCGAAAGTCTTGCCCGCGATCTTTCCGACCGCAACCAGCGCCTTCTCGACCTGCGCCTTCAATTCCTTCGGATAGGTTTTTCCGTTGGCGTAGAAATAGGTGCAGACCGAGGTCGGAATGGTGAAGCCGGGCGGCACCGGCAGGCCGAGATTGGCCATCTCCGCGAGGTTCGCGCCCTTGCCGCCGAGCAGGTTGCGCATGTCGGCCTTACCCTCGGCGCGCCCGTCGCCGAAGGTGTAGACCCACTTGCCGGCCTTCGCCGCCGGCGCGGATGCTTTCGCGATCCCCTTCGCGGCCGGCTTGCTCACAGCTTTCGCAGCGGATGATTTCATCGCAGTTGATTTCGCCGCGGACGATTTCGCGGCGGATGATTTCGCAGCTGGGGGCTTTGCCATGGACGGCTTGGCTTTCGCGACCGGTTTTGATTTCGCAACCGGCTTCTTGGGAGCGGATTTCGCGGCGGATGTCTTCGATGAGGCTTTGGCCATGGCGTCCAGTCACTGCGAGAGGGGAAACGGCAGCGGGTTACACCACGGTTGCCGATCCGCACGCAAGCGGCTCCCGGTCCGATTTATCACGAACCATTACAGATTGTTACAAAATCGGGCGAAAATCGAGATTTTGCAGTGCACGTCGTAATAATCTGAAACTTTCTGTTATCGCAGGATCCCCAATCCGAGGATGCCGACCAGAATGAGATAGAGCGCGACGATGATGTTCAGCAGCCGCGGCATGACGAGAATCAGCACGCCGGCGATCAGGGCGACGATGGGCTGAATGTGGGCGATGCTGATGGACATGCGATCTCTCCAAACGGTTGGCATGACGAGACGGAGCGTCATTACGCGCCGGAGAACGACGCGCACAACGCATGCAGGTTCCCCTTCCCACGCATGAAAATGCCGCAATGAAACCACGCATGGCGCAGGAACGATGACCGGCGCGACGCATTGGCCCGGGGACGATCGGCGATGGCCCGATGCCATGCCGACGTCTTCCATGCCATCCATCAGGAGAGCAGCCATGACGACATCGATGAGAACATCGATCCTTGCGGCCGCCGCGCTGGCCGGCGCCGTCACGCTGGCGCTGCCGGCGAGGGCCCAGCAGAGCGTTATCGTCGAGGAACACGTGACCACGGGCCTCGCCGCGCCCGGCGGCATCATCACCGAGCAGGAAGTGCCGCGCTTCCGGCGTTACATCGTGGAGGAGCGCGTACCGTCCTACGCCATTGAGGGGCCGGTGCGCGTCGGCACCATCCTGCCCGAGAACGGCGTGACCTATTACGACGTGCCGCAACAATATGGCGCGACGAGCTATCGCTACACCGTGGTCAACGAGCGGCCGATCCTGGTCGACCCGCGCAGCCGGCGCATCATGCAGGTGATCGATTAGCACGCAGCGTTACGGCCGGATCGAATGCCGGCCCGGCCGTAACGGCGAAGGTCAATCCTGAATCTTCGAGAAATCCGCGACGGCGCGCGTCGCCGCACGGATTTCGCCGAGCAGCCTGAGGCGGTTCTCGCGCACGGCTGGATCGTCGTCATTGACCTTGACCTTGTCGAAGAAGGCATCAACCGCCGGGCGCAGCCGGGCCATGGCGGCCATGGCGGCGGCGAAGTCCTCCTTCGCGACCGCGGCCCCCGCTTCCGCCTTCGCCTGATCGATGGCGGCGGCGAGCTTCTTTTCCTCGTCGAGTTTGAACAGCGATGCATCCGGCGCGCCGTCGAACTTGCGCTTGTCCTTCTTCTCCTCGATGGCCAGAATATTGCTCGCGCGCTTGGTGCCGGCGAGCAGGTTCTTGCCGTCGTCGCTGTCGAGGAATTTGCCGAGCGCCTCGACCCGGCGAATGACCATCAACAAATCGTCCTGACCTTCAAGGGCAAACACGGCGTCGACCAGATCGTGACGCGCACCCTGCTCGCGCAGTTGCACCTTCAGACGGTCGGCGAAGAAGGAGAGCAAATCCTTGCCATCATGCGGCTTGGCCGCCTTGGCGAAAGCGGCGAGCAACGGCAGACGAATGCCATTGTCGCCGACAAGACGTATAACGCCAAGCGCCGCGCGTCGCAGTGCATACGGGTCCTTGCTTCCCGTCGGTTTCTCATCAATGGACCAGAAGCCAGTGAGAATATCGAGCTTGTCCGCGAGCGCGACAGCAATCGCGACCGGATCGGTCGGCACGCGGTCCGCAGGGCCTTGCGGCTTGTAGTGATCCTCGAT
>JAFKES010000170.1 GCA_017308495.1 Afipia sp.
TGCTGGCACTTCAGATTGCATCGCTTGTTCACTTCGATGAACAGAAAGCGAGGCGATCGCAGCGGGAAGGATGGGACCTGCAAACGGGATATCGCGCCAAACGCTACGGGTAGCGAGAGCTTCATAGGCCGGTTTCCCCATTGCTCTGAGATTACGAGGGATGCGCCCGATCTCCCGAACGACTTTGGCCAGTTTCGATCGTTTAGGGCGCGATGGCGGACGGACTGTGATTGTCGCGAAGCGCGTGACGCGGAACCGCTCCAGGTCGGATGCGGCAACTGCCGTGTTGGCGACAGGCTCGACCAGTTCGACCTGGATGCCCAATGCCGGACGCAACTGATAAGCCTCGGCCGGATAGAAACAATCTTCGTCCGTAGCGAAGAGCACATGGTCCACGGGATTGTCGAAATCCGTCAGATCGCGCACCGCCGCTTCGGCAAAAGCGCGCGACATCACATAGGCTGCGGTGCCGAAATGGGTGGAACGCAAGCGATGAAGCCTGAAGCCACGCATACCGCATCCCCGCGGCAGGCCGAGCCTGGTGCGCATGAGGCGGGTCTCCACACGTAGCAGTCCGATCTTGCGGGGAATGCTGCCGGGATTATCAAGAAACGGCTTCAGAGCGGGCGACAGGATGACATCGTCTTCGAGAATCAAGCAGCGTTGCTGGCCGGATGCGAGAAAATGCTGCCATGCCTTGCGGTGGCTCAAGGCGCAGGCGCGCTCGGCGGCAGTGACGGTCGGAATGTCCTTGCCGAAGTCGCCACTGTTGCCGTCGATCGCCTCGATCCGCTCGAACGGCAGACCCAGCGCGTCGAGTTGCGCCGTCATGAATTCCAGCCGGTCCGGCCGACGCCCGAGATTAATCAACAAAATAAGCATTAAATAAGCTCAGATAAAATCGGAGCTCACGCCCGATGTCATTGGGCTCAATCCGAACTTGTTCTTCTCTCGGATTCGCACGACACCCATCCGGACCGCGCTCCTTACAAATGAGACTAGAACCGGAACAACCGGCCCTAGCCTCAAATGGTAAAATAGCCGAGTATCTACTTCAACGCCAGCGCGACGAACCGCACCTCGCCGTCGCCATTCGAGACCAGCAGCAGCACGGACTTCTTGCCGTCCTTCTTCAGCTGCTCGATGCGCTTCTTGACGTCGGCGGCGTTGGTAACGGCTTCCTGCGCCACCTCGACGATGACGTCGCCGGGGCCGAGCCGCTTCTCCGCGGCGTCCGAACCGGGCTCGACGCCGGTGACGACCACGCCCTTGACGCTGTCCTTGATCTTGAAGCGCGTGCGCTGATCCTTGCTGAGGCCGGCAAGATCGAGACCGAGAACCTTCTGCACCGCCGGCTTCTCGACTTCGGCCGGGCCCGTGGTCTTGGCGGACGCCTCCACCGGCTTCTCGCCATCATCGAGGCGGCCGAGCGTGACCTTGCGGGTCTCTTCCTTGCCCTTGCGGATGATGACCACGTCCACCGCCTTGCCGACCGGCGAGTCGGCCACCGCGCGCGGCAGATCCTTCATCTCCTTGATGTCCTTGCCGTCAAACCGAACCACCACGTCACCGGGCTCGATCCCCGCCGGCTTGGCCGGCCCCTTGTCGTCGACGCCGGCGACCAGCGCGCCGCGCACCGGCTTGATGTTGAGGCTCTCGGCGATCTCGTCCGTCACCTGCTGGATGCGAACGCCGAGCCAGCCGCGGCGCACTTCCTTGAACTGGCGCAACTGATCGACCACGGCCACCACGGTCTTGGACGGCACGGCGAAGCCGATGCCGATCGAACCGCCGGAGGGCGATATGATCGCGGTGTTCACGCCGATGACTTCGCCGTCGAGGTTGAACAGCGGGCCGCCGGAATTGCCGCGATTGATGGCAGCGTCGGTCTGGATGTAGTTGTCATACGGCCCCGAATTGATGTCGCGGTTGCGCGCCGAGACGATGCCCGCCGTCACCGTGCCGCCAAGGCTGAACGGATTGCCGATGGCAATGACCCATTCGCCCAGCCGCAGATTATCGGAATTGCCGAACTTCACCGCCGTCAGCTTCTTCTCCGGCGGCGTGAACTTGAGAACGGCGAGATCGCTCTTCTTGTCGCGGCCGACCAGCGTGGCCTTGATCTTGGTGCCGTCGTTGAGGATGACGTTGATCTCGTCGGCATCGGCGATGACGTGATTGTTGGTCACCACGGTGCCGTCGGTGTCGATGATGAATCCGGAACCGAGCGAATTCACCTTGCGCGGCGCATTGTTGCCGAGGCCGCCGCGGCGGTTCTTGAAGAACTCCTCGAAGAATTCATTGAAGGGTGAATCCGGCGGCAGTTGCGGCGTCGCACCGCGCTTGCCGCTCTTGTTGCCGCTGTCGGCATCGCCATCGATGCCGCCCTTGGCCTCCACGGTCTGCGACGTTGAAATATTCACCACCGCGTCGATCACCTTCTCGGCGACATCGGCGATGCCATCGGGGCCACGGGCGAAGGCGGGCGTGACGACAACCGCGAGGCCCACCGCCGCGGCCAGCGGCAGGATACGGCGGCTCAATGCTTGAAGCGCATCGGACATGGTCGAAAAGTCTCCTGACAGGAAGCGGATCATTTGTCCTCAATGTGCGCCGGAACGGGACAGGCACGCAAGCGCGGACAACCGGCGGATTGCCGGCGATCATCGCGCCGATTGCGGCGAAAAACCGGCTTTTGTCCTCGCGCGGAGCGCGCGCCGGCTAGTGACGGACCAGCCAGATCAGGATCAGGCCGATGACCGCCGAGACAAGGCCGACCGCGCGCAGGATATTGTCCGGCGATTCCATCGCGCTTTTCATGGCGGAACGCATCCAGTTGGGATTCGCCGTGAACAGCAACCCTTCGAGAATTAGCACCATTCCGATCCCGACGAAGAAATCGCCGAATCCAATAGCCCTCATCAGACGCCCCCTCCTGCCCGACCGTTCACGTCCTCATATCAACGTTGGGACGCTGCCGCACCAGGCGTCGGCGCGGGAGCCGCAGCCTTGCCGTTGGGGTTGTCGAAGAAGCGGAAGAATTCCGAATCCGGACGCAACAGATAGCGCGTGTCGTTGTGCTTCAGGCTGCCCTCATAGGCCGCCATCGAACGATAGAACGCGAAGAAGTCCGGGTCCTTGCCATAGGCTTCCGCGAACAGGCGGTTGCGCTCGGCGTCGCCCTCGCCGCGGATCTTGTCCGACGACGAATTCGCCTCGGCGATGATGACCGTCGCCTCGCGGTCGGCCCGCGAGCGGATCTCCTGCGCCCGCTCTCCGCCGCGCGCGCGGAACTCGGCGGCTTCGCGCTGGCGCTCGGTCTGCATGCGCTGATAGACCGCCTGGCTGTTCTGCTCAGGCAGATCGGCGCGGCGGATACGCACGTCGATCACCGAGATGCCGTAGCTCAAGGCTTCGCGGTCGAGCTGCTCGCGAATCCGGGTCATCAGCACGTCGCGCTCGTCGCGCACCACCTGGATGAAGGTGACCTCGCCGAGCACGCGGCGCAGCGACGCATTGAGCAGCGTGGTGAGCTGGATGTTGGCCGCCTGGATCGAGCCGAGGGTCTGATAGAACCGCAGCGGATCGGTGATGCGGTAGCGCGCGAACGCATCGACCACGAGGCGCTTCTGATCGGAGGCGATGACTTCCTGCGCCGGATTTTCGAGATCGAGAATCCGCTTGTCGATGCTGATGACGGTGTCGATGAACGGCATCTTGAAGTTCAGGCCGGGCTGCTGCACGGCGCGCACCGGATCACCAAGCCGCACCACCAGCGCCTGCTCGGTCTGGCTCACGGTGAATATCGAACTATAGCCGACGATAGCGGCGATCAGCACGACGAAGAGAATAACGATACCTGCGATGCCGGATTTCATCGGGTGCTCCCGCCCTGTTGCGGCGCAGCCGGAGGCGTGCGACGGCCGAGTTCAGTCAAGGGCAGGTACGGCACCACGCCGGGCGACGCGGCGGTTGCGCCCTGATCGAGCACGAGCTTGTCGGCCCCACCCAGGATCTTTTCCATGGTCTCCAGGAAGATGCGCTCGCGCGTCACGCCCGGCGCCTTCTTGTACTCCTCGTAGACGCTGAGGAAGCGCGCGCTCTGGCCCCGCGCGTCGGCGATGGCCTGCTCGCGGTAGCCCTCGGCAGTCTGAAGTATCTGCGCGGCACGGCCGCGCGCGTCGGGCACCACGCGGTTGGCGTAGGTCTGCGCTTCGTTCTGCAAGCGCTCGAAGTCGGCGCGGGCCGCCTGCACGTCGCGGAACGCGTCGATGACCTGCGACGGCGGGTCGACCTTCTGCATCTGCACCTGCTGGATCAGGATGCCGGAGCCATAGGCATCGAGGGTCTTCTGCATCAGCTCGAGCACGGCGGCTTCAATGGTGGTGCGCGCACCGGTCAGCACCGGCTGGATGTTGGAGCGGCCGATGATGTCGCGCATCGCGCTCTCAGCCACCGCTTTCACGGTGCCTTCCGGATTCTGGATGTTGAACAGGAAATCGCCGACGCCATCGGGCTTGATGCGCCACAGCACGGTGAAATCCACGTCGACGATGTTCTCGTCGCCGGTCAGCATCAGGCTTTCCTCGGGCACGTCGCGGATGGCGGTGCCGCCGCCGCGGCGCGTGTCGTCGATGATGCGCATGCCGATGCTCAAGGTCGAAACGCGCAGCGCCTTCGGCAGCAGCGCGGTCTCGATCGGATACGGCAGATGATAGTTCAGGCCCGGCTGCACCGTGCGCACATGCTTGCCGAAACGCAGCACAACGCCGAGTTCGTCCGGCTGCACGCGGAAGAAGCCCGACAGGCCCCAGATGGCCAGCGCCGCGACCAGCAGCAGCGCGATGCCCATGCCGCTGAAATTACCGCCAGGCAGGATGGTCTGCAGCTTGTCCTGTCCGCGCCGCAGCAGGTCCTCGAGATCGGGCGGCCTCGGGCCGGGCGACTGCGGCCCGGACCCCCATGGCCCTTTCGGACCGGAGCCCCACGGCCCACCGCCTTGATTCTTCCACGGCATCGTCGATCTCCTCCGCGCGGGCACCGCGCGCTCCGAAACAGCTGCATGGCCTTATAGGGGACGCGCCCGGTCGTTACAACGCGGGGCAAAGGCTCTGGAGAGCTAGGGTGCGGAGGAAATTTGTCAATGGAAACATCATGGAACGGGGTTAACGCCGCCCCTGACGCCCGCCCGGGAAATGCGGTTTTCAGTCGCGGCGGCGAAAGGTGACGTAGGAGAAATCAGCCGTATCGCCTTCTCCCGCGGCGTGGCGGGTGCGCGCGACTTCGTCCCATTCGGCGGCATTCACCGGGGCCAGCCAGGTGTCTCCGTCGGGGGTGGCATGAACCTCCGTCACCTCCAGGCGATGGGCTCGACCGCGCCACTGGGCGAAGATATCGGCGCCGCCGATCACCATGATCTCAGTGACCAAACGCCGCAGCGCGTCGCCGCGCGCAACCTCATAGGCGGCCTCCAGCGACGGCGCGACCACCACGCCCCGCGCCTGAAACTCCCCGTCGCGCGTCACAACGATATTGGTTCGGCCCGGCAGCGGCCTGCCGATGGAGACGAACGTCTTGCGGCCCATGATGACGGGCCGGTTCAACGTCATGGCCTTGAAGCGCTTCAGGTCGGAGCGCAGGTGCCACGGCAACGTGTTGTCGCGGCCAATGACGCCGTTCTCCGCGACCGCCACGACAAAGACGATCTGCGGAAACGCCGCCGCCGAGGACGGCGTGCTCACACCGCGACCTCGGCCTTGATGTGCGGATGCGGGTCGTAGTTTTCGAGGGTGAAGTCCTCGTAGCGGAAGCCGAAAATATCCTTCACCGCCGGATTGAGCCGCATCGCCGGCAACTGCCGCGGCGACCGGGTGAGCTGAAGGCGCGCCTGCTCGATATGATTGGTGTAGAGATGGACGTCACCGAACGAATGCACGAAATCGCCGGGCTTCAGCCCGGTCACCTGCGCCACCATCATGGCGAGCAGTGCATAGGACGCGATATTGAACGGCACGCCGAGGAACGCATCCGCCGAGCGCTGATAGAGCTGGCACGACAGCCGGCCCTTCGCGACATAGAACTGGAACAGGCAGTGGCACGGCGGCAGCGCCATCTTGTCCACCTCGGCCGGATTCCACGCGCTGACGATCAGCCGGCGCGAATCCGGATTGCTGCGGATCATGGCGACGACGTTCGCGATCTGGTCAATGTGGCGTCCGTCCGGCGCGGGCCACGAGCGCCACTGCGATCCGTAAACCGGACCGAGGTCGCCGTTGGCATCGGCCCATTCGTCCCAGATGGTCACGCCGTGATCCTGGAGATACTTGATGTTGGTATCGCCGGCGAGGAACCACAGCACTTCGTGGACGATCGACTTCAGGTGCAGCTTCTTGGTGGTGAGCAACGGAAAGCCGTCGGCGAGATTGAAGCGCATCTGATGGCCGAACACCGACAGCGTGCCGGTGCCGGTGCGGTCGGTCTTCTCCGCGCCATCGGCCAGAATCCGCTCGAGCAGGTCGTGATACTGATGCATGGGCCCCAACGCTCTGTGCAGCGTCCCTTGTAGCCGCCGGGCTACGATCAGGCGCGCCGAATCGGTGCGCTATCCACCGTAAATATAGCTTGGATATCGGCGCTGCGGCATCAATGACAAGGGGCGGAACTTGCGTCCCGCCCCTGTCAAATCCGCTGAGATTTCAGTGCGATCAGTTCGCGAGCGGCTTCAGCACAGCCGACCATTTGACGATTTCGCTATCCACAAGCTTGCGCAGCGATTCCGGCGTGCGCTCCTCGGGCTTGGGAATGACGCTGCCCAGCTCGAGCAGGCGCTTGCGGACGCCTTCGTCATCCAGCGCCTTGACCAGCGCGGCGTTGAGCTTGGCGATGATCGGCGCCGGCGTGCCCTTGGGCGCGAAGATCGCGTTCCAGGCTTGAGCCTGAAACTCCGGCAGACCGGCTTCCGTAGTGGTCGGCACGTCCGGCAATGACGGGTTCCGCTCCGGCGTCGCCACCGCATAGGCCTTGATCGTGCCGCCCTTGATCTGCGGAACGGCGTTGACAATCTGGTCGCACATGTAATCGACCTGACCGCCGACCAGCGCGTTCATGGCCGGGCCGGTGCCGTTGAACGGAACGCCTGTCGGGTTGATGTTCAGCACCGAGTTGAGAAGCTGGCACGAGGTGTAGGACACCGAGCCGACGCCGGCATGGGCCGCATTGAGCTTGTCGGTGTTGGCCTTCACGTAGGCGACGAATTCCTTGAGATCCTTCGGTGGGAAATCCTTGCGGGCCAGGATCAGGATCGGCGTGCCGGCGGCAAGCCCGATCGGCTCGAAATCCTTCGAGGGATGATAGGCAAGCTTCGGATACAGCGGCACCGAGGCGGCATGGGTGCCCATATGGCCGGTGATCAGCGTGTAGCCGTCCGGCGCGGCGCGCGCGGCGCGGGTGGAGGCGGTCGTGCCGCCGGCGCCGACCACGTTTTCGATGACGATGGTCTGGCCCAGGGTCTGCTGCATGTGACCGGTCACGATGCGCGCGATCACGTCCGTGGGACCGCCCGCCGCGAACGGCACGATCATGGTGATGTTGCGGGTGGGATAATCCTGCGCCTGGGCCGGAGCCATGGCCGCACCGGAAGCGGCCAACGCAGTGATGCCGCAAGTCGCGAGCATCCGTTTGAACAGATTCATGAAATTCTCCCCGTATCTCGCCCCTGCGAGCCGACTAGCCAGCGCCGCAGTATCAACATTCGCAGTGTCAACATCACCGCAGGCGGCAAGTCTATTCGACTTGCCGCCAATCACCGGCGCGGAGGCGCGGCGCAACGCCGCACCAAACCTCAGCTCTCCGACTCGACGAACACTTCATCGCGCTTCTTGCGCAGCGAAGGCAGCACGGCGAGGATCAGGAGGAAGGCGGCGATCGCCATCAGGGTCGCCGACAGCGGCCGGGTGATGAACACCGACCAGTCGCCGCGCGAGATCAGGAGGGCGCGGCGCAGGTTCTCTTCCATCAGCGGACCGAGCACCATGCCGAGCAGGAGCGGCGCCGGCTCGAAATCGTGCTTCACCAGCCAGTAGCCGACGAGGCCGAAGGCCGCGGTCAGCACCACATCCATCGGCGCGTTGTTCACCGAATAGATGCCGATCGAGCAGAACACCACGATGCACGGAAACAGCAGCCGGTACGGTACGCGCAACAGCCTGACCCAGACGCCTACCATCGGCAGGTTGATGACCAGCAGCATCAGGTTGCCGATCCACATCGAGGCGATCATGCCCCACACCAGGTCCGGCTGCTTCTGCATCACCTGCGGACCCGGCACGATGCCGTGGATAGTCATCGCGCCAACCATCAGCGCCATCACCGCGTTGGGCGGGATGCCCAGCGTGAGCAGCGGAATGAACGAGGTCTGCGCCGCGGCGTTGTTGGCGCTTTCCGGCGCAGCAACGCCCTCGATGGCGCCGCGTCCGAACCGCTCGGGATGCTTCGAGATCTTCTTCTCGAAGGTATACGCCGCGAACGACGCGATCACCGCGCCGCCGCCCGGCAAAATGCCGAGGATCGAGCCCAGCACCGTGCCGCGCAGCACGGCCGGGGCCGAGTCCTTGAGGTCCTTCTTGGTCGGCATCAACCCGGTGATCTTCTGCTGCACCAGGCTGCGCTCCATATCGGCGCCGGCATCGAGGTTGCGGATGATCTCGGCGAAGCCGAACAGGCCCATCGCCACCGTGGCGAAGCCGAGGCCGTCGGCGAGCTCCGGGATGTTGAACGACATGCGCGAGGCGCCGGTCTCGATATCGGAGCCGACCATGGACAGCAGCACGCCGAAGGCGATCATCGCGATGGCCTTGAGCACCGATCCCTTGGCCAGCACCACCGCGAAGATCAGGCCGAGCACCATCAGCGAGAAATATTCGGCGGGCCCGAACGCCAGCGCGAGCTTGGTCAGCGGCGCGCCGAGCACCGCGATCAGCACGGTGGCGACGCAGCCGGCGAAGAACGAGCCGATGGCGGCGATCGCCAGCGCCGGGCCGGCGCGGCCCTGCTTGGCCATCTGGAAGCCGTCGAGCGCCGTGACCACCGACCCCGCCTCGCCGGGGATGTTGACCAGGATCGAGGTAGTGGAGCCGCCGTATTGCGCGCCATAGTAGATGCCGGCGAGCATGATCAGCGCGCCGACCGGCGGCAGGCCGAAGGTGATGGGCAGCAGCATCGCCACCGTGGCGATGGTGCCAATGCCCGGCAGCACGCCGACCAGCGTGCCGACCAGCGCGCCGATCAGGCAGAGACCGAGATTGATCGGCGAAAGCGCGACGCCGAAACCGTGCGCGAGGTTTGCGAAAATATCCATGACGCCCTCAGCGCAGAATGCGGGGGAACAGGTCGAGCGGCAGCCCGAGACCGTAGGGGAACAGGAGCGCGCAGCCGATCGTCAGCGCGATGCCGACGATGATCGTCTCCACCCAGCGCGTCTCGTGGGTGCCCATCGCTGCGATCATGAATGCGACGAAGGCGGAGATGATCAGGCCCAGCGGACGGATCGTGCCCGCGAAGGTCAGGATCGCCAGCGTCACGAAGAACGGGCCGCGAATGCCGTAGCGCTGAAGCTGCGTCCCTTCCCACAGCAGCCCGGTGATCGAGACCGCCGCGCCGAGCCCGAGGAGGAGATAGGCGAACATCCGCGGCGCGGTACCGGGACCGAACGAGAAGCCACGCATGCCCTGCAGATCGCTCGACGCCCACAGAGCGAACAAAGCGATGGCGACCAGCACGAGGCCGCCGTAAAAATCCTGTGGCCCCTTGATCAGGCCTCGCGAGGCCCCTGCCGCGGCGCTGTCCGGCGCTTCGCTCATCGTCGTCGTCCCCCTTTTATTACGAGCTTATGCCCGGTCTGCTCTTGATCCCATACGGGGATGCCCCTGATACCGGTCTTTGCTTATCGACTTTCGTCCAACGATGCCAGCAAAAGTGAACGGACTGCACACCGCATTCCAAGCTTCGGATATCCGACAGCCGGCCACCATCGTTCGGAAAGCGCGTGGGCACACCCGCCCCCCCGCCCCCAGACAAAGCGGCATGGGGCGTCGCGAGGGTCTTCCGTCAGGGAACGTTGCCCCCTATATTGAGTGGGCCGGTTCGCCGGCTATGGAAATAAATGGCCGTCGCAATAAACCATTCGGACCCGGGGGCAGCACCCGGCGCCTCCACCAGAGCCCGCTTTTCCACATCCCGCATGACGGGACGGGCTCCGGCGGGGGCGAAACAGGATCGACGAGGGCGTAAAGGGCGTGTTTTTTCTCGGTATGGTTCCGCCGTTATCGGGCTACTCAATAGTTGCAAACGACAACTATGCTCCGGTTGCTCAGGCTGCGTAACGCGGTTTGAAATACCGACTTAAAGTCCTAGGGGAATAAGCCCCTCTAGGCGGGGTTCGGAGGCACCTGGCAACAGAAGCCTCCACTTTGACTTTCACCGCAGCACTTTGACCTTCACCGCAGCCGTGATTCCGCCGTTCTGTCCACCGCAATCCGGATGGGAGGGGGCTTGGCGGCCGGGGAAATTCTGCGATCTGGGGCGCACGCGGGTGCTGACCTGCGAGCCATGAGCGGCTGAATCCGAAGTTCGCTATGGAGCAAGCTGCGAAATGATGCGAACTTCGGATTCAGGACACGAGGCAGCGAGTCGGAGCATTCCGCCCCGAAACCGTTTTCGTAATTTGTTGCATACGGCCACAGCACGGACATTGTCATGGCGACCGATCATATTCGTTACGATGTTCTCGCGCGGGACGCCCTGCGCGGCGTGCTGCGCCAGGTGCTGACCGACGCAGCCGAGCACGGGCTGCCGGGCGAGCATCACTTCTATATCACTTTCCTGTCCACGGCCGACGGGGTGAAAATCTCCCCACGCCTGCTGTCGCAGTACCCGCAGGAAATGACCATCATCCTGCAGCACCAGTTCTGGGATCTGGTGGTGACCGACGACCGCTTCGAAGTAGGGCTGTCCTTCAACGGAATTCCGGAGCGCCTCGTCGTTCCGTTCAGCGCCATCAAAAGCTTTTTCGATCCCTCGGTGCAGTTCGGACTGCAGTTCGAGCCGACCGAGGAGGCTGCGGCTGCACCGGCGACGCCGGCGGAAGAGGCTCCTGCTCCGGCCGCGGCCGAAAATGCCGCGGAGACTGGCGACGAGCCAACGAGGCAGGGCGAAGGCGCGGAAGTGGTGCGGCTCGATCGCTTCCGGAAGAAGTAATCCAGCGCGGCCGCCGCCGGTTTCGATAGGTTCCAGACGATGCGCCGCGATACGCGCCGGGTTCGCCCGGCGCAGCGGTTGTGTTCCGGCTTGACGGAGTCATAAGCTTCGCCAGCGCACATCCGTGTCCCCACGGATGACACGCGTCCGATTCACTGAACCTCGCACGGGACCCATCATGGCCGCACCAAAAAAAACCACACGGACTGAAACCGACACGTTCGGGCCGATCGAGGTTCCCGCCGATCGCTACTGGGGCGCGCAGACGGAGCGCTCGCGGCATAATTTCATGATCGGCAACGAGCGGATGCCGGCGCCGATCATCCGCGCGCTGGCCATTGTCAAGCTCGCCGCCGCCGAGACCAACCGCGACCTCGGCCTGCTCGACCAGCGCCGCGCCCGCGCCATCGCCCGCGCCGCGCGCGAGGTGATCGACGGCGACCTCGACGGCAATTTTCCGCTGGTGGTCTGGCAGACCGGCTCCGGCACCCAGACCAACATGAACCTCAACGAGGTAATCGCCAACCGCGCCAGCGAGTTGCTCGGCGGCGTGCCCGGCACCAAGAAGCCGGTGCATCCCAACGATCACGTCAACATGAGCCAGTCGTCCAACGATTCGTTCCCGACCGCGATGCATATCGCCGCCGCCGAGCGCATCGTCCACGATCTCATTCCCTCCCTCACCGTGCTGGCGAAGGCGCTGCGCGCCAAGGAAAGGGCATTCGCGAAGATCGTCAAGATCGGCCGCACCCATACCCAGGACGCGACGCCCTTGACGCTCGGCCAGGAATTCTCCGGCTATACGGCGCAGATGGAGAGTGGCCTCGCCCGGCTGCGCGTTGCGGTGAAGGAGCTTTATCCGCTGGCGCAGGGCGGCACCGCCGTCGGCACCGGCCTCAACGCCAAGCCGCGCTTCGCCAGACTGTTCGCGCGGAAAGTGGTGGCGATCACCCGCCTGCCCTTCACCAGCGCGCCGAACAAGTTCGAGGCGCTGGCCTCGAACGACGCCTATGTGTCCGTGCACGGCGCGATCAATTCGATCGCCACCGGCCTGTTCAAGATCGCCAACGACATCCGCCTGCTCGGCTCCGGGCCGCGCTCGGGTCTCGGTGAACTGATCCTGCCGGAGAACGAGCCCGGCTCATCGATCATGCCGGGCAAGGTCAACCCGACCCAGTGCGAAGCGATGACCATGGTGTGCTGCCAGATCTTCGGCAATCACACCACGATCACCGTCGCCGGCAGCCAGGGACATTTCGAGCTGAACGTCTACAAGCCGGTGCTGGCGCATTGCATGCTGCAATCGATCCAGTTGATGGCGGACGCGGCGCGTTCGTTCACCGAACACTGCGTGACGGGAATCCGCGCCGACCAGAAGCGCATCAAGGAGTTGATGGAGCGCTCGCTGATGCTGGTGACGGCGCTGGCGCCGAAGATCGGCTACGACAACGCGGCCAAGGTGGCCAAGACCGCGCATGCCAACGGCACGACGCTGAAAGAAGAGGCGTTACGTCTCGGCTTCGTCACCGAAGCCGAATTCGATCGGCTGGTGAGGCCCGACAAAATGACGCATCCGGGGTAAAATCCCCGAATTTGCGGGCCTGCATGCAAAGAGACATGTCGTCGCACCCCCGCACTCAAGCCTCGATCAGCTACCCTCGGCCCCATGCCGCATGCTAGTTTTTGCAGGCTCCGGCCGCGCGCGGGAGCAGATGACAGCGAACGAGCCGCGCGAAGGAACGGATCCAGATGTGATCCGGAGAAGACAGCCTCGCACAACCCATGTGTGTGAGCCCGCCGGAAGCGTCCCGGGAAGATGGAGGTGTTGATGGGCGACCTGATCAACCTGAAACAGGCCAGAAAGCGCATCGCGCGCGACGACGCCGCAAAGCAGGCCCAGGCGAACCGCGCCCGCTTCGGACGCACCAAAGAAGAACGCGCGCGCGACGATCTTCAGAAACAACACGCCGCCAGCCTTCTCGACCAGCATCGCATCGATAACGAGACCTCCGCATGAAATCGCCTGTCGTCAAACGCTCCATTGTCGTCGCAGGCCACAAGACCAGCGTCAGCCTCGAAGAAGCCTTCTGGAATGGCATGAAGGAAATCGCCTCGACGCGAGGCCTCACGCTGTCGGAACTCGTCGGCGAAATCGACGGCGGCCGCCAGCAGGGCAATCTGTCTTCGGCGATCCGACTGTTCGTGCTGGATTACTTCCGCTCGCGCGCGGTTCCATCGGCGGGAACCAACAGCACGCGCGTGCATGCGGAAAGCCCGCATCCGTAAATCGCCGGATGCGACACCTCCCATGTTGATTCCGGCCTAGGTTTTCACCCGAATGTTTCAGGTGACCGGGGCGAGGTATCATGCCCCTGTGTCGCGAATCTGAAACGATTCGAGACCAACCGCAGAGTAAGCGCCCAGGCGCTCACAGGAGCAGGCTGAATCCTGCTTCGTGCGGTGTGCTGATCTGACGTTCACACCCACGTTCGGCATCGAACGCCGGCGAGATGCAGTCTCGCCGAAGGCGGACGTGTGCCCGAACCAAAGATCGACGGAGAAAATTGATGCGCCACGACATGATCGGAACCACCGGTACCCGTGCAGACGCGGCAACCCCGGCACGAAACGTCAAGGAATTCGCCGTGGTGAAACGCTCGGTGGTGGTGGGCGGGCACAAGACCAGCGTCAGCCTCGAGGATGCGTTCTGGATCAGCCTGCGCGAGATCGCGAGCCGCCGGGGCCTCACGCTGTCGACGCAGATCGATACCATCGACCGCGACCGCAGGACCGGCAACCTGTCGTCGGCGATCCGGCTGTTCGTGCTCGATCACTTCCGCACCCGCGCGGTCACGTCGATGTTCATCGGCGAGCGGCAGTCGTCCCCGGCGATCTCGACGGCGCGATAATCAGAACGCTCCCGTCGTCGAAGGCGGCCGCGTGGCGCGCAACGCGCCGGGCGCAGGCCGGATGTCGATCGGCGGCGGGAGGGGCGCGAGCGTCGCGCCACCTGCCGGCGAATTGGGGGCGCGCGCCGTCGGCGGATTCGCGGCCTGCGGCGACGGAGCGCGCGGCGGCGCCTTTGCGGCGGGCGCTTTACGACGTGGATCGCGCGCAGGAACCTTCACCTGCGGTGACGGGATCGGATCCATCGCGGGCACGGGATCGTCCCACAATTCATCCATCTCCGGAGACGGCGCACCGCCGTGCTCAAGCTGATCGAGCCGGCGCGTTTCGCGGTCGATGGCGCGCATGGCCAACCACGACGACAGCGCCGCCACGTCGAGCGTCCGCGACAGCCGGTCCGGCGAACCGTTGAGATCGATGCGGATCTCCGGACGGCCGTTGAGCGGCATGGTCGTCACCGGCGACATGATGGCGCGCAGATCCATCTGGTCCGCCGGCAGGTCATAGCCTCCGGCGAGAGCGATGCGGGCGCGCGGCGCATCCAGCGTCACGGTCTCGACACGCAGACGACCGTCGCGGATGGCGAACGGGATCTGCGCCGACGGCACCGTCACCGCGCCTGCGGACAGCACCGGCTCCACAATATCCTTCAGCCTGATGTTGTCGGTCGGCTGCCCGCTGTTTCCGGCGCGCAGCGCAACCTCGAAGGCGCGCGGATCGAGACCCGGAATGCGCATGTCGCTCAGCGTCAGCGTGCCCGCGCCGGACAGCGCGCCCGCCAGTCCGGAGGCGCTGCGGCCCTGCCCCGCCAGCGTCATCTGCAACGCCACCTGCCCTGACGGCATCGCGAGGCCGCGATAATGCAACGCCGCGCCGTCGACGCCGGACGCTTGCACGCGCGCATTGAACGAGGTGCCCGCGCCATCGTTCTGCGCGCTCTGCCGCGCGTCGAGATCAAACGTGACCTCGCCGCCGCCAAGGCCGGCCCTGACGTCCTCCAGCACCAGCGACTGGCCGTCGCCCCTGATCGCACCGCGCACCGGGCGCAATTCGCTGCCGCCGGGCAGCCCGGCACGCGCAGCCTCGAACGCGAGCCGTCCGCGCCAGCCCCGCATCCAGCCGCGCTCCAGCGGCGCCGAGGGATCGCGGCCCGCCGCGCCGAACGCAATCGCGGCGACGGGGGCGACATCCAGCGAATCCATCGCGATCTGGCCATCGACGCCGGTCTCGTCACCCCGTGTCAGCGCCACCCGCCCGTGCACGCGGGAGCCGCCGACCGCGCCATCGAGATTGTCGAAGGTGAAGGCATTGCCGGCGATGCCGAGCTGGGTCGCGAGCGATACATCGCGCAGCGGCATGACGCCCGCCTTGGGGCCGAGCAGCGGCGAGAGATCAGCGCGGCGCAACGTGACATTGAGACTTGCTGCAAACGGATCGGCAGCGGGATCGACGGTGCCCGCGACGCCGCCGTCGATCCCCGCGCCCGCCAGCGTCGCGGTGACCTGCAACGGCGCGCCCCACACGCCTTTGAGGGAGGATTCGAACCGCGCCGGGCCGCTCGCCGCTGCGGCGATCCGGTCGAGCCCGAGCAGCGCCAGCAGCGCGGCGGTCTGCTCGGAGCCGAGCCGGCTCTCCAGCGTCACGTCGCTGCGCTTGAGCGCCGTGATATCGAGCGCGCGCACCGCGGCGGCGGCCGGCGACGCCGCC
>JAFKES010000171.1 GCA_017308495.1 Afipia sp.
TTTCCCCGATGATGATCTCTCCGGCCCATGCGTGGAAGATCGTCTACGACCCTTCCAACTATGCGCAGAACGTCATTCAGGCGGCACGGGCGCTGGAGCAGATCAAACACCAGATCACGTCGCTTCAGAACGAGGCGCAGATGCTCATGAATCAGGCGCGCAATCTGGCGAGCCTGCCATTCTCCTCGCTCCAGCAGCTTCAACAGTCGGTTCAGAAGACGCAGCAACTCTTGGGCCAGGCGCAGAACATCGCCTTCGACGTGCAGCAGATCGACCAGATGTTTGCCCAAAAATACGCCAACGTCTCCATGTCGGCGAGCGACCGGCAGCTTGTCGCCGACGCGCGCTCGCGCTGGCAGAACACGGTCGGTTCCTTGCAGGACGCCATGCGCGTGCAGGCCGGTGTCGTCGGCAACATCGACACCAACCGCACGCAAATGTCGAACCTCGTCAGCCAGAGCCAGGGTGCGACCGGAGCGTTGCAGGCAACGCAGGCCGGCAACCAGTTGCTCGCCCTCCAATCGCAGCAGCTCTCCGACCTTGTGGCGCTCGTTTCGGCCAACGGCCGCGCCGATGCGCTGACACAGGCCGAGCGAGCGGCCGCGGCCGAACAAGGCCGCGAGCAGCGCCGCCGCTTCCTGACGCCGGGCGCGAGCTACACGCCCGGCAATGCCCGCATGTTCGGCAATTGAGGCCAGAAGGGGAGCAACGTCATGGACGGCAAGATGCTGGCGCGTCTCGGCGCTGTCGTGTTCATCGCCATCGCGATCACCGCAACCGTGGTCGAGATGACGCGCAAGGAAGACGTGCCGGCATCGCCATCGGCGCGCGCCCTTGAGCCCGAACGCGATCCGCTGCGCGAGAGCCAGCGCCGGTGCCAGCAGCTTGGACAGCAAGCGGCCGACGATCCCGAATGCCTGCGCACATGGGCAAAAATGCGCGACCGCTTCCTTGGCCGCACGCCTGCGCCGTCGGCGTCGAACACGACGACGGAGGCACGCTGATGGGCGGCTCCGGCGTCATCGACAATTTCCTCGCGACGTTCACGCGGTACATCGACAGCGGATTCGGCCTGCTCGGCGGCGAAGTGGCATTCATTGCCACGACGCTGATCGTCATCGACCTAACCCTGGCCGCTCTGTTCTGGTGCTGGGGCGCGGATGACGACATTATCGCGCGGCTGGTCAAGAAGACGCTGTTCGTCGGCGTGTTCGCTTACCTGATCGGCAACTGGAACAACCTGGCGCGCATCGTCTTCGACAGCTTCGCCGGTCTCGGCCTGAAGGCGAGCGGCACAGGGTTTTCCTCACAGGATCTGATGCGGCCCGGCAAGGTGGCGCAGACTGGCCTCGACGCCGCGCGGCCGCTGCTCGAATCCATTTCCGACCTGATGGGCTGGGTCGCGTTCTTCGAGAACTTCATTCAGATCGCGTGCCTGCTATTCGCCTGGGCGCTGGTTATCCTCGCCTTCTTCATTTTGGCGATCCAGCTTTTCGTCACGTTGATCGAGTTCAAATTGAGCACGCTCGCTGGATTCGTGCTGATCCCGTTCGGTCTGTTCGGCAAAACGTCGTTCATGGCCGAGCGCGTGCTTGGCAACGTGATTTCCAGCGGCATCAAGGTTCTGGTGCTCGCCGTCATCATCGGCATCGGCTCGACGCTGTTCAGCGAGTTCACGCGCGGCTTCGGCGGCGTCACGCCGACCATCGACGACGCCATGGCGATCGTGCTCGCCGCACTTTCGCTAGTCGGGCTCGGCATCTTCGGCCCCGGCATTGCATCCGGCCTTGTCTCGGGTGGCCCGCAACTCGGCGCTGGCGCGGCGATGGGAACGGGGCTTGCCGTTGGCGGTGCGGCATTTGCCGCCGGCGGCGGCGCAATGCTGGCCGCACGAGGTGGAGCCGCCGCATTATCTGGAGGTGCAGCCGCCTTGCGCGGTGGCGCGACCGCAGCCGGCGCGGCGTCCGCCGCCTACAGCCTCGGCTCGTTCGGCCAGTCCGGCGCGTCCGGTGTTGCCTCCGGTCTCGGTGGCATTGCGCGTGCTGCTGGCGGTGCGGCCACATCGCCGCTGCGCCGCGCCGCGGGAAGCGTCAAATCCAATTTTTCCGAAGGCGTCAAATCCGGCTTCGGCGCAACCGGCGGCTCCTCGACCATGGGCACGGTCGCCAGCGCCGACGACGGTGCTTCCGCATCCTCACAGGCCACGGGCACGCCGCCTGGCTGGGCGCAGCGGATGCGCCGATCCGGCCATGCCAGCCATGCCAGCCATGCCGTCCAGACCGCCGCCCACGCCCTGCGCTCCGGCGACGGCCATGGCTCCGGTTCTTCCGTCAACCTCTCCGAAAGTGACCGCTCATGAATCTGTTCAGGCGACCCGCCACGCATTACGGCAAGACCCCACAACCCGAAACGCCATATCAGCGCGCCGCACAGGTCTGGGATGACCGTATTGGTTCAGCCCGCGTGCAGGCGAAAAACTGGCGGCTCATGGCCTTTGGATCGCTGATCTTGTCGGCCGGCTTCGCGTCGGCGCTGGTCTGGCAATCCGCGCGCGGGACAGTCGTGCCGTGGGTGGTGCAGGTAGACAAGCTCGGCCAGGCGCAGGCCATCGCAGCGGCAACGGCCGACTACCGCCCGACCGATCCGCAAGTGGCGTGGCATCTGGCGCGCTTCATCGAGCAGGTTCGCTCGATCCCGGCCGATCCGATCATCGTGCGGCAAAACTGGCTCCGCGCCTATGACTGGACCACCGATCGCGGCGCCGCGGCGCTCAACGACTACGCCCGTGCCAACGATCCTTTTGCCAAGGTCGGCAAGCAGCAGATCGCCGTCGAAGTCTCCAGCGTCATCCGTGCGTCGGCGGATTCCTTCCGCGTCGCCTGGACCGAACGCCACTACGAAAACGGCCAGCTCTCCACCACCGAGCGCTGGACCGCGATCCTCACCATCGCGATCCAGCCGCCGCGCGATGCGGAACGACTGAAGGCCAATCCACTCGGCATCTACGTCAACGCCATCAACTGGTCGCGGGAGATGAGCCAATGAGCAGATTCCTGCCTCAGCGCAATTCCGGTTGCGAGACTACGTCTCTCCGTAAATCCACAATCGCGGTCGTTCTGCTCTCGGCGACGATGCTGGCAGGCTGCGCCACCTACAAGCCGCCGCAAATCAGCTACGACGCCGATGTGCCGCCGCTGCCGGCCGTGCCCGCATCCGTCACCGACGATCGACTGAGGCCATTGCACATTCCTCCGGCCTGGACGCCGGCGAAGGGTGGCACGGCGGCCGGCACGCCGGTCGGCCGCGTCGAGAACGCCAATGCTGCCGCCCGTGTGCAGCCGCACCGCGAAGGCTATTACAATGCGATCCAGATTTATCCGTGGAGCGATGGCGCGCTCTATCAGGTCTATGCCGCGCCCGGCCAGATCACCGACATTGCATTGGAGGCAGGCGAGAGCCTGACCGGCGCGGGACCGATCGCGGCCGGTGACACGGCGCGCTGGGTCATCGGCGATACGGAAAGCGGCAGCGGTACGACGCGCCGCGTCCACATCCTCGTCAAGCCGACGCGCCCCGACATCACGACCAATCTCATCGTGACGACCGACCGGCGCGTCTACATGATCGAGCTGCGCTCCGGGGAGAAGCCCTATATGCCCGCCGTCGCCTGGGCCTATCCGCAGCCGCGGGCGGGGCAGCGCGGCAGCATTCCCGCAACGCCGGTCATTCCGGCCGCGGCAGCGCGCAACTATCGCTATGGGCTCACCGGCGACACGCCACCGTGGAAGCCGATCGCCGTCTATGACGACGGCCGCCGCGTCTATGTCGAGTTTCCGCGCGGCATCGTGCAGGGCGAGATGCCGCCGATCTTCGTCATCGGCGCGGACGGCGAAGCGCAGATCGTCAACAGCCGCATCTACCACAACATCCTGATCGTCGATCGCCTGTTCGGCGCGGCCGAGCTGCGTCTTGGCAGCGGCAAGCAACAGCAAATCGTCAGGATTGTCCGTACCGACGGGAGGCCATCGTCATGACCGATACCGGAAACAACGCCGGGCCGATGCGGCTTCGCGCCGAACCGCCGCGTGTCACGCGCCTGTCGCGCAAGGTGCTGGTGAGCGTCGGTGCCGTCGCCCTGGTCGGGATCGGCGGCGCGCTGATCTATGCGCTTCAGACCCGTGACGCCGGCAAGGGTGGCGAAGAACTCTATTCGACCGACAACCGGCAGACCGCCGATGGTCTTGCCGGATTACCGCGCGACTACACCGGCCCGGTTCTCGGTCCCGCGCTGCCGGGCGATCTCGGTCGGCCCATTGTCAACGCGCAGAACCGTGGTCAGCCCGTCGTGCCGCCCACGATCGTAACGCCAACGGTCGATCGTGCCGAGGAACGCCGGCTCGCCGAGGAAGAAGCCGCGCGCGTCAGCAAGGTGTTTTTCCAGACCAAGGCACGCACCACGAATCCGGCCGGCACGCCGGGAGGCACGACGATGCCGAACCTGACCGGCCTCGACCTCGCGGGCCTCAATGGTCAATCCGGTCAGCCTACCGCGCAGGACAAGCAGCTTGCTTTCCTCAACGCCGCCGTCGATCGCCGCACCACGTCGTCCGATCGCGTCATGCCGCCGGCGTCTCCTTATGTCCTTCAGGCCGGAGCCGTCATATCGGCCGCGCTGATTACCGGCATCCGTTCCGATCTGCCGGGCCAGATCACCGCGCAAGTGACCGAGAACATCTACGACAGCCCGACCGGCCGCATCCTGCTCGTGCCGCAGGGTACGCGCATCATCGGGCAGTACGACAACAACGTGCAGTTCGGTCAGCGTCGCGTGCTGCTTGTCTGGAACAGGCTGATCCTCCCCAATAGTCGCTCGATCGTTCTCGAACGCCAGCCGGGCGCGGACACGCAAGGCTATGCCGGTCTTGAGGACGGCGTTGATTATCACTGGTGGGATCTCGCCAAGGCCGCCGGCCTCTCGACGCTGCTTTCCGTCGGCGCGGAGCTGGCCGTCGATGACGACGACCGGCTGTTGCGCGCCATCCGCAACGGTGCTCAGGACACCATCAACGATGCGGGGCAGCAGATCATCCGCCGCCAGCTCAACGTCGCGCCGACGCTGACCATCCGGCCGGGATATCCCATACGCGTCATCGTCACCCGCGACCTTGTATTCGAGCCCTACAGAGGTTGACCATGGCCAAACTGAAACTCGGTCCCATCGCCGACGACAAGCCCGTGAAGATCACAACGGAGCTGCCTGCGTCGCTCCATCGCGATCTTGTCGCCTATGCCGAAGTGCTGGCCCGCGAGACGGGTCAGCCAGCTTCCGACCCGGTGAAGCTGGTTGTGCCGATGCTGGAGCGGTTCATCGCAACGGATCGCGCGTTCGCGAAAGCGCGACGCGCGGAGTAGACCGCTGGCCTGGCCCATGATAAAGTGTTGTAAACAACACTTTGGAGCGTGCTCTGGCGATTCGATATACTCCGGGACAGTTCCGGGACGCTCTTGGTTTGACGAAGGAGACGTTCAGGTATTGGAAAAGGGACCTGCCCGCACTATCAGCGGTAGCGGGCCATAGCCCTTGCTTCGGGCCAAGTGAACTGGTGGCAACAGCCATTGCCAAGCGAGCAGTTGACTTCGGCGGCGTATCGATTGGCCGATTGGCTCCTTTGGCTTCTCAACTCTATGCGCTGTGCGAACAAAAAGCTTGGCCTCAGCTTGAGCGCTTATCCGCTGTGTTGTTCTTCAAGTCTGGGCGCGTATCTCTCATCGAGCAGGGCGCTTCATTTCCAGGTGAAGAGCCTGCGGTTGTAATTCCGATGGAACCTGTCATTCGCGAACTGCGCGAGCGGCTTCTTGCCGCCGACATTGAGGTGCAATCAAGTCTAGCATTTCCGCCTGTCGCTGTTGTTTCAAGGAGGCGCCGATGATCGCTGCCCTTGATCGGATCGCTAAAGAGACAGAACGTCTTGGTTATCGCTCGGACGCGATTGTGCGTGATTATCCTTTTAGCGCGCTAACCACACCTGGGGAGCCCACCACGCGACGAGCGCCGCTTGCCGTCTTTACGCAAACGCCTCCGTCTTATCGATCGGCGGCGTTCGGTGCTGCTGAGGTGCAGACAAATGGTGCGGAAGTCCTTGTGCGCGGCTTCCGTGATTTGGGTGCGCCACTTTTTTTCGTGGTCGAGGCGGAGATGGTGTCCGTCTGGCAGGTCTATGCAGATGGCCCACCTCGTCTGATCGAGCGTGCTTCGCTGGATGCGCTCGACAGGCTTTTCGAAGCACGTCGAGGCACCTGGAACCCTGATTCCATCCATAGAGCGAAATCGATCGGCCGTTTCAATTCCGCTTATCAACTCGATTTTGTCGATATCGGCCTTATGCCGGCAATCGAGGGGCAGATTCACGAGAAACTCGACAGGCTGCTGAATGAAACGCTTGCGGCAACGCGAGATGCCGGCGTTGCGGATGACGATAAGGCAATGTTTCAAGGGGTTTTCCGGCTCGTTGCCGCTAAGATTCTGACGGATCGCGAACATCGCGCGAGTGCGACTTGGAACAAGGATGACGTCCGCTCTGTTTTGGCCGGTATCGGAAATTTCTACGGGCTTACTGATCCATTTTCTGCGGATGCCGTGGGTCGCAAACTATCTACTGCCTGGGATATCCTGCGCGGTGGATTGAATGTTTCCAACATCTCCGCAGATGATCTTGCCTTTGTATATGAAAATACGTTGGTTACGCCGGAGACGCGGCGTATTTATGGTACGCACAGCACACCACGACATGTGGCCGAATATGTTGTCGGTCGTCTCGATCTCTGGCGAGATGCAATTGAGCCTCCAAAAGTTTATGAGCCTTTTGCAGGAGCCGGTGTTTTTCTCGTCTCTGCTCTGCGTCATCTTAGAGAGGGGCTTCCTCATAATTGGACAGATCGGCAGCGCCATGATCTCTTAGTCAAGAGGATCAAGGGAAGTGAAATTGATGCATTCGCTTGTGAGGTCGCTGTCCTTTCTTTGATCCTTGCGGACTATCCCAATAAGAATGGTTGGAAGATCGAGAATACTGATCTGTTCAAAGATAATAATTTATCCACCAGATTGGCGGAGGCCGATGTAGTTCTGTGCAATCCGCCATTCGAAATTTTTAACAGCAACGAGCGCGTACTTTATCCTCAGGTCTCAGCAATCAGTGGAGCGCGCGCCGAGGCTGTTCTAGCCTTAACGCTTCGGTCCGCACCGAAGGCGTTGGGCTTTGTTCTCCCTCGTGCTTTTCTGATGGATAGGGCATATCGCGAGCAACGGCGCGCGGTTGAGCAGCTTTACCGGGAGGTCGAACTCGTCTCGCTGCCGGATGGCGTCTTCAAAGTCTCGCAAGTTGAGTCTGCCCTGTTGATCGCGCGCGATCATCGCCAACCCAACGAACCTCAGATCGTCCGCTCAAGCGAGGTCGATGACGGTGATCGTCGTTCCTTCGCTTTTACCGGTTTGCCATCACGGTCGCGGGAGGAAGTCCGCAGTGCGGCGGAAGTCGAAACTGCTGCTTTATGGATTCCACCGCTAGGGCCTTTATGGAAACGTCTCGCTGCATTGCCTCGCCTTGGCGATTTCGTCGAGGGACATTGGGGGCTGCGGTGGAACGATGGTCGGCAGAGTAGCGCAGGTTCGGATCGGCCGGGCCCTAACCGAGCACAGGGTTTACTGCGTGCAAATGATTATCGCCAGTTCGTGCATGGTCCTACAACGTGGCTCGATATCAACCCTCAAAACCTTTACGGAGGCGGAAGCTTACCGTGGGCATCTCCCAAAATTCTCTGCAACGCTGCGCGCCTCAGCCGTAGCAATTGGCGGCTCGCAGCGGTCGTAGACCGGGACGGGCTTTTTGCGTCACAACAGTTCGTTGGGCTTTGGCCAAAAGACCGCGCCACCGATCTTGACGCCCTCGCTGCCGTCCTCAATGGACCGATCGCAAATGCGTATATGGCGGATCATTCGACTGAAAAGCGTTTTCGAATCAGGTCACTTCTCAATGTGCCGCTTCCTGCCTCTCTTCCACCTGAGCTGGGCGAACTTGCCCGCGCATATGCCACACTTCTGAACGAGAAGGTTGCGCTCCGTAGTGAAGATCGTTTTTCGCGCGTGCTCGATCAGATCGATTCAATCGTTCTTGAGGCTTATGATCTACCCCCACGTTTGACGCGCTCGCTTCTCGCGTCGTTCACCGGGGCGAACCGGCCGGTCGCTCACAACTGGCATCCGTGGTCCGTGTCACTAGACGACCCTGCGCTGTCTTTGAAGGAGATCAGAAGCGGAGTTTTGGAACGGGCACGTGGAAATTGGCCGCAGCAAAAGCTGAAACCCCTGCCATCAGACGAAGCCGCTGGCGCGGCTCCTTTTCTTCCGTGAGGTCTTGTGAGCGGGTATCTCCTCGATACGTCGGCCTTGTCAGCCTACCTCAATGAGGATCACCCGCACCATACGGGGGCTGCAACTGTTGTGGGCGGGCTTCCGACAGAAGCTGCCAAATTAGTTTCTGCTATAACTCTAGCAGAGTTGGACTACGGTATTCGCTTCGCTGAGCTTCAAGGGAGCAAGAGGTTAGCTGAATATAGACAGCGTCTCAGCGTCGTTCGTCAGTATGCATCATTGGATCTGACGCGGCACACGAGTGAGGTTTATGCCGAACTTAAAGTGCGCTTGGCGGGGCAAGTCCAGCGTAGAGCGGGCAAGAAGATGCAGCGCTGGATAGAAGATTGGGTCGAGGTCGGTTCGGCTAAACGACTACAGATTGACGAGAACGATCTTTGGATATGTGCTCAGGCGAAGGAGAGGGACCTTGTCGTTGTGACAGGTGATGTCGATATCCGGCAGCTCGCGTCATTCGATCCAGATCTAAAGATATTGCTGACCCGAGAATGACAACGGAACTGATCGAAGACGATAAAGGACATTGCGCTTGCTGGTTTGTGGCCTATCCAATGCTTCCCTGTTGCAGGATCTAGGATGAATCAATTTCAGGAAAAGATCGCAGCTTGGTTGTCGAGAACTGGCCCAGACCGGTCCGTCACGCAATGTTTTGACCTTCCCATTGTCCTTGCAACTGACATCGGTTTGCAGCGCTCGGAGAACCAGGACCGTGTTGCCGCTTTGCGGATTGGATCAAGGACCGGCGGCGCGCGCCCCTTGATTGCCGTTGTGGTTGTGGACGGGATGGGCGGTATGCGCGATGGGGGGAAGTGCGCAACCTTAGCGTTGTCGAGCTTCTTTTATGCGCTGACACTGTATCGGACGCACGACCTTCAGAGAAGAGCGTCCGCGGCCATTGAATATGCCAATGATGAGGTTTTTAAGTTTGCCGAAGGTAAGGGCGGAGCGACACTATCGGCTGTTTTGTTGGATGAAGACCTCCATCCGTTCATCGTCAATATTGGTGACAGTAGAATTTATGCTTTTGGTGCAGGTTCGAATGTTGAACGGTTAACTCGTGACGATTCGCTTGCGGAAGCAGTTGGCGGGCATGGCAGAGATCTTTTGCAATTTGTTGGAATGGGCGAGGGTATGCAGCCACATGTTCGTTCAATCCCGATGAGTCTCAAAAATTTGGCTGTCACTACCGACGGTATTCATTTCATTGAATCAGGGACACTAGAGGCTGTGCTTTCGCATGTCTCAGAATTGAAGTCGGCTGCTGAGAGACTCGCGGCACTGGCTCGATGGTGCGGAGCGCCCGACAATGCGTCCTCCGCAATGGTTGATTTGCAGTCTCTCGCCGAGAAGCTCCGTTCGGGCGGAGACAGTGGAATCCAATTATGGGATTCGTTTGGGTCGTTAGCAGCAATATGGATTAGGGACGAGATTTCAGAGAACGATAGAACTCCGAGCGCTTTCCATTCCGAAAAGCCGACGACCTTACCGGTTGATTCCGCGCCTCCGCGCGATCCAAAAGCCGAGCGCTCAAAGGGAAAATCACCTTCGAAAAAAGCGAAGAAAGCTAAGAAGCCGAGCCCGCAGAAAGAGGATGTCCAACTAGAAATCCAAATTGAGCAATCCTCAAGCACGGGTGATGCAGATGAAAATAGCCGGTAGGTACGAACCTAATGGCGCCACCTCAGCAGGCGGGATGGGTGAAATAATTGAATGTATCGACTCTCATTTGCAACGACGTGTCATAATTAAACGCTTACAGGTCGGAATCGCGGAGCGGCGACTTCTGGATGAGCAGAAGGCGCTAGCTAAGCTCCGCTCTAAGCACGTTGTTCAGCTTTTCGATATTATTGAGCTATCGGATCGAGGGAAATCGGAAAAGGCGATTGTTCTCGAATTCATTGACGGTAAGAATCTGGAGGTGGCTTCCTTCAAAGCGGGGAGGGATTATCTCAATGTTCTTTGGCAGATTGCTTGCGGTCTTAAGGACATTCACGATGCTGGTGTCATCCACCGCGATATTAAACCGAACAATATTCGTGTAGATAAAGAGGGTGTTATAAAGATAATTGATTTTGGGTTGGCGCGCTCACATGATGATGCAAAAACACGTAATATCATCGGAACACCTGTCTTTATGGCGCCGGAATTATGGAAAGACCAGACCGTAAGTTTTGATCACTCCATCGATGTATACGCATTTGGTGCTACGGCACTGGCGCTTTTAAGTAAGGATGCTCCGAAGGAGCTTGCATATCGGCCGCCGCAAGCTGTGTCTCTTGCCGCCCTGAGCCCTATGCTTTCTGGTCTCCAGCCGGACGTTATCACACTGATCCACAATTGCTTGCGTACTGATCAGACGAAGCGCCCACGGATGGCTGATGTTCAAACTCTTTTGGCGAGGCATCTGCTAGAGAATGAACATCGCGCGCTGGTCGTTATGGATGGAAAGGCACACCAATTGGATCGCAAGAACCGCAAAATTACATTGAATGCCGGAGCCGTTGGATCGCTGACCGTCGAATATGACGGCTTCGATTTTAAGATTGCGAGTGCAACTGGGGCTGTCTCCTTGAACAATACCGTCGCACGAGCAGGAGCCCTTGTTCCTGGCTGTTGTGTCATTACGTTTGGAGGGGCTGGGCAGAATCGGCGATTTGTGACTTTCGATGTTTCTAATCCGGAAGTCATGCCGTGAAACCTGGTGATGTCGTGTTCGCACGATATGTCGTGCAAAAGCATATCGGCCGCGGGGGAATGCAGGATGTCTATTTGGCGTCCGACCAGCTTCTTGGCGTCGATGTTGCGCTTAAAACGCCTCAAGCCGGGCAGCCAGACAAGCGGTTTATCCAGAGCGCAAAAATAGCGGCCATGGTCAATCACCACAACGTCGCCAAAACGTTGGATTATTTCGAAGAAAATGGCCGCCTCTTTCTCATTGAGGAATATGTGCCAGGAGAGACGCTTGAGGCCAAGCTAAGTCGATTCGGTGCTGTCGATCCGCACCTTGGCGCAAGAGTTTTCCATCACCTTTCGAAAGGCGTAGCTGCATCACATCATGCCGGCGTGATCCATCGCGACCTGAAGCCCAGCAATATAATCGCTGAGCCGGGGGTGAACTTACATCAACTGAAGGTCACAGATTTCGGAATTGCGACGTTAACCGAAGAAGTGTTCGCTCAGGCTGCCAAAGATGGTGATCTTACGAGATCGACCTCAGGTACAATTCGTGGGGCATTGCCTTACATGGCGCCCGAGATGATGTTTAGGTCTCCCGGTGAACATCCTGGAAGTGCGGCCGATATTTGGTCGTTAGGGGCTATGATGTTCAAGGTGCTTACAGGAGATTACCCTTTCGGCGTCTATCTGGAGGCTGCGGTCAACGTAAAAAATCAGACACGAAAAAAGTGGCCGACATTTATGACCGCTAACGCTCAGTACAAGCCGCTGGCGGAGAACCTACAAGATATTGTTGATCGGTGTCTGGCTTACGATGCAAGCAAAAGACCATCCGCCGATCAGCTAGTGAAAGAGTTTGCAGGATTGTGCTATATAAACGTCCATCGTGCGGAAGGCGATGTGACGAACTTGATCCAGAACGGATATAGCGGTTTCGCGAACGATCCCAACGGGGGCGTCTTTTTCAGCATGGAGAGCGTCTACGGTTCACGAAAACCTTCAGCCACCAAAAACAATCATATTTGCTATTCCAGATTTCCCGGTTCGCCTCGCTATCGTGGGCATCCCATCGTGGTCATAGACTAAGCGGTAGGAAGGGGTATCGGTCGCGTATTTTGTGGCGGCTAACGCTTCGTCGTGAAGGCATTACACGATACGCTCATCTATATTGAAATTGTGGATCGGACACTTTGTTGATGGTATTTCTCTGCGCAAAGATTTGACGGTATTTTTGACGGTAAGTGCCTTTTTCACCGTTCATAATATGAAGATATATCATATGGTTATTTTTCCAATTGATGATCGAGTGGGAATAGGGGAGCGTAGGTTGGAGGGTTCTATGCGATCTGCGTCGCCTCATCCTTCGAGAGCTGGGCTCGTCGAGCGAAGGCGGTTCGCGAGCATCCTGGTCTTTATCCGTCGATCAGATGGCGACCTGCCGGCCAATCTCGACGACTTGATCGTTTGGCATGCTGAAGAAATCGCTTACGTGAGTTGAGTTGCGCTCCATCATTGCGAACAGCGCTTCTTGCCAGCGTGGCAAGCCGTTGCGGTCTTCTCGACGGACCACGGTCTCGTGACCGACGAAGTAAGTGATGTCGTCGAGGTCGATCTTGCAGCCGAGCTTTTTGGCCGCGGTGAGAAGTTCCGGGATATGCGGGCGCTCCATGAAACCGAAGCTTGCCTGTGCCCGCCAAATGTCCGAGGCGACCTGCTGGACGGTGATCCGCTCGTCCGGCGCGAGCCACGGAACCGGCAAAATCCTCACACGCAGGAGCACGACATGCCTGTGCAAGGCGCGACTGTGCTTGACGTGCCATTGCAGCACCGGCGGCGTATCGCGTTCCGTTCGGGTCAGGAAGACTGCGGTTCCTGGTACCCTTGGAACGTTCCTGGTTTTTAGCTCCTCCATGAAGTCGGAAATCGGCATCAGCGTTCTGCTCATGCGCTCGAGCACAGCCGCGGCGCCGCGATGCCAGATCCACATGACTCCGTAGACTATGGAAGCAATCAACAACGGTATGTATCCGCCTTCGGCTACCTTTGTGAGGTTGGCGGCGAAGAAAGCGCCGTCAATGATGAGGAAAAAGCCGGCGACAATGCCTGCTGCAAATACATTCCAGCCCCAGACGTCACGCATTGCAATGAACAGCAAGACTGATGTCATCAGCATGGTGAGAGAGACGGCGATCCCGTATGCCGCCGCGAGGTTATCTGACTTGCCGAAGCCGATCGTCAATCCGATCGTCACGACCATCAGCAGGAAGTTCACGGTGCCGACGTAGATCTGGCCATATCCCTCGGCCGATGTCTGCCGGATCTCGAGGCGTGGCAGCCAGCCCAGCTGGATCGCCTGACGGCTCATCGAGAATGCGCCCGTGATAATAGACTGGCTGGCGATGATCGTCGCGACAGTTGCGAGACAGACGAGCGGTATCAGAAGCATTTGCGGACAAAGCCGATAGAAGATGTTGTCGTGCGTGGGGGCGCCCTCAAGCACGAGAGCGGCTTGCCCGGCATAATTGAGGATGAGGCCCGGAAATACGATGGCGAACCATGACAAACGGATCGGTCCGCGACCGAAATGTCCCATATCCGCATAGAGCGCCTCCGCTCCGGTGACGCACAGGAAAACGCCGCCAAGGACGAGGAAGCCGATGGTTCCATTGGCGACAAGGTATGCCAGCCCATATCGCGGATTGAGCGCGGCAAGCACGGAAGGGTGTTGCAGGATTCCCCAAAGTCCCATCAGCGCCATGACGATGAACCAGACGAGCATGATCGGTCCGAACGTCTTCCCGATCCGCGCGGTCCCGTTCGATTGAACCGCAAATAGCGCGACCAGAATCGTGACGGCGATCGGTACGATGTAGGGCTGCACCGCAGGGGCGACGATCTCCAGCCCTTCCAGGGCCGAGAGAACGGATATGGCTGGCGTGATGGCTCCATCGCCGTAGATCAGCGCCGCGCCGAAGAGGCCGATCGCGACGATGGCGGGCCGGTGTCGCTTGACCCCCAATAACGACATCAGGGCCAGAATCCCGCCCTCGCCGTCATTGTCGATGCGCATGGCCACCGAGATGTATTTCACGGTGGTGATGATGAAGAGGGTCCAGAGAATGAGCGAGAGCAGCCCGAGAACGACCGCAGGATCCGGGTTCTTTCCGGTCATGTTCAGGACGGTCTTGAATGTGTAGAGCGGGCTGGTGCCGATGTCGCCGAATACGACGCCGAGTGCCGCCAAGCTTAAGATAGGCAGGTTGCCTTGTGAGGGGCGGCGTTGGTCTATCCCGCTGCTGTTCGGCATATGTTCTCAATGCAAATACGGTTTGCGACTCTAATGGACTGATCGTGGAAGCGGTTCCCTGGCGCAATCCTTCGTCGGTCTAGCGTGCTGGAACGAGTTGAATCGATGATGCTGCCACGATCTCGCCCATGGCGCATTGCCGCCAATTGTGCCCAACGCAGTCGGCGGGCCAGCCGCCGCCGAGAGCCATGAACAGCGCGGCCGTATCTGACAGGCGATTGGCCTCGGCCTGCACCCGCGTCACAGCTGCGGTGAGATAGGTTTGCTGCGCATTGAGCACGGCAAGCTGGTTGACTTGGCCAGCATTCAATTGGCTCTGCACAATGTCGAGGCTGGCCTTCGCCGTGCGTTCGGCGAGTACGGCGGCGTTCAGCGCATCGGCATCGGATTGCAGAGAGCGCAACGCGTCGGCGACATTCTGGAAGGCGGTGATGACGGTCGAGCGATACTGCGCTTCGGCTTGCTCGAGCGCGGCCTCGGCTGCTTTCTGCTTGTGATAAAGCGTGAAGCCGTCGAAGATCGGCTGGGCGGCACTGGCGGCGAGCGTGTAGAAGCCGGTGCCCGGCGTGAAGCTCTGCGCCAGATTGTAAGCAGTTGAGCCACCATTGGCGGACAGCGTGATATTCGGCAGCCGCGCTGCGATCGCCACGCCGACCTGCGCGCTGGCCGAATGCATGGCGGCTTCCGCCGCGCGTATGTCAGGGCGTTGCGCGACCATCTTGCCGGGCAGACTAACCGGCAGGTTGGCCGGCAGCTTGAAATGCGCGAGATCGAATTTTTGGGAGATCTCGTCGGCCGAATAGCGGCCGGCGAGGGCCGTGAGAAGATCGCGCTGCTGTGCGAGTTGCTTTTCGAGCGGCGGCAGCAATTGCTGGGCCTGAGCGAGCGCCGCCTCTTGAGCGAGAACGTCGGCCTTGGCGGCCTGTCCGAGGTTGAACTGCCGCTTGAGAATGTCGAGCAGATTGCGCTCGATCTTCACGATGCGCTGGGTGGCGGCGATCTGGCCGCGCAGCGAGGCTTCCTGGATGGCGGCCGTCACCACGTTGCTGGTCAGGGCAAGGTAGGCGGCTTCGAGCTGGAACAATTCCTGCTCGGCGATCGCGTCGAGGCTCTCGACCGCGCGGAAATTGCCGCCCCAGATGTCCGGCACGAAACTGACCGTCAACTGGCTGGTCACCAGCGAATACCGGGTTTGCGGCGCCGACAGCGATCCCCCTGGCGCGACGCCGTTTCCGGCATTGGACAGCAATTGGTTCGACGGCGTGAAGCTTCCGGACACTTGCGGAAAATACAACCCTCGTTGCGCCATCGCATTGTGCTGAGCAACCTTGATGGCGGCCTCG
>JAFKES010000172.1 GCA_017308495.1 Afipia sp.
TTTCGCAAGGCGCTTGCGATCAATCCGTATCTCGCGCGCGTTCCCGATCTCGTCAAGTCGCTATCCGAGAAGGTCGAAGGCCGGGATATCTGATCGCGGTTTTTGTTATCGCGTTTCTCTTGATGTGATTTTCTGTCCGCTCCGTCCACGCGATGCCATCCATGTGGCGCCGTCCCTGCGGTGCGCGTGTGCGGATACCGGATCGCATTGGTGAGCATCGGTGCGCGCGACGGCATCAAAGATGGTTTGCCGATCCGTTGATGCTCGCGGGCTGCGCGCGATAACGTTACGTCGTTGCCGTTCGACTTCGATCACGTCATCATTTGTCATGTCATCATTTGTCATGTCATCATTTGTCATGGATCAAATGGTCACAGATGTTGACGTTTCATGCGACAGTTCGCGCGTTGACTCATCGCAAGGACGGGGCTTCTTTTGTCGTCAATATCGCTTTCATCATACTGCTGCCATTGATCAGTGCTTCAGTGCAACGATGCGGTGCGTTCTTTCTCCTTTCACAAAAATGAAGGTCGAAGAAAATGACCATGACATCAACAGGTGACAAAGCGTCGAACACGTCGAGCCAGACCGTTCCATTTCCCGATCTTGCGCGGGTGAATGAGATGAACGGCAACATGCTGTCGGACGCCACGAAGTTCAACACCAAGGTGGGTGCCACTATGCAACAGCTCAGCAAGGAATGGTTCGGCTTCGTCGGCAAGCGGCTGCATGAAGACATCGAACTGTTCCACGCGATCCATGCGTGCCGGTCGTTGCCGGATTTGCAGCAGGTCTACACCCTGTTCTGGCAAGATGCGTTCGTGCAGTACGGCGAGCAGATGAAGCGGATGATGCATATCGCCCAGGGTGCTGCGGAAGAGGTCGCCGCCGTGGCCGAGGAGCGCCGCGATCCGCCGGCACCGGTCACCATGACGACGGACAAGGCCGCGTAAGCGCGGCCGGTTCTCGCCGATGGGCCTCACGACACGCGGAAGATGCCGCGGCAGGAAGTGCCGCGGAGTGCTCCGCGACACTTAATCTCTGTGCGGCACTTAATCTCTGCGGCACTTAATCTCCGCGGCACTTGATCTCTGCGGCACTGAACAAGTCGCCTCAGTAAATTGTCTCAGCCAGCGCCTTCTCGCTAGGTTGTCTCAATACGTCGCGGTGAGATAGTCCACGATCTTGGCGACGTCGGCATCGTCGATCGGCGCGCCATAGACCTTGATCATCTTCGTCACTTCAGCCTGCCAGAAATCGCGGGTGAATTTCGGCCCGCGCGGTTGGGTCTGGATGTAGTCGGCGGAATGGCACGCCGCGCAATTGTTCAGGACCGCGTCCCGGTTGGGACCCGGCTTGAAGGCTGCGGTTTCATCGGGAAGCTGATAGTGCACCGGTTTGGCCTCGGCCGTGACGAGGCCAATTGCGGCGAGAGCGGTGAAGCCTGCGATCGCGAAGCAAATCGATCGTGTCATGATCCTTCTCCTCAGCCTGCGGTGACGCGGACGGATTCGACGACGTTGCGCATGTAGCCGGCGGGATTCCACGACGGCTCCATGGGCTGCGTCTGCCCGCCATTGTTGGTGGCGCGTACTCTCAGATCGTGCGCGCCGGCCCTGAGCTTCACCGGCAGGCTCCATTCGCGGAACGAATACTTACCAAGCTCCTTGCCGAGCTTCGCCGGCGTCCATGTCTTGCCGCCGTCGGTTGAGACCGCCACCTCCTTGATGCCCTTGCCGCCGTCGAAGGCAATGCCCTTCAGCGTCGTCGTGCCGGTCCTGATCTTGGCCCCGTCGATGACATTGGTGATGAACGAGCGCACCACGAAACGGTTGATCGGAATGGTGGCCTTCGGCGCGGTGCCCGGCTCCACGCAATGGCAGTCGTTGTCGGGAATGCGATAGGCGGTCTTCATCCAGAAATTGTCGAGCACGTCGTCGAGTACGGTGATTTCGTTGAGGTGCTTGACCCAGTAGGTGCCGAAATAGCCGGGCACCACCAGCCGCAGCGGGAAGCCGTTGAGAACCGGGAGGTCCTGTCCATTCATGGCGTAGGCCAGCATCACCTCGCCGTCGCGGGCGTGATCGATGTCGAGCGCCTTGGCAAAATCCGGCGTCTTGTCGACGACGGGCTGATCCATGCCCCCGAACATCACCTGCTTGGCGCTGGCCTGCACGCCGGCCTTGTCGAGCACTGTTTTCAGCGGCACGCCTTTCCAGCGCGCATTGCCCATGGCGCCATTGGCGAGCTGCCCGCCGGACACGCGCGGGTTGAAGAAGCCGCGGCTGTTGCCCGAGCACTGGTTGACCGCGATGATCTCGACCGCCGGCATCTTCTTGATGTCCGCCAGCGAGAGCTTCAGCGGCTTGTCGACCTTGCCTTTGACCTCGAGCGTGAAGGTCGAGGGATCGATATCGAGCGGAATCCCGGCGAGGTGATAGCGCACGAAGAACGCATCGTTCGGCGTGATCACCCCTTCATTGAACACGGAGAACGGCGTCTCCAACTGCGGCGGCCTTTCGGTCAGGCCGATCATCAGCCGCTTCTGCGGATATTTCACCAGCGGCCGCTCGCCATTCTCGAACGGCAGGGTGACGGTCGCTGCAAGGGCCTTGAGCGGGTCGAGTGCGGCCCCCGCCAGCAGGGTGCCGAAGGTGGTCGCGGAATATCGGATGAGATTCCGTCTGTCGATCATGGCGTTTCTCCTCGTATGGACGGACAGTCCAGTCTGGCGAACTTGCGTCGCCTTCAGACCGCGTCGTCGCTGTCCGGGCAGGACAGCGACCGGCGGGGCCGCTCAGAGACTCGTCAGAATAGAGAGGTATGATGATCCTGCAAGGTGCGCGGCCGGAAAAAAGGCCGCCGCGAGCACCGGCGGCTCAGATATCCGCCTCGCGGTCGGGCCCGACATAGGCGATACGCACCATGTTGGTGGTGCCCGGCGTTCCCAGCGGAACGCCCGCCACGATGATGACGCGCTGGCCCGCTCTGGCGAAGCCGTCGCGGAATGCGATGCTGGCGGCGCGGACGATCATGTCGTCCTGATCGTGGGCGTCCTCGGCGATGACGCAGTGCACGCCCCACACCACGGAGAGCTTGCGTCCCGTCGCGACGCTCGGGGTGATGGCGACCACCGGCGGCTTGGGCCGCTCGCGCGCGACCCGCAGCGCGGTCGAGCCCGAACTGGTCCAGCAGATGATGGCGGAAAGGTCGAGGGTTTCGGCGATCTGCCGCGCCGCGTCGGCGATGGCGTCGCCGGCGGTCGCTTCGGGTTCCGGACGCTGGGCGGCAATGACGGAGCGATAGGTCGGGTCGCGCTCGCATTCCTCGCCGATGCGATTCATGGTCAGCACCGCTTCGATCGGAAACTTGCCCGCCGCCGATTCCGCCGACAGCATGATGGCGTCGGCGCCCTCGAACACGGCGTTGGCCACGTCGGAGACTTCGGCGCGGGTCGGGACCGGCGACTGGATCATCGATTCCAGCATCTGGGTGGCGATCACCACCGGCTTGCCGGCCTTGCGGGCCATGCGCGTCATCTGCTTCTGCAAGCCGGGAACGCGCTCGGCGGGAAGTTCGACGCCGAGATCGCCGCGCGCGACCATGATCGCGTCCGAGACTTCCATGATGTCGGCGAGGCGCTCGATGGCCTGCGGTTTCTCGATCTTGGACATGATCGAGGCGCGGCCGCGCACCAGCTTCTTGGCTTCCACCACGTCGTCGGCGCGCTGCACGAACGACAGCGCGATCCAGTCGATTCCCGTCTCCAGCGCCGCTTCGAGATCGAGGCGGTCCTTGTGCGTCATCGCCGACATCGGCAGGTCGGTATCGGGAAGGCTGACGCCCTTGCGGTCCGACATGCGTCCGCCCGTCACCACGCGGAGCAGGGCGTGGTCGGTTGAGGTTTCTTCCGCGATCAGCCGCAGCTTGCCGTCGTCGATCAGAAGCGCATGGCCGGGCCGCAGCGCCTTGAGGATTTCCGGATGGGGCAGGTGGACGCGGGTCTTGTCGCCGGGCGCTGGGTCGGAATCGAGGGTGAACATCGCGCCGTTGCTGATCTCCACCGCGCCATTGGCGAAGGTCCCGAGCCGCAGCTTCGGCCCCTGCAGGTCGACCAGAATGCCGATCGGGCGGCCGTAACTGCCCTCGACGTTGCGGATCGTCGCCACGAGTTCGCGCATCTTGTCATGCGGCGTGTGGCTCATATTGATGCGGAACAGGTCGGCGCCCGCCTCGAACAGCTTGCGGATGGTCGCGCTGTCCGACGACGCAGGCCCGAGGGTCGCGAGAATTTTAATGCGCCGCAAGCGTCTCATTTCGGGTTTCCAGTCGGATTCCCATGCGTTGGGCCGGGGATTGGCCCAGGCACGGCCCCCGGTGGATTCGGCATGCCGGGCAGGCCGGGCGCGCGCGGGGTCTGTTCGTTGCTTTCGGTGAGCTGCACCGTCCAGGCGCGCTGCTCTCCGGTGTCGACCTCGAAATATCCGGTGCGATCGAAGCCGCGCGCCAGACAGTCGTCGGTGCCCTTGATGGTGAATTCCTTGTCGCGCGAGCACATGAAGGCCTGCCCGGACCATTCCCCGCCGCGATCGTAATCGATGGCGTAGACGTAGTAGTAACGCGCGACCAGCGTGCCGCGCAGCAGGGTCTCGCAGCTATGGGCGGAGACGTTCCACCAGCCTTCCGTCACCCAGCCTTCGGCGTCCTTGTAGCCGAGTGCGATGCCGACCCGGCTCGACGTGTTGTTGCACAGCCGGAAGTCCGCCGCCGCCGGAGCGGTCCATGAACACAGAGCCACCAGAGCGACCAGCCCGGTGAGGGCGGCGGCGATGGTGCGGCGGGAGAAGGCGCGGCGGCGTGTGGGCTGGCGGGCTGTCATTGACTCAAGGCTATATCAACGAAATGTCGATGGCGCGTCACGGATCGGACGCGGCCGACGCAACCGGAGAAGCCGGTTCGTCGGGTCGGGTCCGGCGGCACTATAGAGGGGCTTGGTGGTTTCGCCAAACATGCCGCGGCTCCCGTCGCCGCCCGAAACAGACGGGGCGGGACAGGTTGGTTTTTCCCATGATATGGAAAATCGTGTGATGGCGTCCCATGTTGGGGCTTCACGGCCGCCTGTGCTGCGGCCGTAATCGCGGAAAAATGACGATGGCCATGGATGACAAGACCCGGACCGAACTCGAGGCGGCCGCCTTTCGCCGCCTGATCCGGCATCTGCGTGAACGCACCGATGTGCAGAACATCGACCTGATGAATCTGGCCGGTTTCTGCCGCAACTGCCTGTCGAACTGGCTCAAGGAGGCGGCCGACGAACGCGGCGTGGCGCTGAGCCGGGACGAGAGTCGCGAGGCGGTCTACGGCATGCCTTACGAGACGTGGAAGGCCACCTATCAGAGCGAGGCGACACCGGACCAGATCGCGACGATGAAGAAGGTGCACAATCACTGAACGGCAACTGCGCCGGCCTGGGATGGAGCGTGTTCCATCCTGTCCCGGCGGGTTTCTGTGGGTCGCTGTGGATGACCCGGAGCGTCGCCTTGACGCCGCCGGCTCTCCTCATGACTGTGATTCCGCAATGACGTGCCGGGCACGCCGCCAATCCGCTTCATCCAAGAATTGTTCAAGAGTTCAGGAGTTCCCCGATGGCCACTTCGGCTGCCGTGAAAGAAAACGACGACACCGCGCACAGCTTTGCCAAGGGGCAGCTCAAGGCCATCATCGAGCGGATCGAAAAGCTCGAGGAAGAGAAGAAGGCCATCAGCGACGACATCAAGGATGTCTACGGCGAGGCCAAGGGCAACGGCTTCGACGTGAAGGCGTTGCGCACTATTATCCGCATGCGCAAGCAGGATGCCGACGAGCGCCAGGAACAGGAGACCATCCTGGAAACCTACATGCAGGCGCTTGGGATGCTCTGAGAGTCTTCCGGCGCGAGCCGGGACGACACCGGATCGCCTGATCTTTGCAGATCGCGTCTTACCGCAGCGACGCGGTGCGTACGACGAAAGCCGTGGTGGCCAGCGGGGCGATCGCCGGGCCGGTGAACCTGTCGCAGATCATGCCGAGATGGGGATCGTCGGAGAAAGTCATGGCGACGGCGCTGTCAGGCTTGACGAAGTGGACGCGCATCACCGTCATGTCCTGATCGCCGAGAAGGGACGCCGAGAGCGCGGTGCTGGCGCTGGGCGCGAGGATCATCGCACGCATCCAGGTGTCGCTGATCCGCGTGGCGGCGGTGGTGTGCACCAGCGTGGCGGTGACGGTCTTTCCAGTCTTCGCGCCCGGGCGCGGGCTGCGCGGCGCCGGCGCACTGGCGGCGACAATCTGGGCGCGATCGAGCGGGGTGGCGGCCGGCGCATAGGCCAGCGCCTGTGACACAGTCTGCGGCAGGCTCGCGGTGGCTTGCGGATCGCCGATGGTCGCCGCGCCGCGCGCCCTGAGCGCGGCGATCTGCGCCTCGGTGGCCGGCTGCTTCGGCGCCGGCTCGTTATCCCAGAAGCCCCGGGCGTTGATGATGTCCACCACCGATTGCGGCGCGTATTCGTCGTTCGGCATCTGCCGGAGCGCCGGCTTCGGCTCGGCCCGGCCGGCCGGCCTGGTCTCGGCGGAGGCGAGGCGGTAGTTCGCAGCGCCGGGGGGCTTGGCGCGCGGGAGCGGTACCCGCTCCAGCACCTTCTCGGCGGCGGCCGTGACGGTGGCCTTGGCGTTGCCCGCGGCCGCCAGAACGGTGGGAACAATCTTGCGGCGGGCATCGTCGTTGCCGACTTCCTCCTCGTCGTCCGCCGACTTGCGGCCGAACAGCGACGCCAGGAAGGTGCGCGATTTCGACGGCGCGGCGATGTCCTCGCCGTTGCCGCGGCGCTGGATGTCGGCAAGCGCCAGTTCATAGCCCTTGAGCGGCTTGCCATCCGAGGGGATGTGCACGGTGCGCCCGTCGGGGAAGACCCGCGCGAGCTGATCGTGGGTCATGCGCGGCCAGTGGCGGATGCCGCCCACGTCGAGATGCACGAACGGCGAGCCGGAGGTGGGGTAGAAGCCGACGCCGCCGCGCTGCAGGCGCAGGCCGGCGAAGCGGATCTGTTCGAGCGGCACGCCGGGGATGAAAAAGTCCATCGCGTGGCCCTGCATGTGCTGGCTGTGACGGGCCACCCCGGAGGAGCGGCGGCGCAGCATGGAGTTGGTGGCTGGCGAGCGATAGGCGGAGATGATCTGGATCGGCTGCTTGCCGTCGACGTCGCGATAGACCTCCCAGACGATGTCGAACAGGCGGCGGTCCATGGTGGTCTGGTCCTGGCTGCGCCAGTCCCGCAGGAAGTGATTGAGCTTCTTCAGCGCGGCTTCGTCGTAGCGGCCGCTGCGCTTGAAGGTGACGGTGAGGTCTTCGCCGGAATGGGTGTGATGGAAGGAGAGGGTGCGGGTGTCGCCGTCGGCGGTGGCGTTGTGGACCGAGCGGGCGTTGGTCACGATCAGCAGCAGGGAGGCGAGACCCACGCGCACACCCGTGCGCGAAAGCCATTCAACTCCGATGCTGCGTGGAAAACCGCCCGCCACTCCGAAATCCCGCCCGCCGTCGTTAAGCCCAGAAGCTCTCCCGCAACCCCACGCGGCGGGAGATGATGAACACGGTCTTAAGACAGGTTGGTTAATCGAGATTTAGCTGTCCCGACATCCTGTCTCGCGTCGCCTCGCCCGAGGCTGTCCCAAGTTTAAAGCCCAAGTCCCAATTCTAAAGTCCAAATCCCAAGTCCAAGGCCTGAGTCAGAGTCTTAAGTTCAGTCCAAGTCTCGTCAGAAGCCGAATTAAAGCCCTGTTCACGGTCGGGCGTCTGATCCTGATCGCGGATCCGTGAAGACGGCGTGACACTATGCAGCGCCGAGTATGGCAAAAAAGCGCCGGTAAGCCGATCCGCGGATCGGGCCGGGGGATCGCTTTCCCTGCAATGGTTAATGAAAAAGGGCCCCGCGAGGTCGCGGAGCCCATGAATCTGCGAAAAAGCGGGGAAAACTCCCGGTTTAGGTCTTTTCAGGCCCGATTCCGGGTCAGCGCACCACCCGGCGCTGGCCGCGGACCGGAGCGGGCGGCGGGGTCGGCGCCCCGAACAGCCGTTCGAAGAAGCCAAGCCCGCTGCTGTTGCTGCTGGCATAGCTGTCGCCGGGGATGTTCACATTGGCCGGACGGACATAGTTCGGCTGGGAACGGGAGACCGCGGTCTCCATGTCCTTGCCGGTCGCTCCCTTGAGCATCGGGATCATGACGGCGTCGCGGCCGTAGATGTCCTTGCGGAATTCCAGCTTGCCCGCGTCGTCCACGAACGCCGTCTGATAGGTGATGTTCACCGGGATCGGCGTCGGGAAGTTGATGTTGATCTCGTTTCGGCCATACATCGCCTTGATCTTCTCGGGCGTGTAATGCTCGCTCGGCAGCGCGATGCCCAGCAGGTTGGCCGCATACTGGTCGGGGTTCTGCACCCGCATGCAGCCGTGGCTGAAGGCGCGCTCCTCCTTGGCGAACAGGTGCTTGTCCGGCGTGTCGTGCTGGTACACCAGGAACTTGTTCGGGAAGTTGAAGCGGATGCGGCCGAGCGCGTTGCCCTCGCCGGGCGGCTGCGAGATGCGCACGCTGCCGTCCGGCCCGCGCGCGAGCTTGAGGCCCATCCGGTCGAGCACGGTCGGATCCTGCGCCAGCGCCGGCAGGTATTCATTGTAGATGATCGACGGCGGCACGTTCCAGGTCGGGTTGACGGTGATGAACTTCATCGTCTCCGTCAGCATCGGCGTGGCGTGCGTGCCCGGCTTGCCGACCACGACGCGCGTGGTCCACACCGGCTTGCCATTGTGCATCAGCTTGAGGGTGTAGTCCGGAACATTGAGGATCACATAGGCATTGCCCAGCGCCTTGGCGCCGAGTTCGCGCGGCAGCCAGCGCCAGCGCTCCATGTTGGCGCGCACGATGTCGATCTGGCGGTCGCTCTTCGGCGCGTTCAGGGCACGGACCGTCGCGTTGTCGAGGATGCCGGTGGCCTTGAGGCCGCTGTGCGACTGGAATTTCCGCACCGCGTCCGCAACCTTGGCGTCGTAATGCGTATCGTTGGGGTTCTCGGCGATACTGAGCCGCGCCCGCAGGGTGGAAACGCGCGCGTCTTGCATCACTTCGGGGTTCGGGACCTTCTTGGTCGGCTTGACGAATTTGAGGGTGTCGCCTTCCGCGATGCGCTTCGAGTTGTCCTCGGTCGTGCCGCGCAGTTCGGCGAGCTTGGCGCGCAGGGCCAGATAGCCCTTGTGCTGCGGATTGTAGCCTTCGAGCGCGGCGGAGGCGTCCTTCGCGGTCGAGACGTTGATGAGCACCTCGAGCGGGTCGATCGGGTGCTCGGGATAGGAAATGTCGCCGCTGACGCGCGACCAGTGCATGCGGCCGCTCTGGGCGTGCCGGGCATAGTCGAGCATGCTCTCGGTCAGCCGCAGTTCAGCCTCGGCCTGCGCCTCGGGCGAGGCTGCCGCGGTGAAATCCGGAACGGGATAGTCGGCGGGATCGAGGCCGTCGGCGGCGGCATCCTTCAGGCGCGCCATTACGCGCTTGGCGGGCGCGGTCGCGCCGGAGGCGTCGCTCCACAACGGGGCGTAGTTGCGGTCTTTGTAGAAATTCTCGACCGCGGTGCGCTCGGCCTTGCGGTCGAAATACCTTGCACCCTTGGTGGCGATCAGGTCGCGCAGGGAAGCCGCCGCCGGCTGGTCGGCCGTCACGACGGTCGCGGGCTTTGCGGTCTCGGTTTTGGCGGTTTCGGCGGCGGGCGGAGCAGCAGCCGGCGCGGTGGCCGTTGCAGCGGGCTGGGCGGCTGGAGCCGCGGCTTCTTCCTTCTTGGGCGCAGGCTCGTCTTTCTTCGCCATCGCATCAGGGGCGGCCGCGTCGGGAAGCTTGATATCGGCGGCGGTGGGCGGCGGGACGTTGGCGGGTTCGGGAACCGGCACGGCGGCATCGATGGCGAGATCGGCGGGGCTTCTGGCAGGGCCGCTCTGGGCAGGATTCTGAGCAAGGGCCGCGGTCGACAGGAAGGTCGCCGCCACAGCCATCAGGATTCGGTCGAAACCCGCTGGGCTCTTGCGGCGGCTGTTCGAAACGTCAGGCATTCTCGCACCCCAAATTCTCGCACCCGTGTCGGGTGAAACGGCCCCGGAGCGGGGCAGGTCGTGATGGTGTCCGTCAGAACCCGATTTGGACGCATCGGCTTGATCGATCTGGCCAGCCAATTCCGCACAATCGGAAATTCGACGAAAAAATACACGCACCGGTCCGATGCGGCCAGTCGGCGACGGATCAACTCGAAGTCATCTCACAGGAAATGATGGCAAATTCACACCCGTTGCAACGACTTGCGCGCATTGCCGCGTGCTTTTCCTTGGTCTGTCACCGCCCCGCAACGGTTCAATCCAGTCCGATGGTCACCTCAAAGATCGCTTCGGCGCGCGAGATCGATTCGCCGCTTATGACGTTCCGTCGGCCGGTTCCCTGGCAGCGGCATCGTCGAGTTTGCGATAGAGCGTCGAGCGGCCGATTTTCAGTCGTCGCGCCACTTCGGACATCTGGCCGCGGTAGTGCGCGATCGCGAAGCGGATGGCCTCCGCTTCCAGTTCCTCCAATGGCCGGACCTCGCCGTCCACGCCAAGCATGGTCAGGGCGCCGTAGCTGGACTGGAAGGTGGACGCCGCAGGCACCGGGGCGATCGGGATCTCGGCGCCTGAGATCATGGCAGCCACGGGTGCCAGCGGGCTCTCCAGGGTGATCGGCTCGGCGTCCGCAAGCGGCGCATCCGCGTTCATCTCGCCGGTCTGGGGAAAGTCGCCCGGCCCAAGCTGGCCGCCATCGCTCATCACCACGGCGCGATAGACCGCGTTTTCGAGCTGGCGGACGTTACCCGGCCAGTTCAGTTGCCCGAGCATCGCCATGGCGTTGCCGCTGACGCCGGTGACCGGCCGGTTTTCCTCGGCGGCGATGCGGGCCACGAAATGCCGCACCAGATGGGGAATGTCCTCGCGACGAGCGCGCAGCGGCGGCACCGTCAGCGGCAGCACGTGGAGGCGATAGAACAAATCTTCCCGGAAGTGCCCCGCCTTGACCTGATCGAGCAGGTTGCGGTTGGTCGCCGACACGATCCGGACATCGACCTTCACCGGCCTGCGGCCGCCCACGGCTTCGATTTCGCCCTGTTGCAGGGCGCGCAGCAGCTTCACCTGCGCCGCCAGCGGCAGTTCGCTGATCTCGTCCAGAAACAGCGTGCCGCCATGGGCCTCGGCGAACTTGCCGGCATGGCGCTCGGTGGCGCCGGTGAAGGCGCCCTTCTCGTGGCCGAACAGGATCGATTCCACCAGGTTGTCGGGAATGGCGCCGCAGTTGACGGTGACGAAGGGGCGGGCGCTGCGTTCGCTGGAACCGTGGATGGCGCGCGCGATCAGTTCCTTGCCGACCCCGGATTCGCCCTCGATCAGCACCGGAATGGCGGAGGTGGCGGCCTTGCGTCCCATGGCGATGACATGGTCCATCGCGGCGGAACGGGTGACGATGTCGCCGAAGGTCAGCCGGCCTTCGCGGCGATGGCGGATGCGCTGCAACTCGCCTTTCAGCGCGCTGGCGTTGAGGGCGTTGCGCAAGCTGACCTGCAGCCGCTCAATGCCGACAGGCTTGACCACGAAGTCGAGCGCGCCGGCGCGCATCGCCGAGACGACATTGTCGATGCCGCCATGGGCCGTCTGCACGATGACGGGGACGTCGAGGCCAGTGTCGCGGATTTTCTCCAGCACGCCCATGCCGTCGAGGCCGGGCATGACCAGATCGAGCACCAGCGCGTCAATGGCCGCGGCGTTGGGGTCGGTCAGGTGCGCGATGACGGCATCGCCGCTGTCGACCGTCACGGCGGCGTAACCCGAGCGCTGCACCATGTTCTCGACGAGGCGCCGCTGGACGGCGTCGTCATCGGCGATCAGAATGGTGGCGGTCATGGCATTCCCTGAATTGAGCATCTATCTGTCTCGAATCGGGGCACTCTCGCTGACGCGGATTAACGACCTCTTAAGGGTTGGCTTCCGCGGCAACTCCTGCAATCGTCTGCTGCAATCGTTCTGCACGACCTTGAACATCACGGATTGAAATATGGCTTCGCGCGTGTCGGCTCTCCGCAAATCCCCGGCAAAATCCAAATCCGCTCTCAAGGCGAAAGCTCCGGCCCGAAAGGCTGCACGGGGAAAAGCCGGCAAGCTGCCGGAGTGGAATCTGGCCGACCTCTATCCCGCCATCGATGCGCCGGAGGTGGCCCGCGATCTCGACAGTCTCGACGCCGACTGCGCCGCCTTCGAGGCGGCCTACAAGGGCCGGATCGCGGACCGCGTTGCGGCGGCCGATGGCGGTGCATGGCTGGCGGATGCGGTGAAGGCGTATGAAGCCATCGACGATCTCGCCGGGCGGCTCGCATCCTTCGCGGGGCTTGCGCACGCCGGCAACACCGTCGATCCGGCGATTTCGAAATTCTACGGCGACGTGTCCGAGCGCATCACCGCGGCCTCGATCCACCTGTTGTTCTTCGCGCTGGAACTCAACCGCGTGGACGACGCGGTGATCGCGCGCGCGCTGCAGACGCCCGCCCTGAACTATTACCGGCCGTGGATCGAGGATCTGCGCAAGGACAAGCCGTATCAGCTCGAGGACCGCGTCGAGCAGCTATTCCACGAGAAGTCCGTGAGCGGCTACGCGGCGTGGAATCGGCAGTTCGACCAGACCATCTCGGCGCTGCGCTTCAAGGTCGGGGCTAAGGACCTGGCCATCGAGCCGACGCTGACGCTGCTGCAGGACCGCGCGCCGGCCAAGCGCAAGGCGGCGGCGCAGGCGCTGGCCAAGACCTTCAAGGCCAACGAGCGCACCTTCGCGCTCATCACCAACACGCTGGCCAAGGACAAGGAAATCTCCGACCGCTGGCGCGGTTTTCAGGACATCGCGGATTCCCGGCATCTGGCCAACCGCGTCGAGCGCGAAGTGGTCGATGCGCTGGTGGCCTCGGTGCGCGCCGCCTATCCGCGGCTGTCGCATCGCTACTACCGGATGAAGGCGCGCTGGTTCGGCAAGAAGTCGCTGCCGTTCTGGGATCGCAACGCGCCGCTGCCGTTCGCCGCCACCGGCCAGATCGGATGGAACGATGCGAAAACCACGATCCTGAAAGCCTATGGCGAGTTCTCGCCGCAGATGGCTGCGATCGCCGAGCGCTTCTTCACCGATCGCTGGATCGATGCCCCGGTGCGTCCGGGCAAGGCCCCGGGCGCATTCTCGCATCCGACCACGCCCTCGGCGCACCCCTATGTCCTGATGAACTACCAGGGCAAGCCGCGCGACGTGATGACGCTTGCCCACGAACTGGGTCACGGCGTGCATCAGGTGCTGGCGGCGAAGCAGGGCGCGCTGATGGCGCCGACGCCACTGACGCTGGCGGAAACCGCGAGCGTGTTCGGCGAGATGCTGACTTTCAAGCGCCTTCTCGCGCAGACCAAAAACGCCAAGCAGCGCCAGGCGCTGCTCGCGGGCAAGGTCGAGGACATGATCAACACCGTGGTGCGCCAGATCGCGTTCTACTCGTTCGAGCGGGCGGTCCACACCGAGCGCCGCAACGGCGAACTGACCGCCCAGCGCATCGGCGAAATCTGGCTGTCTGTGCAGGGCGAGAGCCTCGGCCCGGCCATCGAGATCAAGCCCGGCTACGAGACCTACTGGATGTACATCCCGCATTTCATCCATTCGCCGTTCTACGTCTATGCCTATGCGTTCGGCGATTGCCTGGTGAACTCGCTCTATGCGGTCTATGAGCGCGCCGCGGACGGATTCGCCGAGCGCTACCTCGCCATGCTCTCTGCCGGCGGCACCCGGCACTATTCCGAACTGCTGGCCCCGTTCGGCCTCGACGCCAAGGACCCGCAGTTCTGGGACGGTGGCCTGTCGGTGATCGAGGGGTTGATCGCGGAACTGGAGGCGATGGGGTAGGCCGGAGAGAGGTCCGGGCCGTTTCGGGGACGTTCCACGTAAAACATCCGTTGAACGAGGTGTCGGAAGTCGTTATACAATTGTATAACGGAGTTTGGGCCATGAAACTTGAAGTCAAGAAAATCGGAAATTCCGACGGCCTCATCCTGCCTCGCGAGCTGATGCAGCGTCTGGACCTCAAACGTGGCCAGCAATTGCACGTTACTGAACTTGCGGGGGGCGGGTTTCAGGCGTTGCCTTATGATCCTGATTTCGAGAAAACGATGCAGATCGCTGACGGGATCATGGACGAATATCGGGATACGTTGGCGGTGCTCGCGAAGTGATCCCTCATGAGCGCACCCGGAGAATCCGTCTGGCTGACCTACGAGCAGGTCGTCGCCATTCACAGCAGGCAGTTGCGGCGTTTTGGCGGAGCAGCCGGATTGCGCGACGAGGGCATGCTCCGCTCTGCGCTGGAGCGCCCCGTCAACAAATGGCAATACGAACAAGCCGGATTGGCTGAACTGGCGGCAGCTTATGCATTCGGCCTTGCCAAAAACTATGCATTCGTGGATGGCAACAAGCGGATCGCATTCATGTCGATGCTCACCTTCTTGCGAAAGAATGGTGTGCATTTTTCACCCGATCCGGCACACGCAACTGTCATCATTCTCGCCCTTGCCGCCGGCGAGGTTAGCGAGGAAGGCCTGATCCGCTGGATCCGGGACAACTGGCCGCGGGGCTGAGGCGGCGCCGGTTGGCAAGTCCTGTCCAGTCCTCTGGCCAAGCTCCTATCCAAGCTCTGCCGTAGAAGGTCACGCCCAGGCCGGAGCTGCCGCTCAATCCTGTTCGATCCCTCATGAGTGAAGCTGTGGGCGTTTCGCTCCGCGGCCGGGGTGAAGTTGCTCCCGCCCGCCAATTGAGGTAATTCCCACGGGAAGAAGATCGTTTCGGGCTGATGGAGAGACACATGGCGGGCCACGGCGAGGTTGCCTATACGACGGCGGACGGGAATGACTATCCGGCGCACGAGCAGACTTATGAAGGTTTCCTCGCGCTGATGAAATACGGCACGATAGGCGTCATCGCCATCCTCGTGCTGATGGCGATTTTCCTTCTCTGATCGAATTTGGGGCGCTCGCCGGCAATGCTGCCGGGGAGCTTTCAGGTCATGCGCGGCTGACGACGGCTGCCGGGGGCGTTATGAAAATTGCGATAGCCAAGGAACTGGATTTGGCTGAGCCGCGGGTTGCGGCGACGGCTGACACGGTGAAGAAGTTCAAGTCGCTGGGCATTGATGTTGCGATCGAGCCCGGGGCGGGGATGCGGTCCGGCATGCTGGACGCGGATTACGCGGCGATGGGCGCGGTGGTGAGCGCGGACGCTGTGAAGGACGCCGACATCGTCATCAAGGTGAAGCGTCCGGAAGCGGGCGAACTTGCGACCTATAAAAAGGGCGCGCTGGTCATCGCGATCATGGACCCCTACGGCAACGACGCGGCGCTGAAGACGATGGCGGACGCCGGGGTGTCGGCGTTCGCGATGGAGCTGATGCCGCGCATCACCCGCGCGCAGGTGA
>JAFKES010000178.1 GCA_017308495.1 Afipia sp.
TGATGGGCGCGGACGGATTCCAGCCGCTGCTGACGCGCGCGGTGGCGGCTGCGACGAAGCGCTCAAGAGAACTGGCGAAATAACTCTCCCCTCTTCCCATAGCCCGTCGAAGACGGGCGTGAACGCCCTTATGGCGGGAGAGGGGAAAAAAGGGCGCTACCGAAGAAAGAGCTACACCGGCACGCGCACTGTCGCGCGCAGGCCGCCCATCGGGCTGTCGCCCAGCGTGATGTCGCCACCATGGGAGCGGGCGATGTCGCGGGCGATGGCGAGGCCGAGTCCCGAGCCGCCCTCGTCCTGATTGCGGGCGTCGTCAAGACGCAGGAACGGCTTGAACACCTCCTCGCGCATCTCCAGTGGAATGCCGGGCCCATCGTCGTCCACCGTGACGGTGAGATAGCGATGGTCGCGGTGGCCGGTGATGGCGATGGCGTCGGCGTGTCGCGCGGCATTCGACACCAGATTGGCGAGGCAGCGCTTGAACGCCGCCGGCTTCACGATCACCACCGGCAGGCCGTGGAAGGTGACGGTGGCAGCGTGGCCGTGGCGCTCGGCGTCGCTGCGCAATTCCTCCAGCGCCTGCTCCATGTCGGTCGGCTGCGCCTTCTCGCCACTGTCACCGCGCGCAAAGGAGAGATACGCCTCGAGCATGCCGCTCATCTCGTCGACGTCCTTGCGCATGCCCTCGACCTCGGGGCTGTCGCCGATCAGCGCAAGTTCGAGCTTGAAGCGGGTGAGGATGGTGCGCAGGTCGTGGCTGACGCCGGCCAGCATCGCGGTGCGCTGCTCGATGCTGCGCTCGATGCGCGTTTTCATTTCCAGGAACGCCAGCGAGGCGCGGCGAACCTCGCGCGCGCCGCGCGGACGGAAATCCGGTGCATCGCGACCCTTGCCGAAACTTTCAGCGGCATCGGCGAGGCGCAGGATCGGCTTGATCTGGTTGCGCAGGAACAGCACTGCCACGATCAGCAGGATCGACGAGGTGCCAAGCATCCAGAAGATGAAGATCTCCGAATTGGAGGCATAGGCTGCGCCGCGCTGGGCATAGACCCGCATCACTGCGTCGTCGAGCTTGATGCGGATCTCGACCACCGAGGAGCGACCCACGGTGTCGATCCAGAACGGGCGGCCGATCTGGCGACTGATCTGCACCGACAGCGACTGGTCGAGCAGCGAGAAGAATGGCTTCGGCCCCGGCGGCGGCAGATCGTTCACCGGCAGGAAATCCACCACCAGCCCGAGCCGCTCCTGGGCGATGCGGCGCAACTGGGTCCGGTCCTTGTCCTGCGGATAGGCCTTGTAGATGTCGATCAGCGCCGCGACGTCCTGCACCACCGCCTGCGACAGCCGCCGCGTCACCGTGTTCCAGTGCCGCTCCATGAACACGAAGGCGACCACCGACTGCAGCACCACCATCGGCACGATGATGATCAGCAGCGCGCGGGCGTAGAGCCCCTTGGGCATCAGGTCCTTGAACCAGCGCCCCAGCCAACCGCTCGCCGCCGACACGCGGCGCGCGGCGTTGCGGATGAACGCGAGACCGGCGCTCAGGGTCCCCGCTGTCACGGCGACGCCACGAGGCGATAGCCGATGCCGCGCACCGCCTGCAGGAACAGCGGATTGGCGGGATCGCGCTCGATCTTGCGGCGCAGCCGGTTGATCTGCACGTCCACCGCTCGCTCGTTGACCGCGCCGTCGCCGCCGGTCAGCGCCCCGCGCGGCACCGTTTCGCCCGGCGTCGCGGCCAGAACCCGCAGCATCTCGCGCTCACGGTCGGTGAGATGGACCACCTTGTCGCCGTCGCGCAGTTCGCCGCGCTCCAGATGATAGACATACGGTCCGAACGCCACCGACTCCACCGGCGGCGCCACCGCGGGCGCGGCGCGCTTGAGGAGATTGGCGATGCGCAGCACCAGTTCGCGCGGCTCGAACGGCTTGGCCACGTAATCGTCGGCGCCGATCTGCAACCCCTCGATCCGGCTTTCAGCCTCGTGGCGCGCGGTCAGCATGATGATCGGCACGGTGGACGAGGTGCGGATCGAACGCGCGAGATCGAATCCGGTCTCGCCGGGCATCATCACGTCGAGGATCAGGAGATCGAAATGCAGGCCCTTGAGCTTGCCGCGTGCCTCGTCGGCGCTTTTCGCGGTGGTGACGCGATAGCCTTCATTGGCGAGGAAGCGCGACAGCAGATCGCGGATGCGGCGGTCATCATCGACCAGCAGCAGATGCGGCGCGTCATCGGCTGGACGGACGCGCGGGCGCGACGGGGTTGCGGTTTCCATCACCTCGAATCCCTCGCCGGGCTGCCTTTGAGAATGACCTCAAGCACCTTGTCGGGATCGTCGTGGTCGATCATGCCAAGCAGGAACCGGCGCACGCTATCCGCCGCCGCCGGAGACAGGCCCTCGAGCGCGCGGGTGATGCGCACGGTCTGCAAGCCGGCCAGT
>JAFKES010000173.1 GCA_017308495.1 Afipia sp.
ACATGCTGTCGATGGCGATCGCTTCGGTCACCCTGCCGTTCCTACCGATGCTGCCGACCCAGATCCTGCTCAACAACCTGCTATACGATCTGTCCGAGCTCGGCATTCCGTTCGACCGGGTGCGGCCTGAAGCGACCGCGCAGCCGCAGATCTGGAACATGTCGCGGCTGCTGCGCGTCGCGGCCATTCTCGGGCCGCTGTCGTCGCTGTTCGATCTTTTGACCTTCGCGGTGCTGCTGTTCGTCTTCCACGTCTCCCCGGAGGAATTCCGCACCGCCTGGTTCCTCGAAAGCATGGCGACGCAGATCCTGGTGATCTTCCTCATCCGCACCAACGGCCACCCGTGGACCGATCGTCCCGCTGCGCCGCTCGCCGCGTCCTCGCTCCTCGCGCTGATGGTGGCGCTGGCGCTTCCGTTTTCGCCGCTGGGTGCCTGGTTCGGCTTCGTTCCGCCGCCCGCGCCGGTGCTGATCGCGACTAGCGCCATCGTCGTCGCCTATCTGATCACGGTCGAATGGCTGAAGCCGCTGGCCATCGGCGGCTCGCGGCGGCGCGTGCCCCTCTGAAGGCCTGAAACATCGCAACCCCGCCGCCGGCATGCCTGGCCCATGGCGGGGCTGCTCGTTCCGTCGGATGTCTCGTTTCGTCAGATGTGAAGCGTATCGCCACCCTTGAGATGCAGGATTTCGCGGGCCTCGTCCGGGGTTGCGATCGCAAGGCCGAGGCCCTCGACGATCTGCCGCGCGAGGCGAACCTGCTCTGCGTTGGATTCAGCCATGCGGCCCGGCGCAGCCCAGAGCGAATCCTCAAGACCGACCCGGATATTGCCGCCCATGGCCACCGCCATCGCCGCGATCGGCAACTGGTTGCGCCCGGCTCCGAGCACCGACCATTCGTATTTGTCGCCGAACAACCGGTCGGCCGTGCGCTTCATGTGCATCACGTCCTCGGGATGCGGGCCGATCCCGCCTTGCAGACCGAACACCGTCTGGACGAACAGCGGCGGCTTCACCAGCCCCTGATTGAGAAAGTACTGCAGGTTATAGAGATGCGCGGTGTCATAGCATTCGAACTCGAAGCGCGTGCCGCTGCCCGACAACGTCGTGAGCACGTATTCGATATCCGCAAAGGTATTGCGGAACACGATGTCCTTGTTCTCGACATGCTTGCGTTCCCAGTCGTGCTTGAAATCCTTGAAGCGATTGAGCATGCCGAAGAACGCAAAATTCATCGACCCCATGTTGAGCGACGCGACCTCGGGCTTGTACACCGCGGCGGGGCGGACGCGCTCATCGACCGTCATGGTCGGCGCGCCGCCAGTGGTGAGATTCACCACGGCGTTGGTGCGCTGCTTGATCACCTTCAGGAACGGTGCGAACGCCTCGGGGCTCTGATCCGGTTGTCCCGTTTCCGGGTTGCGCGCATGCAGATGGACGATCGCGGCGCCGGCCTCCGCCGCCCCGACCGCGGCGTCGGCGATTTCCTCGGGCGTCACCGGCAGCGCTTTCGACATCGACGGCGTGTGGATCGCGCCGGTAACGGCGCAGGTGATGATGACTTTCCGAACCATGTTCTTTTTCCTTTGTTCTGAACGATGAAACTCAAGACTTCTGGGGCTGTTTCGCCTTGTGGGCCGCGAGCGCCGCAAGGCGTTCGTTGCGCCACGCGGTCAGCCCGGCGATCCGATCAGGCGTGGCCTGATGCGGCCACGCCGCGATAACCCGATCCACATTCGGGCTTTCGTAGACAGCCGGGCCCGCCGGCATCGCGGCCAGCTCCTTGTAGAACCCGGTATAGCGGGCGCAATAATCGGGAATGCCGGCCGGCGCGTTCAATTCGATGGTCTCGAAGGGCCCCATGAAGGACCAGCGGGTGCCAAGACCGTCTTTCACCGTATGGTCGAGGTCCTCGGCCGAGACATAGCCCTCGCCGACCAGACGAAACGCCTCGGCGAGCAACGCGCCCTGCAGGCGATTGAGCACGAAACCGTTGATCTCGCGCTTCACCGTCACCGGAATCTGGCCGATGTCGCGATAGATCACCCGCGCACGCTCGATCGCGTCCGGCGACGTCCACGGCGCGCCGCACAGTTCGACCAGCGGCACCAGATGCGGCGGATTGACGGGATGGCCGACGAAACAGCGCGCGCGCCCGGCGAGGTTCTCGGTGAAGCGGGAAGCGACAATGGCGGAGGTCGACGACGCCAGCAGTGCGTCCGGTGGCGCCAGCCGGTCCATCTCGGCAAAAAGCGTGATCTTGTCCTCGACCTTCTCGGGGCCGTTCTCCTGAACGAACGCGGCCCCGCCGACGGCATCCGCAAGACTGCCCGCGATAGAAATGCGGGCAGCCGCGCCCGCAGGATCATCGGCCAATCCATGCTTGTGCAACGCCTCCAGTTCGTCACGGATCAGCCGCGGCGCGGCTTCGAGCGTCGACGCCTGCGGATCGGTCAACCGCACGTTCCAACCCGCCCGGGCGAAGATCGCGGCCCACGCCCGACCGATCAACCCAACCCCGACAATGGCGACATTTCGGTTCGACATCATTTTCTTATCCTGTTTTCAGAGCCAAAGTACCTTGCGTCGCAGATCGAGATCATGACGAAGCGCCTTCGATGGTCCCTCGTGCATGATCCGGCCGCGCTCCAGCGCCACCGTGGTATCTGACAGCGCCAGCGCCAGATCGAGATGATGATCGACGATGATGATCGCGACGTCGTTGCGGAGGCGATCGAATGTCTCGAACAACTGTTCCACCACCGCCGGAGCCAACCCTTCGAACGGCTCGTCCAGCAGCAGCACCCGCACATCGCCGGAGAGCGCGCGGGCCACGGCCACCATCTGCTGCTCGCCGCCGGAGAGATAGTCGGCGGGGCTGTTCAGGCGCTCGTGGATGCGGGGGAAATAGTCATAGATGCGCTCGCGGGTCCAGTGCACGCCGTTGCCCGTCTGCCGCTTGAGGCCGCCGAGTTCGAGATTCTGCTCGACGGTCATACCAGCGAAAAGCCCCCGCCCCTGCGGCACGTAACCGATGCCCAACCGCGCGCATTCGGCGGAGGAACGACCCACCAGTTCCTTGCCGGCGAGACGGATCGAGCCCTGAGCAGCGGGCGCGATACCGACCAGCGTCTTGAGAAGCGTGGACTTACCCGCACCATTGCGCCCCAGCAAAGCGATGATCTCGTTCTGGTGCAGCGTGAAGCCGACATCGTTGAGGATGTGGCTCTTGCCATAGAAGGTGTTAACACTGTCTACGCTGAGCAGCGGCTCGACCGTGGCCGAGGTCTCGCGCGGGCGCGCTGCGATGGCGGCGGCGCCGGAGCCGATGTAGATCTCCTGCACCTTCTCGCTGCTTCGCGCATCCTCCACCGTTCCATCGAGCAGCACGCGCCCTTCGTTCATCACCGTGACATGATCAGCGAGCTGAAACACGCGATCGATGTCATGTTCCACCAGCAGCACCGGCAGATCGGCTGAAATACGTTTGATGATATTGCCGATGCGTTCCCGCTCAGCGGCCGCGAGGCCCGCCAGTGGCTCGTCCAGCAGCAGAACATGCGGCGCGCTCGCCAGCGCCACCCCCATGTCGAGCAGGCGCTGGCCGCCATAGGACAGCGCCCCGGCGGTCGCCGTCTCGATTCCCGCAAGCCCCAGATAGCGGATGACCTCGTCCGTCTCGCGGTTGATCGCCTCGATCGAGAGCGCGGGAGTGAACGGATCAAAGCGGCGCGGATGCCGGGCCTGCACCGCGAGGCGGATGTTTTCCCCGACGCTCAATTCCGGAAACAGATTGGTGATCTGGAACGAGCGCCCGATACCCGCTTTGGCGATCTGCTCCGGCGTATGCCCGGCGATCGGCATACCCATCAGCGTCACTTCGCCGGCGTCCGGCGGGAACATGCCGGACAGGAGATTGAACGCTGTGGTCTTGCCGGCGCCGTTCGGCCCGATCAGCGCGTGCAGGGTGCGGTCGGCGACCGAAATGGTGACGCCGCGCACGGCGCGAATGCCGCCGAAGCTCTTGACGATATCGCGCGCGGCCAGAACCGGGCCTGCCGGCGCGGCCTTCGGCCGCAGAAATTCCGGCAGGGGCAACGCCTCCAGCCGGCGCGCCGCCATCGCGGCGTCCTCGCTGACCTTCTTGCGGAACGGTGACAGCAACCGCTCGCCGACACCGATCAGGCCCGTCGGCGAGAACACGATGAAGCCGACGAACACCAGGCCCAGCCACAACAGCCAGTTCTCGGTATAGATGCTGAGGAATTCGCGGAACAGGATGTAGAACAGCGCGCCGAGCGCCGGGCCGAGAAAGCTGCGCATGCCGCCGATCACCACCATCGCCAGCAACTCGCCCGAGAACGCCACCGAGACCGGGTCGGCGGACGTCATGCGGTTTTTGTAGAGCAGCAGGATTCCCGCGAGCCCGGTCAGCGACGCCGAGAGCATGAACGCGACGAGCTTGTAGCGATTGGTCGCATAGCCGAGGAATCGTGCACGCTGCTCGTTCTCCCGGATCGCCACCAGCACCGAGCCCACCGTCGAGTTGTGAAAGCGCCACAACAGCAGCAGCACGGCAAAGGCGATCAGCGCCACGAACCAGTAGTAGGTCGTCTGCGATTCGAGATCGAAGCCCGCGAGCGACGGCCGCACCACGCCGCCGAGGCCGTTCTCCCCGCCCGTCACTTCGGTCCAGCGGAACGACACGGTGTAGAGCATCGCCGCCAGCGCCAGGGTCAGCAGCGAGAAGTACACGCCCCGGCGCCGCAGAATGAGAAAGCCGAAGGCGGCGGCCGTGACGGCGACGATGATCGTGGCGCCGATGGCCGGGCCGAAGAACGATCCCGGCATCAGCTTGAGCTGCAACAGCGCCGCCGCATAGGCGGCCAGACCGAACCAGGCTCCATGACCGAACGACACCAGTCCGGTGTGCCCGACAAGAACGTTCAACCCCATGCAGGCAATCGCGAACACCACGACTTCGGTCGCCGATGTCATGGTGAGACCGAGCCACAGCAGCACCGGCGGCAACGCAAGCAGCGCGAGCGCGCCGATCACCAGCGAAACGGGAATACGCCTGAGCATGATGGGTGACCTCACTCGAAGCGGACGATGCGTTCGCCGAACAGGCCGCGAGGCCGAAACAGCAGCACCAGGAGCATCAGCAGATAGATCGCCGCGGTCGACGCGGCGGAATAGCCGATCCCGACCATGACGCCCTTCACCAATCCGACCAGCAGCGCGGCCACCACCACGCCCCAGAACGAGCCGAGGCCGCCGATCACCACCACGACGAAGGCCGGCGTGATGATCTCGTTGCCCATCGCGGGATGTATCGCGTAGATCGGTGCGAGCAGGACGCCGGCGAGCCCCGCGAGCCCGATCCCCAGCGCGGCCACCGCGGCCATATAGGGCTGCAGCGAAATCCCGAGCGCGCCGACCATGTCGGGATTTTGCACACCGGCGCGGACGACGCGGCCAAACGGCGTCATCCGCAACAGCACCCACAGCCCGGCAATGCAGGCGGCGGCGATGCCGAGCAGCACCACCCGATAGAACGAATAGATGAAACTGCCGATCACCACCTGCCCGCGCAGGGCCTGCGGAATCGAATAGGACAATGGCGGCGCGCCGAAAATCATCCGCAGCAGTTGTTCGGCCACCATGGCGAGACCGAAGGTCAGCAGCAGCGACAGGATCGGATCGGTCCGGTAGAACCGCCTGAACAGCAGCCGCTCGATCACGATGCCGAGCAGCGCAACCGCGATTGGCGACAGCACCAGCGCGCCGCCGAAACCCAGATAGGGCGAGATCACCAGGGTGAGATAGGCGCCGATGGCGAAGAATGCGCCATGGGCCAGGTTGACGATGCCGCCGAGCGAGAAGATCAGCGACAGACCAAGCGCGATCAGAAGATAATACACACCGTCGAGCAATCCGTTGAGGATCTGCTGCGCGAAAAGCATGGCTGACATGGGATCTGCCTCGCGGCCGGAGAAGCTCCCGGCGCGCGACGGATGCCGGAAACGATGTTGCGAACGGACCGCGCCCCTCCTGCAGGCGGAGGAGCGCGGCGCGCGATCAGGTCGGGAACACGCAGGTGTTCTCGTCCTTGCTTGCGGCGATCACATCGAGGGGCTCGTCCGGGCCGGGCACGGGGCCGCTGGAGCTGAAGATGTCCCACTGGTTCTTGATCTTCTCCGGCGGCAGCGCCGTGATCGCATACATCTCGTGCATCAACTGATGATCGGAAGCGCGGAAATATCCCTGACGGGTTTTCAGCAGGTCGAACTTCGCCCCCTTCTCGAAATGCTCGACCATTTTCGTGGAATCGGCGGACTTCAGTTCGTTGATCGACTGCGCGACGATCTTGGTCGCGATGTAATCGCCCCACGCCTGGTTCTCGGGCGGCTTACCGTACTTCTTGGTGAAGCTGGCGACGAACTTCTTGCTGCCGTCCGTCTGCAGCAGGTGATGCCACACGCACGGCCACGTGCCGACGAAATTGCCTTTGCCCGCGGCCCAGGCCAGCGCCGTGTCGAAACCGAACCCGCCCACCGGGAACGTCAGGCCGAACTCGGCATACTGCTTGAGGAAATTCGTGATCTGGTTGCCCGCCAGGTTGATCACCACGAGGTCCGGCTTGGCATTGCGGATTTTCAGAAGATACGCCGAAAAGTCCGTGGCATCGGTGGGCACCAGGTCGTCTCCGGCGAACTGGCCGCCATTGCCTTCCATGAAGCGCCGGGCAACCTTCAGGAGATCGTGGCCGAAGGCATAATCCGCCGTGAGGGAATACCATTTCTTCCCCTTGACCAGGCCGTCCTTGAGGAAGGAACGCCCGACCGACTTCACATACATGGAGTTCTGGGATTCCACATGGAACATGTAGCGCTTGCAATCGGCGCCGCGCAGGGCATCCGAGTTGCCGCCGGTGTTGACGAACAGGGTCTTGTTGCGCTGCGCGACCTGACCGATCGTCAGGACCGAAGCCGACGAAATCTCTCCGATGATACAGGCGACCTTGTCGCGCTCGATCATGCGCTCCGCCTTGGTCGAGGCGGTCTGCGGGTTGACCGAGTCTTCTTTCAGCAATTCGACCTTCCGCCCCAGCACGCCGCCGGCGGCGTTGATTTCCTCCACCGCAAGATCGGCCGCCATCACCCCGTATTCGCCGAGCGGTCCGAGGAAGCCGGTCCGCGGCGTCAGATGACCGAAGCGGATGACCTCCGAGGTCTGCGCCCGCAGAATCGAAGGCGCCGAAACACTCGATACCAGTGCCAGTCCACCAGTGGTTTTCAGCAAAGCACGTCGGGTAAATTGATCCTTGAACGACATCAGCCTTCTCCCTATGACGGCCGCATGGCACGGCGCTTGTTTTATGCAGGCCCGGGGCTCTCGGTCGACACGCCTGATCGTCACCGGCGGGCTTGCCGTGATCTGTGATCACACTTAAGGTTACAACCCATCCCGCCGTTGTCCAGCCCCTTTGTTGGCAGCGGCCCGCCGAAGGACGACCCGTCATGAATCGCTCCGCCGCCCTCAGTCTGGTCGAGCCGCTGGATCGGCAGACGCTGGGCGAGCGCGCCTATGCGCAGCTTTCCGAACTTCTCTTCTCAGGCCGCATGGGCCCCGGAGACAAACTCTCCTTGCGCCAGGCGGCCGATGTCCTCGGCGTTTCGATCATGCCGGTGCGCGAAGCGGTGTCCCGTCTCGTCGCCGAGGGAGCACTGGAAGTCACTCCCAATCGCGCCATCCGGGTGCCGCTGATGACAACCGCGCAGTTCCGCGACCTGACGCAGGCGCGGATCGCCATCGAAGGTCATGTCGCGGCGACCGCGGCCCGCACCCGCGCCAAGGACGATCTCAAATCGATCGCCGTCGCCGAGGCCGCGATGCGCGCGGAAAGCCGCCTCACCGATCCAGATCTCGCGCGCGCCGTCGAACTCAACAAGACATTCCATTTCGCCGTTTACGAAGCCGCGCATTCGCCGACGCTGGTCGGAATCATCCGCACGCTGTGGCTCAAGGCTGGCCCGGTCATCAATCTCGATCTGCGCGCCAACCCCGAGCGGCTGGCGAAGGGCGATGCGATCCGCTGCCACGCCCAGGTCCTCAAAGCGATCCGCAGCGGCGACGAGGACAGCGCCCGCGACGGCATCGCCACCGACATCTCCAGCGCCGCCAACGTCATTCTGTCGCGTGGCGGACTTTCCGGATCATCTCACAGAAGGCTGGATTCTCTATGAATCTCGATATCAAGGGATTGCGCGTCCTGGTTACCGCCGGCGCCAACGGAATCGGACTTACCATCGCGGACGCTTTTCTCGCTGAAGGCGCCAAGGTTCACGTCTGCGATATCGATACGCACGCCCTGGCGAGTCTCAAAAGCACCCATCCCGCGCTCACCTCCACGCTCTGCGACGTCTCGGACCGCGCCGCCGTCGCGAAACTCTTTCAGGAGACGACGGAAACGCTGGGCGGCCTCGATGTTCTGGTCAACAACGCCGGCATCGCGGGGCCGACCTCCAAAGTCGACGAGATGAATCCGGAAGACTGGGACCGCTGCCTGAATATTTGCCTGACAGGCCAGTTCAATTGCACCCGGCTTGCCATCCCGCTGCTGCGACAGAGCCAGAATGCCTCGATCGTGAACCTGTCATCCGTCGGGGGACGTCTCGGCTTCGCCATGCGCTCGCCCTACGCGGCGGCGAAGTGGGGCGTCATCGGTTTCACCAAATCGCTGTCGATCGAACTTGGCCCCGACAATATCCGCGTCAACGCCATCCTCCCGGGTCTGGTCGCCGGCGACAGGCAACGCCGCGTGCTGGAGGCCAAGGCCCAACAGCGCGGCCTCTCTTATTCGGACATGGAGCGGATCGCGTTCTCCTACACCTCGATCAAAGAGTATGTGACGCCGCAGCAGATCGCGGATCAGATCGTCTTCATGTGCAGCCCGCGCGGGCGAACCATCTCGGGCCAGGCGATCTCGATCTGCGGCGACACGCAAATGCTGGGTTAGCCAGACGCGGCGCCGGACGACACCCTGCTCTACGCCACGACCGGCCTGTCCGGTTGCCGGCCTTCGAATGGATCGCGTTCACCGCACGCGGCGGCATCCCTTCTCTCCCTCAACATTCTGCTAAATTGACAGCGAGCCCTCCCAACGAGGTCTCTTTGTATTTCGACTGCATATCGCGACCGGTTTCGCGCATGGTGGCAATCACCTTATCGAGCGTCACCACATGACTGCCGTCTCCCTGCAGTGCGAGGGACGCGGCGTTGATGGCCTTGACCGCACCGAAAGCATTTCGTTCGATGCAGGGTATCTGGACCAAGCCTCCGATCGGATCGCAGGTCATTCCGAGATGGTGCTCCATCCCGATCTCCGCTGCATTTTCGATCTGCTCATTGGTCCCACCCAGCACCGCGGCAAGACCCGCAGCCGCCATGGAGCAGGCAACACCCACTTCCCCCTGGCAGCCGACTTCCGCACCCGAGATCGACGCATTCATCTTGAACAGGACACCGATCGCCGCGGCGGTGAGCAGGAAGACACGCATGTTTTCCGGCGAAGCCTCGCGACAGTGATCCCGAAAGTATCGCAACGTCGCTGGAATAATGCCGGCCGCTCCGTTCGTCGGCGCAGTGACGACTCTGCTGCCCGCGGCATTCTCCTCGTTGACCGCGATTGCATACAAGCTGACCCAGTCCATGACCTCATGCTGAGCGCGGCTGTTTGAGTGTGAAGCGGCGACGAGGCGCCGATGAAGAGACGGCGCACGACGCTTGACGTTCAGGCCGCCCGGCAGAAACCCTTCCTTTGTCAGGCCTCGATCGATGCACGCCATCATGACCTGCACGATGCGATCGAGCCCCTGCTCGACTTGATCGGCTGGCAGAGTCGCCGTTTCGTTGGCCATCACGATCCCCGCGATGGACAGCCCGGTCTCTGTTCCGATCTCAAGCAGTTCTTTTCCAGATCTGAAGGGATGCGGAACGCACACATCCTCGACCGCTCCGGGAGCTCCGACCTGATCTTCCGGAACGACGAAGCCACCGCCGATCGAGCACCAACGTTCGCGATGAAGCGTCGCGCCCTGCGCATCGATCGCGGTGAATGCCAGTGTGTTCGGATGGTTCGGCGTTTCTGCGACCCCGTCGAAGATGATATCGTTTGCGATATCAAAGGCGACGTTTCGGCGCCCGGCGACGCGAAGAGAGCCGGTTTCGCGCACATTCGCGATGAGCGTTTCGGCGCCTTCGGGATCGACCGTTTCGGGAAAATTTCCAGCCAGCCCAAGGATGACAGCCTTGTCCGTTCCGTGACCATGCCCCGTCCATGCGAGCGAACCAAAAAGTTCGATCTTCACGCGACAGAGGTCCTTCAGGGTGCCGTTGTCGGCAAGATGGTCGGCAAATCGTGCCGCCGCCTTCATCGGTCCGACCGTATGCGACGACGACGGTCCTATACCAATCTTGAAGAGATCAAACGTCCCAATCATCGCGCGCCCCTGACAATCATTCCAGGATAGGCTTAGAGCTTCGTCGAGGAATTACCAGAGGTAAGAAGCGAAAGACCGCCACACATCCGGATGAAAGACGTTTTTCGGCGCGACAACAGGATCGCCGCTGCCAGGCCACGCGGCAAGGCCGGTGCTTGCCAAGCGCCGGTGTCTTCGCCCATATCGGATAGAGAATGGGAGAACCGATGGCAGGGACGAAACCACGCGCGAACCACACGCTGCACGAGCGGCTTCTCGGCGAGTTTCGCAGTTTCATCATCTCCCAGCGCTGGCCGCCGGGATATCAGCTTCCGTTCGAGACCGATCTCGCCGACACCCACGGGGTTTCGCGCATGACGATGAACAAGGTGCTCACGCAGTTGACGCGCGAAGGATTCCTCGTGCGCCGCCGCAAGCTCGGCACCTTCGTCGCCCGGCCGCACGCCCAGGCGGCGGTGATGGAGATCGCGGATATCGCAGCCGAAGTGCAGGCGCTGGGGCAGGTCCACAGCTTTGTCCTCCATGCGCGCAAGCTGCGCCGGCCCAGCTCCGGGGAAATGACCGAAGCCCGCATCGCACAGGATCGTCGGCAACGATCTGTCCTCTATCTGATGGGCGTGCACTTCGCCGACGCGCAGCCCTTCTGCCGCGAGGAGCGCATCATCAATCCCGAGGCGGCGCCGGCCGCGCTCGAACAGGATTTCTCCACCGTGGCGCCCGGCCAATGGCTGCTGCAGCAGATTCCGTGGAGTTCGGCCGAGCATCGCATCCGGGCGGTGGGAGCCGACAGGGCCGTGGCGCGTGATCTCGGCGTGCAGCCCGGGGAAGCCTGCCTCGAAGTGATCCGTCGCACGGAAATCTCCGGCGAGTGGGTGACGCTGGCGCACCAGATCTATCCCGGCGACCGCCACGAACTGCTCGCTCGGTTTGGCCCGCGCGCCAGAGCCGACTGATCCGCCCCGGTTCAGCCGGATATCTGCACGTCCAGCACGCGGCCGCCGACGAGCGCGGCGACAAGCGACGGCGCGGCGGCCTCCACATCGACAAGGTCGAGCCGCGCGAGCCCGGCGCGATCCTCAAGCAGCAGGGCGAGCCGCGCGCGCGTGTCCGCGCGCCGGTGCGTGGGATCGAGCGGGCCGCGCAGAACCTGTGCCCGCAGCGGGCGGCGCACCATCACATTGAAATCGAGCAGCGCTTCGCCTTCGAGCCGGGCTGCGGCGGCAAGATCGCCGGGAAAGAAGAAAGGCTCGCTCAGCGCATCGAGCCGGCTGTCATCCGCGCCGATGGTCAGAACCATGGCGCCGCCTTCGATCACGGTCAGCACCCGGTCCACGCCGGGGAAAGTGGAGAACGGACCGGAGGCCGCAACGATGGCGGTGGAGATGCGCCAGTCGAAAGTCGCGAAATCAGCACCCGGCGGCGAAACGGCGATCTCGGCCGTCTGGCCACCGCCGTTCTTCCAGGGGCTGAACACCCGATCCGATAGCCGGAAAATCCCCGTGGCGGTCATGTCGTCATGGTCCCGTGCACGATTCAGAGGGCGGCTTTGAGCCCGGCCAGAAACTGGTCATTGTCCGCCTCAAGACCGATGGAAACGCGCAGCCACGTGTCATAGCCCGGCTGCTTCCACGGCTTGATGATCACGCCTTTGTCCAGCAGCGCCTCCGCCAGCGCGACCGATGGACGGCCCGCATCGAAGAACAGAAAATTTCCCTTCGACGGCAGCACCCGCAGGCCGAGCGCTTCAATGGCCGCCTGCACGCGCGGGCGCTCGCGCGCCACCAGCGCCGCCGCCTCGGCCACCGATTGCGGATCGGCCAGCGCGGCCTCGGCCGCCACCTGCGCCATGAGATTGACGTTGAAAGGCGTGCGGGCGAGATCGAGGCCGCGCTTCAGTTCGGGCGTATTGGTCAGTCCATAACCGACACGCAGACCGGCGAGCCCCCACGCCTTCGAGAAGGTGCGCAGGATCAGCAACGGCCGCCCGTGCGTCGCAAGCCGCGCTTCGGCGGAGGCATATCCGGGGCCTTCGGCATATTCGTGATAGGCCTCGTCGAGGCACGTCACCGCCTCGGGGTGAACGGCGTCCAGCACGCGGTCGAGATCCGCAGGCGACAGCCACACACCCGTCGGGTTCATCGGGTTGGCGAACAGCACCAGACGCACCGGCTGCGCTACCGCCGCCACCAGCGCATCGACATTGATGCCGCCGTCTGCCGTCAGGCCGATGCGAACGACTTCGGCTCCCATCAGCAGCGCGTAGTCTTCATGCAGCGGGAACGATGGATAGAGCGTCACCACCTTGTCGCCCGGCCGCAGCACCGCGCGGGCCAACACGGCCAAGAGATCCTCCGAGCCGTTGCCGAGCACCAGCCGGTCGGCCGTGATGCCGTGCCGCGATGCCAGCTTCGCCAACAGCGCCCGCCCCGCAGGATCGGGATAAATGGCGACATGTGACAACGCCGCGAGCAGCGCCTGCCGCACGCCCGGCGCGGGCCCCAGCGGATTTTCGTTGGAGCCCAGCTTGGCGACACGGGTCACACCGGGCCGCCGGGCCACATCCTCGGCGGAGAGGCCCGCATTGTAGGGCGCAAGAGCCGCCGTTTCCGGACGCAGAAATGAGGGGTGCGCGGTCATGTCTGGAGTCTCCTCAGCGCGACGGTGTCCCCGTAAGATAATTTATATGTATATACTTGTAAAGCAACCCGTCTGCGCGGCGCGCATCCGCCGTTCTTGCGTCTGACGGGCGCGCATTCCTGTTGGCCGCAAAAGCTCAGAGACCGCGGTTCTCGCCGTTTTCGGTGCCGACGCGATGGCCGGGCTGGAACGCCACCCGCACGAAGGTGATGAAGCCGAGATCGTTCCAGGTGGTGCGATGCATGACAAGCAGCGCCTGCCCTGTCCCGGTTTGCAGCAGCCGCGCATCGCGGCGATTGGCGTTCTCGGCCGAGAAGGTCAGTTCGGCCCGCAGATAGGTCGCGTTGCGCACCAGCCACTCATTGGCGTTCAGTTGCCAGAGGTCGGTCTTCTCCAGGTCCGGCGCGGCGCGCGGATTGATCCAGCGGTCCTCGAGCTGGAACGGCCGGCCATCCCCGTAGTGAATGGCGCGCATGTGGATCATGACCTGGCCTTCGGGGACGTCGAGGCGCGCGGCAATCGCCGCCGGGAGCGGACTGCGCCGCTGCGCCACGACGCGATAGTTGTAGGCCATGCCGGCCTGTTCAACCTGCTCGCGCACGATGGAAATCGTCACCGTCGCCTTGCGCACCGGATCGATCGCGACCCGCGTGCCGGCGCGACGCCGACGATCGAGCAGGCCTTCGTCGGCGAGAAGCTGCAGCGCCTTGTTGACGGTGGCGCGCGCGGCATCGAATTCGATGGCGAGATCGGCCTCGTCGGGAATGCGGTCGCCCTGCCGCCATTCGCGCTCGACGATACGGCGACGCACCTCGTTGGCGATGTTGTGCGCCTTGGGTGAGGTCGATCCGGCCTGCCTGTCGGTCACATCCGCTCCTTCAATTGGCCGATGCACGTCAGATAGTCGACGATGATCCGGTCATGGTCGATATGCCGGCCGTCGCGGACGACATGGCGGCCCGCCGCCCAGACATCCTTCACCAGCCCGTCATGGCCGGCAAAGATCAGGCTGTCGAGGCGCTCGTCGCCCTTGCGGCCGTAGAGCACCGGGTTGTTGAGCGAAACCGCGCACAAATCAGCCCACAGCCCGGCGGCGATCGCGCCGGTATCGCGGCCGGCGGCGGTGGCGCCGCCGTCAAGCCCGGCCTCGTAGACGACCCGGCCCGTCGAGCGCCCCGGCTCGGCCAGAACCGCGCGCGCGGTGTCGCGCAGGCGCTGGCTGTATTCCAGCGTGCGCAATTCCTCGACCAGTGAGATGCGGACGTTGCTGTCCGAGCCGAAGCCGAGCCGGCCGCGCGCATCCTTCCACACCGTGCCGTTGAAGATGCCATCGCCGAGGCTTGATTCCGTGATCGGGCACAGGCCCGCCACCGCGCCGGTCGCCGCCAGACGGCGGGTTTCGTCCTTGGTCATATGGGTGAGGTGGATCAGCGTCCAGCGGCGGTCAGGACTGTAGTGATCCAGCAGCCATTCGACGGGACGGCGGCCGCGCGCGGCCTGGACCTCCTCGATCTCCGGCAACTGTTCGGCCAGATGCATGTGCAGCGGCCGGTCGGGACGCAGGCTTGCACACAACGTCAGCGCCTCGGGGCTGACCGCGCGCAGCGAGTGCGGCGCGACACCAATCCCGGCATCGGCCGGCAGATGGCGCAAGGCCGCCTCGGCCGCGTCGAGCAACGCGGCGAATGAATCGGGCGTGGTGCCGAACCGTTGCTGGCCCGGACCGAGCGGGCGGCGGTCGACGCCGCCAAACTGATAGTGAACCGGCAGCAGCGTCAGCCCGATGCCGGTGCGCGCGGCGGCCGCGGCGATGCGCTCGGACATCTCGGCGATGTTATTGTAGGGCGCGCCGCCCGGCCGATGATGCAGGTAGTGGAATTCGACGTTGGTGGCGTAACCGGCCTCCAGCATCTCCATCTGCACCAGCGCGGCGATGGCCTCGACATCCTGCGGCGTCAGATGGTCGAGGAAACGATACATGATCTGGCGCCAGGTCCAGAACGTGTCGCGCGGCTGCGGCCCGCGCGCTTCGGACAGGCCGGCCATCGCCCGCTGAAAGGCATGGGAGTGCAGGTTGACCATGGCCGGCAGCAGCAGACCGACCTGCTCGCCGCCGGGCGCGGCCTCGGCCTCGACCTTTGCGATGCGGCCATCGGTATCCAGTTCGACCCGGACGTTGTCGGCCCAGCCTCCCGGCAGCAGGGCATGTTCCGCCCAAATGACTGTCATCGCGGTCTCCTGTTGCGGGTGGAGCGTCGATTTATAAGTTTATACATAGCGCCAAATAAGTCTAGACATATAAATCGACATATGTTTAGACTTAAAAAA
>JAFKES010000179.1 GCA_017308495.1 Afipia sp.
CGGACGGTGGGTGCGTGCTGGCCGTTCGTGCAGGCCAAGTTCGATCAGTTCATCTACGGCTTCTATCCGGCCGGGGAGCGCTGGCGCGTCAATCTCACCTTCGCGCTCGGCGCGCTTCTGCTGGCGCCGCTGCTGATTCCGCGCGCGCCGGCCAAAGCGCTCAACTCCGGCCTGTTTTTCGCGGCCTATCCGGTGATCGGATTTTTCCTGCTGCGCGGCGGCGGCCTGCGCGGCTTCGTGGTGAGCTGGACCGCCGATCTCGGAGCGGGATTGGCGTCGAGCATTGCGGACGCCGGCGCGCGGTTCGCCGATGTCGGCGCGGCCGTGCCGATGCCGTTCGGTCCAATGTTCGTCGGGCTCGGCAAGGCCATCGCCGCGCTGGCGCAGGGGCTCGGCTGGCTGGTGTGGCCTTTCGAAAGCCTGCGCGATTATTTCTACCGTTTTCATTCGCCGCTGTGGGCGGATGTCGTCACGACGGCCATCATCGTCTCGCTGCTCGCGTTTTTACTGGCGGGGGGATTTCGCAACGGCTGGCGCGCGCTGACGCGCTCGGTGGCGATCTTCGCCGGCATCGCGGTCGTCATCGCCGTCATGGGTCTCGACAAGGGCGGCCTGCCGATCGTGGACACGCGGCAATGGGGCGGCCTGCTGGTGACGCTTGTGGTGTCGGTGTCCGGCATCGTGACGTCGATGCCGGTCGGCATCGCGCTGGCGCTGGGGCGCCGTTCGAGCATCCCGCTGATCCGTGTGTTCTCTATCGCCTTCATCGAATTCTGGCGCGGCGTGCCGTTGATCACCGTGCTGTTCTTCGCCACCTACATGCTGCCGCTGTTCCTGCCGGGAAACTTCACCATCGACGGGCTGGTGCGCGTGCTGATCGGCATCGCGCTGTTCGCCGGAGCCTACAACGCCGAGGTCATTCGCGGCGGCTTGCAGGCGGTGCCGCGCGGGCAGGCGGAGGCGGCGAGCGCGCTCGGGCTGTCCTATGGGAAGACCATGGGCCTCATCGTCATGCCGCAGGCGCTGCGCCATGTGATCCCCGGCCTGGTCAACAGCTTCATCGCGCTGTTCAAGGACACCACGCTGGTGCTGATCGTCGCGATCTTCGATCTGCTCGGCCAGCTCCGCGCCTCGTTCGCCGATCCGAACTGGGCGACGCCGACGACGCTGTTCACCGGCTTCGCCTTCACCGGCATGATCTATTTTGTCTTCTGCTTCGCCATGTCGCGTTATTCGCTGTTCGTCGAACGGCGTCTCAATGCTCACAAGAACGCGTGAGTTGAAACCATGAGCGCCGATCCCATCGTCGATATCTCGGGCCTCAACAAGTGGTTCGGCGACTTCCATGTGCTGCGCGACATCGATCTCGCGGTCGGGCGCGGCGAGCGCATCGTGATCTGCGGGCCGTCGGGGTCGGGAAAATCCACGCTGATCCGCTGCATTAACGCGCTGGAGGAATTTCAGGAAGGCCGCATCGTCGTCGACGGCATCGAGCTCGGGCCGAAGCTGCGCCACGTTGACGCCGTGCGCCGCGAGGTCGGCATGGTGTTCCAGAGCTTCAACCTGTTTCCGCATCTGACCGTGCTGGAGAACTGCACGCTGGCGCCGATCTGGGTCCGCAACATTCCGAAGAAGGAGGCGGAAGCGGCCGCGATGAAGTATCTCGAACGGGTCCGCATCCCCGACAAGGCCGCCAACTATCCGGGCCAGTTGTCCGGCGGCCAGCAGCAGCGCGTCGCCATCGCCCGCGCGCTCACCATGAATCCCAAGGTGATGCTGTTCGACGAGCCGACCTCGGCGCTCGATCCCGAGATGGTCAAGGAAGTGCTCGACACCATGGTCGATCTGGCGCGGGACGGCATGACCATGCTGGTGGTGACCCACGAAATGGGCTTTGCGCGCGAGGTCGCCGATCGCGTGGTGTTCATGGACGCCGGCCAGATCATCGAGGCCGACAGGCCGGAGACGTTCTTCTCGAACCCAAAGCACGCGCGCACGAAGCTGTTCCTCAGCCAGATTTTGCGGTGAGGTCTCGTTAGCGCAGTTCTCTTTGTAACGAAACGAGATTCGTCATTGCCGGCATAGCCTGTCGAAGACGGGCGTGAACGCCCTTATGATCCGGCAATCCATCTTCTTGAAGCGAATCTTCTTTATAGATGGATGCGCGGGTCAAGCCCGCGCATGACGATTCCGAGTAAACCTCAATTGCGCTACGCCTTCTCGAACGGCACGCTGATCGCCGCCTTGCGCTCCAGCCATTCCGGCACCGGCAGGTTCTTGCTGCGCATGAACGCCGGGTTGAACAATTTCGACTGGTAGCGCGTGCCGTAGTCGGCGAGCACCGTCACCACGGTGTGGCCGGGGCCGAGGTCGCGGGCGAGGCGGATGGCGCCGGCGACGTTGATGCC
>JAFKES010000036.1 GCA_017308495.1 Afipia sp.
ATATCGGCGTCGACCGCGTGCTCGGTATCCGCGCCGGCGCGCACCGCTACCATCAGCACGTCCGCCCATTCGGCCAGCCCGGCCAGCGAGGCGTGGTAGGGATACGGCACGTCGTGCCGGCTGCGGCTGTGATAGGCAACCTCGGATTCGAACGCCGCGCAGCGCACCGCGATTTTGCGACCGATCGCGCCCATGCCGTAGACGCCGATCCGGCGGCCGGTCATGCCATGCGGCTGCCGCAGCAGCGGCGACGGCTTCGCGCCCGACCATCCGCCGGAACGAACATAATCGTCGGCGGGCAACAGCCTGCGCACGGCCGCCAGCAGCAGCGTCATCGCCAGATCGGCGACCGAGGCCGCATTTGCCGCCGGCGAATGGCCGACGACGATGTTGCGACGGCGGGTCTCAGTCAGATCGATGCCGTCATAGCCGGTGCCGTAGCAGATGATCGCGCCAAGCGACGGCAGCGAATCGAGCACGGCCGCCGGAAGCGCGCGCCCGCCCGCAGTGATCATCGCCCGCACCGATTTCAGTTGCTCCGGCGAAAAGCTCTCGCACGGCGGCCTGCCCTTGCCGTCGAGCAGATCGTAGCGCTCGCCGATCCGCATCATCAGATCCTTGGGAAAACGAGAGTGGATCAGAACCTGGTGAGCCATGCGCGGTCCGACTCCAATGATCGAGAATCCCTCGTCCCGTCGGGTCCGGGCCCGTCCCGGCCTGACAGAAGTATCATTCTGAAATCTTGAAACGAAAAAAGCGGAGCGACGGTCGCCGCTCCGCTTTCGATCGTTTCAATTCATAGTCGGATCAGGCCAGCACGCTGCCCGGCTCGACCTTGACGCCCGGGCCCATCGTGGACGAGACCGCGACGCGCTGGACATAGGTGCCCTTGGCGCCGGCGGGCTTCGCCTTCACCACCGCGTCCGTGAGCGCCTTGATGTTCTCGACGAGCTTGTCCTCCGAGAACGAGGCCTTGCCGACACCGGCCTGAATGATGCCGGCCTTCTCGACGCGGAACTCGACCGAGCCGCCCTTGGCGCCCTTGACCGCGCCGGCAACGTCCATGGTCACCGTGCCGATCTTCGGGTTCGGCATCATGCCGCGCGGGCCGAGCACCTTACCGAGGCGGCCGACCAGCGGCATCATATCCGGGGTCGCGATGCAGCGATCGAACTCGATCTTGCCGCCCTGGACGATCTCGACCAGATCCTCGGCGCCGACGACATCGGCGCCAGCCGCCTTGGCCTCATCGGCCTTGGCGCCACGCGCAAACACGCCGACGCGGAGCGTACGGCCGGTGCCGTTCGGCAGCGTAACGACGCCGCGCACCATCTGGTCGGCGTGACGCGGATCGACGCCGAGATTGATCGCGACCTCGATGGTCTCGTCGAACTTGGCGGTGGCGCGTTCCTTCACCAGCTTGATCGCGTCCGTGATCGGGTAGAGCTTTTCGCGATCGATGCCCTCGCGGGCCTTCACGAGCTTCTTGCCAATAGCCATGACCGCTTACCCCGCCACTTCCAGACCCATCGAACGGGCAGAGCCCTCGACCATCTTCATGGCCGCTTCGACGGTGTCGCAATTAAGATCCTTCATCTTCTTCTCGGCGATCTCGCGCACCTGCGCCGAGGTCACCTTGCCGGCCTTGTCGCGGCCGGGCGCCTTCGAGCCCGACTGGATCTTCGCCGCCTGCTTGAGGAAGTAGGACATCGGCGGAGTCTTCATCTCGAAGGTGAAGGAACGATCCGCGTAAATGGTGATGACCACCGGGATCGGGGTGTTCTTTTCTTCCTTCTGGGTCTGGGCGTTGAACGCCTTGCAGAACTCCATGATGTTGAGGCCGCGCTGACCAAGCGCGGGACCGATCGGAGGCGACGGGTTCGCCGCACCGGCCGGCACCTGCAACTTCAGGTATCCGGTCACTTTCTTTGCCATGTTGCACTCCTGTTAGTGGTGCGGTTCCGGACGGCTGGCGACCGCCCTTCCCCTTCCACGGGTTGAAGGAAACAGCTTGCGCCGCCTCCCTTAATGTCATGCGCGGACTTGATCCGCGCTTCCATCGATTAGATGGATTGCCAGGCATAGACGTTCTTTAGAACGCCGTTCTTCGAACGGCTACGCCCAGCAATGACATCCGGTTGCGGTCAGACCTTCTCGACCTGACCGAATTCCAGTTCCACGGGCGTCGCGCGCCCGAAGATCGACACCGCGACCTTCACACGCGAGCGCCCCTCGTCCACTTCCTCGACCACGCCGGAGAACGACGCGAACGGGCCATCGGCGACGCGCACGTTCTCGCCGACCTCGAACGACACCGAGGTCTTCGGCCGCTCCACGCCCTCCTGCACCTGATGCAGGATGCGCATGGCCTCGGCTTCCGAAATAGGCATCGGCTTGTTTTCCGCGCCGAGGAAGCCGGTCACCTTCGGGGTGTTCTTGATGAGATGGAACGCCTCGTCGGTGAGGTTCATCTTCACCAGCACGTAGCCCGGGAAGAACTTGCGCTCGGCATCGACCTTGCGGCCGCGGCGCACCTCGGTGATCTTTTCGGTCGGCACCAGCACCTGCTCGAACAGATCTTCCAGCCCGCGCTGCTTGGCCTGCTCGCGGATGGATTCGGCGACCTTCTTCTCGAAGTTCGAATAGGCGTGAACGATGTACCAGCGCATGCTCATGGTTCGGGTTCCGCGCGTCTCAGACTTGGATGCCGAGAAGGAAAGTAATGAGAATGCGAATGAGTTGGTCGGCGACGAAGAAGAAGATCGACGAGAGCGCCACCATGATGAAGACCATGATCGTGGTGATCACGGTTTCGCGGCGCGTCGGCCACACCACCTTGGCGGTTTCCGAGCGCACTTCCTGCAAGAATTTGAACGGGCTGAAAGCCATCGCCGATGATCCGCATCCGTAGCGCCCGGCACGATTCCCGGGCGTGAGTTCAATCGCAATATCTGGAATCCGAACAGCCCGCTCGCGCCCAACCCTCTCTGCTGAAGGATGAGCCGCCAGGCGGGCTCGATTGTCCGGGGATTTCAATGCCGCGCCGGATATCCGTCGAGCGGGCCGGCAGCAGGTGCCGTTATCTACTGCGGGACGAGGCCAGGGTCAAGGTCGGCGAACGGCCGGGGGCCCCCAAGGGCCGTCGGCCGGCCCCCATCAGGGTTGAGATTCATCGTCAATCAAGGTGTCAAACACCTACCACCCTTAACCATCGCGGTTCCGCTTTGCTCCGGCCGGAGGAGAGCGAAACAAATGTGGGTCATCATCGTCCTGACTGTCGTCGTGGTCGCGGCTGTTGCCGCCACCGCCATCGCATGGGTGTCGGTGCTGATTGAAGCCGCCGAGACGCCGCTCTGCCCGCACTGCGGCAGACGCACCAGAAGAGTGAGGGCAAAGGAAGACAGGACGACAGCCGCCCGTCCATGGGAGCCGATGACGACCTATCGCTGCAGGACCTGCAACGGTGATCCGGCACCGCTCGCGCGCGCCGTGCGCTGGTCAAAAAGCAGACTGGAGCCGCCACGATGAGCGGCCACCCGAGCACGACAAAGGAAATGAAATTGTCCTGCACTGGCAGGGGCGGCAGGACTCGAACCTGCGACCCTCGGTTTTGGAGACCGATGCTCTACCAACTGAGCTACACCCCTGTGTGCCGCCTCTATAGCGAACGATTTTCGCGCCGTCACGTCTTCTCTTCACATTTCCAGCCTCTGATGGAACCGGATGCTCGGCGATTGCCGCGGCCGGATGTGCCGCGTACATTGCCGGCTCACTGGGGTGGAGACACGACGGCTTGCAGTTTCGCTATTTCATACGCCGCATGTCGCTGACCCACCGCCTTCTGGCGCTGACACTGGCCGCCTCCCTGCCCGGCCTTGCCGCCGTCGGCTATGGCGCGCTCAACCTGCGCAACACCCGCTATGCCGAAGTCCACGCCGAGGCGATCCGCAACGCCCAGTTCGTGGTGGCGGAGCTGGCCCAGATTTATGACGGTATCGAGGGCGCGCTCCACGCCGTATCGCAGGCGGCGGAAATCCGGCAGGACGATCCGGCCGCGTGCGCCGACTACATCGGCCGGGTCCGCCGCAAACTCGAACCGTTGACCTCGATCGCCATCGTCGATGCGAACGGCGCGGTGCGCTGCGACAGCGAGGACGGCCCGCCTCCCGGCAGTCTCGCGGACCGCGACTACATCCGGCAGGCGACGACAACCAAACGCTTCACGGTCGGCGGCTATACCACCGGCCGCATCTCCGGCCGCCCCATCGTTCCGGTGGCGCTGCCGGTGACGACCGGCGATGCCATCGAATACATCGTCGTCGCCGGCCTCAATCTCGACTGGCTCGACGAACAGCTTCGCGATCGCGGCATGGCGCGCGGCAGCGCCTTCACAGTGACCGACCGCAACGGCGTGATTCTGGCGCGCGAACCCTTTCCGCAGCAATTCGTCGGAACCCGCTTCACCGATGAATATCGCCCGCTGATTTCCGGCCCTCCGGGGTCGCTGGAAGTCCGCGGCCGCGACGGCATCGACCGCATTCTCGGTTACGTCCCCGCACAGGAGACGCCGTTCGGCCTCTATGTCTCTAGCGGCATCTCGCGCAACGAGGCGTTCGGCGCGATCGACCGTTCGCTGCGCACCTCGCTTGCGCTGTTCGCGCTCGGCACCGCCGTCGCCTTCCTGCTGGCGTGGCTGGTCGGCGAGAGCATCATCCGCCGGCCGCTGATGCGCATGGTGGCCACGGCGGAAGCCTGGCGGCGCGGCCACGACGCCGCGCGCACCGGCATCGTCGGCCGCAACGACGAGATCGGCATTCTCGGCCAGACCTTCGACCGGCTGATGGACGAGAACGCGCTGCGCGAGGAGCAGCGCGCCACCGCCGAGGAGCGTCGCGAAATTCTGGTGCACGAACTCGCCCACCGGGTGAAGAACACGCTCGCCACCGTGCAGTCGATCGCCAGCCTCAGCTTCCGGCACAGTCAGGGCCCGGAGGCGCTGCGCCAGTTTCAGGACCGGCTGCAGGCGCTGGTGCGCGGCCACGACCTGCTGACGCGCAAGAACTGGCAGCATGCCGATCTCTCCGAAGTCGCGGAAGCGGCCATGGCGCCGCTGAAAGAGGAGCGCGGGCACCGCTTCACGATCTCGGGGCCGCGCGTGGACCTGCCGCCGACCACCGCCGTGCCGACGGCGATGATCCTGCACGAACTGTGCACCAACGCGCTGAAATACGGCGCGCTGTCGAACGAAACCGGCAGCGTGTCGATCCGCTGGACTGCGCAGCCACTCGACAACGGCGCGACCGTCGACCTGATCTGGAGCGAAAGCGGCGGGCCCCCGGTGCAGCCGCCGACCGAGGAAGGCTTCGGCACCCGGCTGATCGCCAATCTGTGCCGGCAGCTCGGCGGCACGGCCGATTTCCGCTATCTGCCCTCGGGCTTCGCCTGCCACCTCACCCTGATTGCCCCGGCGGAAGAGCCGCGCGAGGACATCTAGAGTCTGATTCAATCAAGTCAGACTCGTCGTTTATCTTTTTGTTTGAGCATGATCTTTTCCGAAAACCGGTCCCCGCTTTCCGGGATCATGCCCCGCCGCCACTCACCGCCACCAACATGGCTTTTCAAGAGCGGGTTTCTCGGCCAATCTCGCATCGCCTCGGCTCGCGCCGGCGACGCCTTCCGCGACCAGCCAACAAAATAATAAGGAGCCCCCATGAACGTCCACGCCACGCCATCCGCCGCCAAGGCGACCCCCGCGCTGCCCGAGGCGAGGCCGGAGACGATTGGCCTCTCCCCGCTCCGCCTCGCCCGGATGAAGGACGCCTATCAGCGCGAGATCGACAAGGGAACGACGCCCGGCGTGGTGACGATGGTGGCGCGGCGCGGCCAGATCGGCTGGTTCGAGGCGCAGGGCAACCAGGGCCCCGCCGGCAGCCCGCCGATGACGCGCGACAGCATCTTCCGCATTTTCTCGATGACCAAGCCGATCGTCTCGCTCGGCATCATGATGCTGGTCGAGGATGGTTACCTGCTGCTTACCGATCCGCTGTCGAAATACATCCCGGAATTCGCCGACCAGAAAGTGGGCATCGAACGCAACGGCGCGATGGAATACGCCCTGCCGGTGCGGCCGATCACCATTCAGGACCTGTTGCGCCACACCTCCGGCATCGCCTACGAGATCACCGGCGTCGGCATGGTGCAGCGGATGTACGCCAAGGCCAAGACGTACCGCCGCGACATCACCAACGAGGAGCATGCGAAGCTGATCGCCAGCATGCCGCTGATGTGCCAACCCGGAACGGAATGGAACTACAGCCGCTCCACCGACATTCTCGGCCGCGTGATCGAAGTGGTGTCCGGCAAGACGCTCGGTGAATTCCTGCGCACACGCATTCTCGATCCGCTGCAGATGCACGAAACCGGATTCCGCACCGCACCGGACAACAAGGCACGCATCGCACAGCCCTTCCCCGCCGACCCATGGACCGGCGACAAGGTGGCGCTGTTCGACCCCACCGAAACCCCGAAGATGGAGTCCGGCGGCGGCGGTCTCGTCTCCACCGCAATGGACTATGCGCGCTTCTGCCAGATGCTGCTCAACGGCGGCGAGCTCGACGGCCAGCGCGTCATCGGCCGCACCACGCTGGCGTTCATGGCGTCGAACCATCTGGCCGCCGGCGTCAAGGTGGAATCCCATCTGCTGCCGCCGGGCCACGGCTTCGGCCTCGGCTTCGCCGTGCGCACCGACGCCGGCCTCGCGCCCTATGCCGGCTCGGTCGGGCAGTTCTTCTGGAGCGGTGTCGCCGGCACGTTCTTCTGGATCGACCCGAAGGAAGACATGTTCGCGCTGTTCCTGTCGCAGGGGCCGGGCCAGCGGGAATATTTCCGCACGCTGGTGCGCAGCCTCGTCTATGCGACGGTGGAGTGAGCCGTCAGACAGTTAGTTCAGTCGCCAGAGCAGCTGACTCTTCATCGGCGGATCGCATCTGATCTATCAATCCATCATGCCCGGCCGTGTGCCGGGCATCCTTCTTATAAGACGTGGATGGCCGGGACATAAGGGCGTTCACGCCCGTCTGACGGGCTATGCCCGGCCATGACGACATCCATTACGTTCTATCGTTTTAACAAGCTCTTCAGCTGATCGTCGCGCCGCCGTCGATCACCACCGTCTGCCCGGTCATGAAGTTGCCGGCGGCTGATCCCATGAACACCGCCGCGCCCGCGATTTCGTCCGGAATGCCGATGCGCAGCAGCGGCGAACGCGCGGTGGATGACTTGAGCGTGTCCGGATTGTCCCACAGCGCCTTGGCGAAATCGGTCTTGATCAGACCCGGCGCGATGCAGTTCACACGAATATTGTGCTTGCCGTATTCGCAGGCGAGGTTGCGCGCGAGCTGCATGTCGGCCGCCTTGGAGATGCAGTAGGCGCCGATGGTGGTTGAGCCCTTGAGGCCGCCGATTGACGACACGATGATGATGGAGCCGTTCTTGCGCTCGATCATCTCCGGCACCACCATGCTGATGAGCCAGTTGTTCGCGACGATGTTGTTGCCGAGGATCTTGTTGAACTGGTCGTCGGAAATATCCGCGAGCGGCCCGTAATAAGGGTTCGAGGCGGCGTTGCACACCAGCACGTCGATCTTGCCGAACGCCTTGCGGCTATCGTCCACGAGGTTCTGCAGGTTCTCCTTGCTGGAAATATTGGCCGCGACGGCGATGGCCGTGTCCTTGCCGAACTTGCCGTTGATCTCGGCCGCGACCGCGTCGCACTGATCCTGCTTGCGCGACGAAATCACGACCTTGGCGCCGTGCTCGGCCATGCGCTCGGCTATGGCGCGGCCAATTCCCTTCGTCGAGCCGGTGATGACGGCCACTTTGCCGGTCATGTCGAACAAGGTCATGTGCTCTCTCCCGTGCGGCTGCGGCCGCTCACTGGTTAGCCAAGCTTGCCGGTGACTTCGGGACCGGCCGGCTGATGCATGGCGTCGTGGGTATGGCTCGCGATCCACGGCTGCTGATTGATCATCGGCACCCGCCAGCCGCTATGACCGTCGCCCGACAGGAAATCGAGCCGCGTCACCGAGCAATTGTCGATGGTGAAGGCGAATCCGGCGCCGGCTTCCAGCCCCAGCGCGTGCGCGATGGCGGCCTTGATCGGCCCGCCATGGGACACGCAGACGATATCCCGCCCGGCATGGGCGGCATTGATCCGCGCGATGCCGGCCACCGTCCGCTCGGACAGGTCGTTGAAGCTTTCGCCACCGGGCGCGCGCTCATGGGCCGGCGCGAACCAGTAGCTCGAAATCGCCGCCGGCCGCGCAGCGAAGAAGGCGGCGCGGTTCATGCCCTGCCATTCACCGAGGTCCTGCTCGGCGAAGGCCTTGTCCTGATGCATCGCAGCCGGCTCCGGGAATCCGGCGGCCCAGATCGCCGCAGCGGTCTGATGCGTGCGCTTGAGATGGCTCGCGAACCACACGGCATCGCGCGGCAGAAACCGGGCGACGCCGTCGAACACCACCATGTCGCTGGTGTCGCAGCCGATATCGGACTGGCCGTAGATGTTGCCGCCATCCTCGCGCACCGGGGCGTGACGCACCCACCACCAGCGCGTCGATGCCACGCCCGCCGGAACGGCATGCTGGGCCACGAAAGATTTGGCGGGCGCATTCGACATGGCGCGATCAGATCGGCTTGCCGGCGTAGGGCATCGACGCAGTCAGGCCGCCATCGACGGGGAACGCCTGACCGTTGACATAGGATGCCTCGTCACTGGCGAGGAACAATCCCATGGCCGCGATCTCGATCGGCTGGCCCGGCCGCTTGAGCGGATTGAGCTGGCCGATCTTGTCCTCGGAGCCGCGCTGCTTGGCGCCGTCGAACAGCGGCTTGGTCATGCCGGTCTCGATCAGGCCGGGACAGATCGCATTGATGCGCACCCCCGTCCCCGACAGCGAATAGGCAGTGGTCTGCACCAGGCTGATGACGGCCGCCTTGCTCGCCGCGTAAGGATGGCCGCTGGCATTGGCCTTGAGGCCCGCCACCGAGGCGGTGCAGACGATTGCCCCATAGCCCTGCTTCACCAGATGCGGGATCGAATGCTTCACCGCGAGGAACGGACCGATCAGGTTGACGCGCAGGACCTCCTGCCAGTGCTCCGGCGTCTGCTCCGCGATGGGAATGAGGCCACCGCCGATCCCGGCATTGGCCCAGATCGCATCGAGCTTGCCGTACGCCGACAACGCGTTGGCGATGTAGCCCTGAACCTCGCTCTCGACGCCGACGTCCGCGATCACGGCATCCGCCGTGCCGCCGGCCTTGTGCACGAGATCCACGGTCTCCCTCACCGCATCGGTCTTGTCGACCGCGATCAGCTTCGCGCCCTCGCGTGTGAACAGCAGCGAGGCGGCGCGGCCGATGCCGCTGCCCGCACCCGTGATGATGACGGACTTGCCCTCGAGGCGACCCATGACGTTCTCCCGCATGTCAGATGAGGCGTCGGCCCGCCGCGGCGAAACGCCGCCACGACCGGACGCCCGATGCTCAGCTCGCGCCGGCGAGCTGGGCGTATTTCCACGACGCCTGCGCCAGCGGAATGCGACGCGCAGCGGATTCCGCCGCCTTGGCGTTGGCCGCAGTGCCATCCACGATGCGCTTGGCGATGCCCTGCACGATGCCGGCGAGCCGGAACAGGTTGTAGGAGAAGTACCAGTTGAGATCGGGAATCGAGGTGATGCCCGACGCCTTGCAGTAAATCTGCTCGGCCTCCTCCATGGTCGGAATGTTCAGCGCCTTGAGGTCCACGCCCTCGAGGCCCGGCATCACCCACTGCATCAGCAGATAGGTGAAATCCGCCATCGGATCGCCGAGGGTGGACAACTCCCAGTCGAGCACCGCCTTCACCTGCGGCTTGTCGGCATGGAAGATCATGTTGTCGAGGCGATAATCGCCATGGACAACCGACACGCGCTGCTGCTGCGGCACGGTTGTCGGCAGCCATTCCATCAGCCGGTCCATTTCCGGAATCGGATCGGTCTCGGAGGCGCGATACTGCTTGGTCCAGCGGTCGACCTGCCGGGCGAAATAATTGCCGGGCTTGCCGAAATCGCCGAGGCCGATCTTGTCCGGATCGTAGCTGTGCAGCAGCGCCAGCGTTTCGATCTTGGCCGTGAACACCGCGCGCCGCTCCGCCGGAGGCAGGTCCGGCAGCGTCGGGTTCCAGAACACGCGGCCATCTTCCATCGACATGATGTAGAAGGCCGCCCCGATCACCGCGTCGTCCATGCACAGGGCATAGGCGCGCGCCACCGGGAAGCCCTGCGCGTGCAGGGCCGCGATCACCTTGAATTCGCGATCCACGGCGTGAGCCGACGGCAGCAGTTTGCCGAACGGCTTGCGCCGCATCACGTAGGACGTCTTCGGGGTGTCGAGGCGGTAAGTCGGATTGGACTGACCGCCCTTGAACTGCGAAACCGTGAGCGGCCCCGCGAATCCCTCGACATGGGAACTCATCCACTGGGCGAGATGAGCCTCGTCGATACGATGACGCTCTTCCACCGGTTTGGTGCCGGAAAACTCGGCGTCGTCCCTAACCCCTAGACCCATTCTCGTTGCCCGTTTGATGCAGTTTGGTTCTCGATCAGTTCCTGATCAGCTCTTGGCCGGGGCGTTGGCGTATTTGCGAAGCTCCAGCCGTGCGATGGCGCGATTGTGAACTTCATCCGGCCCGTCCGCAAGACGCAGCGTGCGAACGTGCGCGTACTCCACCGCGAGACCCGCGTCGTCGGACACGCCGGCGCCGCCGAAGGCCTGAATCGCGTCGTCGATGATCTTGAGCGCCATGTTCGGCGCGGCGACCTTGATCATGGCGATTTCGAGCTGGGCGGTCTTGTTGCCGACCTTGTCCATCATGTCCGCCGCCTTGAGGCAAAGCAGACGGGTCATCTCGATGTTGGTGCGCGCCTCGCCGATGCGCTGCTCCCACACCGACTGCTCGATGATCTTCTTGCCGAAGGCCGTGCGCGACGACAGGCGGCGCACCATCTTCTCCAGCGCTTCCTCGGCCTTGCCGATGGTGCGCATGCAGTGATGGATGCGGCCCGGGCCGAGGCGGCCCTGCGCGATCTCGAAGCCGCGCCCTTCGCCGAGCAGGATGTTGCTGACCGGGACACGGACGTTTTCGAGGCGTACCTGGGCATGGCCGTGCGGGGCGTCGTCGAAGCCAAACACCGGCAGCATTTTTTCGACGGTGATGCCCTTGGTGTCCATCGGTACCAGGATCTGCGACTGCTGCTGGTGCCTGGGCGCGTTGACGTCGGTCTTGCCCATCAGGATGGCGACCTTGCAGCGCGGATCGCCGACGCCGGACGACCACCACTTGCGGCCGTTGATGACGTAGTGATCGCCGTCACGCTCGATGCGGGTTTCGATGTTGGTGGCGTCGGACGAGGCCACGGCGGGTTCGGTCATCAGGAACGCGGAGCGGATCTGGCCGTCCATCAGCGGACGCAGCCACTGGCGCTTCTGCTCCTTGGTGCCGTAGCGCATCAGCACTTCCATGTTGCCGGTGTCCGGCGCGGAGCAGTTGAACACCTCGGATGCCCAGGAGATGTGGCCCATCTGCTCGGACAGCAACGCGTATTCGAGGTTGGTCAGGCCGGCGCCGTGGAATTCGTCGTCGTCATGCGACGACGGCGGCATGAACAGGTTCCAGAGACCCTCGGCCTTCGCCACCTTCTTGAGGTCTTCCAGCACCGGAATGACCTTCCAGCGTTCACCGGCGGCGTCCTGCTCCTTATAGACCGGCACCGCGGGGCGGACATGCTTGTCCATGAAGGTGACCACACGATCGAGCCATTCGCGCTGACGATCTGACATCGAAAAATCCATCGGACGATCCTCTCTCTGTACTTGTCGGTTTGAAGTACTTGTCGGTTGACGTGCTTGCCGGTTGGAGCTGTCTTGCAGCAGGAACGGCCTGCTGTCCATCGCGACGAGAAACGTCAGCATCCTTGACGTTATGGCGCCATGACGATCATCTTGCCGCCCTGGAAACTTGCTGCTAGGTTGATTTCATACATTTGTTTGAATAGCAAGGCCATGGCCTGCGAATGTGTGATATGCATTTCGCAGCGCGAAACTTCCTCTCACTGCGAAACCGGGATTCGATGTCGAGCGATCAGACCAAGGCCGCCATTCTCACCGCCGCCGAAAAGCTGTGGTCGGAGCGCAGTTTCGGCGAGGTCACCATGCGTGACATCGTCTCCGCGGCCGGGGTCAACCTCGCGGCGGTGAACTATCATTTCGGTTCGAAGGACGAGTTGCTGGCCGAACTGTTCGTCAGCCGCACCACGGTCCTGAACCGGGAGCGGTTCGCCGAATTGAAGGCAGCGGAGGAGGCCGGCGGCGGACGGGCCAGCGTCGACGCCATTCTGCACGCGCTGGTGGGGCCGCCGCTGCGCTGGTGCCTCAGCCCCGATCTTCAGCGCTCGGCCGCCGCCCGCTTCATGACCCGGGCGTCGGTGGAAACCGTGCCACCGATCAAGAAGATCGTGGACCGCGAATTCCGCCATCTTCAGCGCTTCGCTACCGCGCTGCGCACCGCCCTGCCCCATCGCAACGAAGTCGATATCTACTGGGGCCTGCATTTCGCGCTGGCCATGATCCGGCAGACCATCACCGACAGCGAGCGACTGCGCAAACTGTCCGGTGGACTATGCGATCTCAACGACACCGACGACATCATCCGGCGGATCGTCGCCGTGGCGAAAGACGCGCTGGTCGGCGCAGCCAGCGCTCCGCCGGCCGTCGTCCGCGCCACCGCCGGCCGGAAATCCTGAGACGTTCCGCCCCGCGACGCGCCGGCCGCCGGAGCGCGCCGTTCGCGATCATGGAGCGGATTCAGGAGGGACGGAAACGGAAACTGACCGACCCGTCATGGCCGGGCGTGTCCCGGCCATCCACGTCTGCCTTCATCGAAACGACCAAAACGTGGATGCCCGGCACAAGGCCGGGCCTGACGAAGGTAGATTCCGTCACGACATCAACCGCCCTAGAAGCGAACCACCGCCGCGGCCATGAAGCGGTTGGCGACGCCGTATCCATCGCCTGCGGAGGTCGTGGCGGCGGCGCCTCCGAACACATTGCGTTTGGAATAAATGTACTCAAGACCGGCATCGAGCCAGCCGGCATCCACCGACCCGTTGCGAACCGTCGCATAGGGACTCCAGATCAGGTTCACGATCGCCTGCTCCATCTGGTGGTTCAGAGCGACCGCGGGGCCGGACCCGGGCGTGAACTGAAGCGCATATGAAGGATAATCCTGCCTGGCGTAGGAATAGGCGACGTTGCTGCGTAGCTGCGGCGTCCAGAACCGGCGATAGGCGATGGTGCCGCCATAGGTCGGCAGCGCGGTCTGGACGAAGTCGGTGTTCACACCCGGCAGGCCGATATTCGATATCAGATCCTGCCCGCCCGTATTGCCTGCGAAATATCGTCCGATGCCTTCGCCATAGTAGCCCATGGCGATGAGCTGATCCGGACCGAAACTTTCCGACAGCCACCGCATTGGGAAACGCACATGGGAGGCAAGACCCCAGCCGATCGTATTTTTCTTTTCCGTCAATGCGGGCGCCAGCGCCGTGCCGTCGGCGCGGATGTTCAGATTGCGGACCAGTGCGCGCGTATCGATCTCCAGACCGTTGTCGCGATAGTTGAGGCGGCCGAGCAGATCGGGCACCGAGTTGAAGGCCGGGCTGAGACCATTGTTGAAATTGGCATCCGACACGAAGATGCCGGCGTTGGACGTGACCTGCGTATCCGGCGCTTCCAGCGACACCTGCCCTGTCAATCCGGGCGCCAGCCGACCGGTAAGACGAATCTGCGCCTGACGCACGAAGGACTGGTTGAGGTTGGTGGAGTCGTTCAGGGTCTCGTACATCCCTTCGTTCCAGAGGCTGTTGGCCTGACCGACCAGAACGCGGAAGGAGTCGGTGCCCAATTCGCCCCACGCCTGGCGCAGGCGGAAAACCAGATTGTTGGACACCGCCGGACCGCCGGCGAAATCGCCTTCTACGCGCGTTTCGAGAGTCCCCATGCTGGTGAGCGTGCGCGTGTCGAGGCCGATGCGGGAGAACCGGGCGGTCATCCCCGTATCGCCGCCCTGCACATCCGCAGCACTTCCCCGCAGCGGAATGCCCGACACCGATGGTGCATGATTCTGGTTGCGACCATTCAGATCGGTATAGCCCGACGCCTTGACGAAGCCGTAGACGCGCACCTCGGTGGACGCGCCGGGAATCCGGATCGAGAGGCCAGGCAGATCGGAGCGCAGCGCATCCTCGTAAGACGACCCCATCGGCTCCGGCGGAAGCAGGCCGGGAATCGGCTCGGACGAATGCACCACAATCGTAGACGGCGGCGGCGGGGCGGCGGCCGGCGCGGCTGCGGCAGGAGCCGCCGCGGCGCGAGTGGCAGGCGGCGCGGCCGCGGGTTTGGCGGTCTTCTTGCGCTCGACCTCGTCCAGCCGGCGCTGCAACGCGTCGATTTTTTTCATCAACTCCTCGATGGTCGGATTCTCTGCCCGCGCAGAACCCGCCGTCACCATCGCCGCACAGATGATGCCGCCCCAAACCCCTATCGATCGCATATGCAAATCCCCCGGAAACCCCGTCATTCCAACCGATTCGATCGCCTGCTGCCTGATCGCGGCAAAAAATCATGTCCTTGAGGCGCCGGCCATCAGCGCCGCGCCCGCAGATCAATGCATCGCGATATCAGCATCGCAGCCTGTTTCATCCCGGTGTCGTTCGTCCCGGTGTCGTTCATCCCGGTGTCGTTCGTCCCGGTGTCGTTCGTCCCGATCACCCCCGACAGCCGGTGCAAAAGCATCACAAGGGCCGCGTCATCCGCCCTGCTGCTCCGGATTTTTTCCCTGCTTTGCGCAGCAGGTCAAATTAAACTGACGCACGACAGGCGTTACGCACGGCGTTTGCAGGCGAGCGGATCGGCGGCCTGCAATGTCTCATAGGCGAGAGAACGCACTTTCCACCG
>JAFKES010000037.1 GCA_017308495.1 Afipia sp.
GATCATCTTATCACTCTGCGTGAATGGGACGGGCTCAAAGCGAAGCGGTTCAGGCCGATCGCTTCCAGGTTACGCCTCTCTATGCGGATGGGGGCCTCCGTGGGGCTTCGTCCGCCGATCCGCTCCTTCCGGCTGACCGCCAACTGGCTGCGCTTCCCGCGGACAGCGCCGGCCGACCGGCGGTGTGGCGTTTTACGTTCAGAACGGCAAGCGCTTCAAGAAGGGTTTGAAGAAGATCGGGTGAGCGCGCGAAGCGCACCACGATTAGCGTTGCCGGCAAAGATTCTCCGATCTCACACCCTGCCGTCGGATTTAAAGCAAAACCCCGCCAAGGCGGGGTTTTCTTCTTCAATCTGATATTGCGCAGTCAGCGCATCGCGCCCTGAACGCTTGGAGCAATGGATCGCGCAAGCATCGCATAGCCCTCGGGTGTCAGATGAATGCCGTCGGGCTGATGCGGCAGTCCGGACAGCATACTGTTGCTCAGCATCATGACCGGAATGCCCCGTGCGCTCAGGCGGCTCTGAATCTCAGATGTGCGATCCGAAGTGCCCTTGCGACGGTCGTTGCCGCCCGGCTGCAAGATGACCAGGCTGGTGCCGTTCGGCACCGCGCGGTCGAGGCGCTTCAGCATTCCTTCGGTCGTGTCGCCGTTGACGCCTGCGTTGATGACGCGGACGGACTTGCCGCTGGACTTCAGGATTGCCTGAAGCTGCGCCGGATAGGCCTGATTGCGGGCGACGCCCTTGCCGTAGGTGTTGCTGGCTCCAAGCGCTACGATTGTTGCGGCTTCCGCCGATGCAAGCCCGAACCCCAGCGCGATGGTTGTGAGGAGAGCCGCCACAAGTGTTCTTGACCAATGCTTCTCAAAAATCATTCTTCACCTTCATACCGTCCAAATTGCGGGAAGACAGACTCCCGCGAGCATTATGCCGCAGAAGCGCCGGTATGTCAGCGATCCAAAAAGTTGCGGCCAGCCCTGGGGGAGAGCTGGCCGCGCACGATCCGGTCTGGGACGGGGAGGGGTGGGGATGCGACCGGGTCGTGTGTCTCCGTTGTCTTGTCGAATTCAGCGTGCGGTGGCGGTGGCGACCGCCGGGCGGCCGTCGCCGAGCGAAACCCAGGCGTTCGGATCGGTCTGCGACTGGCGCTTGACGAAGCGGTAGCCGGTCTCGGTCCACGCCACGATGTCCTCGTTCTGGTTGTCGAGCACGAATTCGCCCTTGTCGGTCTTGACCGTCAGCACCGCGTGGCCGTCGCCCTTGCGGTCGCGCACCACGGTGATGAGCAGAGCTTCACGCGGCCAGCCGGCGTCGATCAGCATCTTGCGCTTCAACAGCACGTAGTCCTCGCAGTCGCCATAACCGTCGGTGGGATAGGACCACTTCTCGATGACGCCCCAATGATCCATGTCGGTCAGCGGCTTCACGGTGTCGTTGACCCAGCGATTGACGCGCTGCAGGTCTTTCCAGGCGGTCTGGGTCATCACGATGTCGCGGGCCTGGGTGGTGCCGCTGCGGCAGTCGCGCGGATGGTCGGCGCAGAATTCAACCCAGCCGATCGGCGCGCGGGTGGCGTCGCCGAGGCTCGCATACAGCACGCGCTCGCCTGCGGCCTGCGCCGCCGTCATCCCCATCGTCAGGCTGGCGATGATCGCCAGGCCAATCCTCCGTGCGTGAATGGAAAACATTGTGGCCCCCGTTTTTCTTGTTGGGACCACTTTTCACACAGAGGATTTGCGCCGCGGCTAAGTCGCGAAAGTACAATTGAAGCAAAGACAAGTAAAAGCTGGCGCTAAATCGATTTATACTTGAATCGAATTTGATTCAAATTTGAGACAATCCATTTTGATTCAATTTGAGCGGTCGCGGCGCAAGCCATTGAATCCGCGCGCGGGTGGCGGATTGAACCCTGGCGAGAATGATAACGAAACCCCGCCGCAAAACGCTTCAAGGCGATATCCGGGGCCGGATATCGCCTTGATCGGGCGGGATAATCAGAAACTGGTAACCGCGGCGCTTTACGGCGCGGTTACGCTGTTCTCGACAGTGTCCGGCAACTGCGGATGAACGAACTCGATGGCGAAGCCGTCTTCGAGGTGGCGCACCACGCGGGCCTGCACGCGGCCGAGGGTGACGGCCTCGCCGACGCGTGGCCTGGTTTCCGCCGCCAGCGCCGCGCCGGACAGCGACAGGTCGATGATGCGGCAGGCGATCTGGCGGCCGCTGTCGAGTTTCAGCACTGCCATCGGGTTGCGCGGCACGATGCGTTCGTGGCGGCGGTCTTCCGGCAGGTTGAGGATCTGGCGATTGGCGAGCCAGGTAAGCTGGGCGGCGAGCTTGTCGCGCTTGCGCGGCGTCGCGCCCACGGTCATGGCGAAGCCGTTGTCAATCAGCCGGGTGATCTTGCCCTCGACGCGGCCGATATGATCGAGATAGGCGACCACGCGCTCGCCGACATGGCCGAGGCCGGGCGCCAGCATGGCGAGGCCGCCGGGGGACATGTTGATGACCTGGCACGGAAACTCGCGCCGGTCCGCCAGCATATAGCGGCCGAGCAGGTGGACTTTCACCCGCTGGAAACGCCTGCGTTCCTGAGCGGATGCTCGGATCTGTTGTCGCTGCACCAACGCCATTTTTACTTCGGCCGGCCGGATCTTCGGTAAGGATTAACCTTACGGCAGCCAGGGTTAACGTGGGGTTATCCGCGACGCGGAAGTGGCTGCGTCAGCGCAGACCCTCGTAGACCGTGAGGCCGCGGATCACCGCCCATTTGCGCAGCACGCGCGGCTGCGGGAGATGCCGCCACGAGGTCAGGGTGAAGGCAGCGACGCCGCCACGGGCGGGAATATCGTCCATCGGCGCGAGCAGGCCGGTGAGGCTGAGCGGCGTGCGCGAGCGCGCGCTGAAGGGCAGCAGCAGCAGTTCGAGCGGGATCGTGGCGCCGTCTGCGGCCTGCGCGGTGACGCCGGCCACGGTCGGGAGCGTCTCGTCGACGACGATGCCGATGATGTCCTCGATGTCGTGGCGGCTGCCGCCGCTGAACAGATCCGCGAAGCTCTGCCCTTTGATGTCGCGGCCGAGCAGGGCGCACATCCGCGTTCCGGCGACGCGAACGGGAAAGCCGGCGGTGGCGTCATAGCCCAATACGAAGATGTCGCCGAGCAGGTGGCGCACCGGGCCGGGTTCCAGGTCGCCGCGCTCGGGAGCGGCGGCGCCGGCGCGCTTCTCCTCCCAATAGGCGTAGAATTCGCGGTTCCCCGGATGCTTCATCGATTCATCCCTGCCTGCCCGGCGCACGGTCGTCGCGGGACAGTTGTGTCCCGTTTCGGCCCGCGCGAGGCCCCTTGCGTGTTGTGAGGGAGTTGGCGTGCAGCGTCCATGCCGAAGCGCGATTCCGGCGGCCGGCGCGCCGAGTTTGCGGTGTTAACGTTAAATTAACTATCGGCTTCGCGAAAACGCGCCGCCCGGGTAGTGTTGCGTCACTCCAGTTCGCCGGTCTTCTCCAGGGACCGGCGAGGCACGACGAACTCAAGGTTGAACAACAGGCGGCGGAAAACGATCAGGTCAGCGCGGGGAGGGGTGGGATGCCCCGGGGTGTTTGAAGCAGCGCCCCTAGCTCCAACAGCCCGCGACAAAGACCGGCGAGACCACGGGGAGGGCCTTTGAGCCCTCCCTTTTCTTTTGTGCGGTGCCCGTGTGCCGCTTGCGCCGCCCCGGCAAAGCCGCCTATCTCAGGGATATCGTTTCGTCGCCCCGGATTTCGTGCCCTTGCAAGCCCCTGACTCCCCCCGCGACCTCTACGAGCCGCCGCGCGAGCCGGCCCTGACCATTCCGCTGGGGATGACGGTGCTGCTCGCCGTCATGTTCGGCATTCACATCGTCCGCGCGCTGCTGCCGGCGGAGACCGATCAGGATGTGATCTGGACCTTCGGCTTCGTGCCCGCGCGCTACGATCCGTCCCTGCTCGGGGTTCAGTTCCCCGGCGGTGCCGGCGCGGAAGTCTGGACCTTCCTGACATACGCCTTCCTCCATGCCGATCTCGCCCATATCGGCTTCAACATGCTGTGGATGCTGCCGTTTGGCAGCGCGGTGGCGCGTCGCTTCGGGACGTTGCGGTTCTTCGCCTTTCTGGCGGTGACGGCGATCGCCGGCGCGTTCGCCCATCTGGTGACCCACCAGCATGAGATCGCGCCGATGATCGGGGCCTCTGCGGCGGTGTCAGGCGCGATGGCAGCGGCGATCCGCTTCGCGTTCCAGCACGGCAGCTTCCTGTCGTTCGGCCGCGCCGACGCCGCGACCGCGGCCCGGGTGCCGGCATTGTCGCTGGTGGCGTCCCTGCAGAACTCCCGCGTGCTCGGTTTCCTCGCGGTGTGGTTCGGCCTCAATATCATCACCGGCCTCGGCGCCATCGCCGTCGGCACGTCGGCGCAGAGCATCGCCTGGCAGGCGCATATTGGCGGCTTCCTCGCCGGGCTGCTGCTGTTCTCGCTGTTCGATCCGGTGCCGCGCGCGGCCATGCAGGACAATCAGCCGCACATCCTGCCGCCGGCCGATTGACCGGGGATTAGAAGGTCCTTGCCGGTTTGCAGGCGTGCTCTGCGGCCGCCGCCGTCTTGCGACCACCGCGCATTTGCTCCATCATTCAAGCGAAATACCTTTGGAGGATTTCGCGAAACCAATCCATCGATGCGTTGTTGAACTTGTGCTTTGACTCAAGACCAAGTGAAGCCGCGCGGCACGGCCCGCGGTTCGTTTTTCCGGGAGGCAGCAATGACGGTTCGAGCAATTCTGGACGGCAAGGGCCATCAGGTCATCACCGTTTCACCCGACTCGAAACTGAGCGCGGCGGTGAAGATCCTGTCCGAGCGCCGCATCGGCGCGGTGCTGGTGATGAGCGGCCAGCGCGTCGAAGGCATTCTGTCCGAGCGCGACGTGGTGCGCGTGCTGGGCGAGCGGGGCGCGGGCGTGCTCGACGAGCCGGTCCGCGCGGTGATGACGGCCAAGGTCATCACCTGCCGCCAGACCGATACCGTCGGCGCGATCATGGAAGTCATGACCACGGGAAAGTTCAGGCATCTGCCGGTGGTGGAGAACGACAGGCTGGCCGGCCTGATCTCCATCGGCGACGTGGTGAAGTGGCGGGTCGCCGAATACGAGCGCGAGCAGGAAGCGCTGCACGATTACATCAAGACGGCGTAGCGCGTTACGGCGCAGCCCGTCCTACGGCTGCGCGCTCTGGGCGGTGCCTGGCGTCTGGTTCTCGGTCGGGCTCAGCAGGTTGATTGCTTCCTGAATCGATTCGAGATTGCGCTCGGCGGCGCGGGTGCCGTGGGCGATGATGTCGTTGGCGTGGTGAAAGTCGAACCAGCCGATCTTTCCCACCCGGGGCGAGATCAGCACGTCCGGCGGGTCGCCCGCCAGCCGCGCGCGGGTGATGCGGTCCTGCATGATGTTGAAGGCCTCGACCATCACCGTCGAGATGCCCGGGCGTCCGCCGCTGCCGAAGAATTCGCGCTTCACGGTTTTCTCCGCCGAGAACAGCTTGCCGAAGCCGCGTTTCTCGGGGATGGGCTCCGCCGCCGGTTCATCCGGCCCGGTCGACCGGCCGTGGGCCGAGATGATCGTGCCGTGGCCGAATACGTCGGTGGAGACGTTGCAGGCGATCACGATCTCCGCGCCGAGCGCCCGCGCCACCGACACCGGCACGGGATTGACCAGCGCGCCGTCCACCAGCCAGCGTTCGCCGACCAGCACCGGTTCAAAGATGCCGGGCAGGGCATAGGAGGCGCGCACCGCGTCGACCAGCTTGCCGTTGGTGATCCAGATTTCGTGGCCGGTATTGATCTCGGTGGCGACCGAGGCGAATTTCAGCGGCAGGTCGTCGACCAGGGTGTTGCCGAACGCCGCCTCGAGCTGGGTGGCGAGCTTGGCTCCGCCGATCAGGCCGGAGCCGTTGAGGCGAATGTCGAGATAGCCGAAAATGTTGCGGGGCAGCAGGCCGCGCGCCCATTGTTCGAGGGTGTCGAGATGGCCCGCGGCGTAAGAGGCGCCGACCACTGCGCCGATCGAGGTTCCCACCACGATGTCGGGCACGATGCCGTTGGCGATCAGGGTGCGCAGGATACCGATATGGGCGAAGCCGCGTGCCGCGCCGCCGCCCAGCGCCAGCCCGAGGACGGGCCGCCGGGTCGCGATGGCCCCGCTCTCAATCCTGTCTCTCTGGCGGAATCCGATCAGATTTTCCAGCAACGGTCGTCTCCCTGGCGTGCGGGCCGCGAATCGGCCGGCCGACGTCTCGTCCCGGCGGCCGCGACGCACGACGTGCGGCCAGCCCGGATATGTCCGCCTAGTGCGAAAATGTGACTGCAGCACGACTTGCCCACGACGGTAAGTCAATTGCGGGGACATCGGGCGGGGATCGCGTCAAGTCCTTAATGTGGCTTGAATTTGCCTTGTTTTCGGTGAAGAACCTCGGGCCATGACAGGCCCCGGACAAAACCGCAGGACAGCCGTGCGCGAAGCGCGTGCCGATTACCAGGGCGGGTCCGGTTTTCTGTCTTTCCTCTCTTTTTCCCGTCGCGCGGCCATGCTGACCGTGCTGTGGCTGCTGTCGCCCCTGGCGATGGCTCCGGCCGCCGCGCAGTTCTTCAGCGACCGGCCGCCTCCGATCCCTCCCGCAAGCGTGCCGGAAGCGCCGACCCCGTCCGGCCCTGCCATCAGCCTCGCGCCACCGTCGGGGCCAGCGGCCACACCTGGCCTGCCGTCGCCCCTGGTGCAGCCTCCGGTGACCACCGCGGCGCCGCCCGCGCCGGCCCCCGCGCCCAATCAGGCGGTGCTGGCCCTGTCAGCACGGTTCGGCAAGGACCTTCCGCCCGTCACCGGCGGGGTGATCTGGCGGGTGTATTCCGACAAGCCCGACGCCAGCGGCACGTTCCATCTCGTCCGCGAGGATCGCAGCGCCACGCCGAATCTCGTCCTGCCGCCCGGCGGCTATGTGGTGCATGCGGCGCTCGGCCTCGTCTCGGCGGTGCGTCCGGTGGCGGTGCGCAACGAGATGGTGCGCGAGCAGTTCGATCTGCCCGCCGGTGGCCTGCGGATCGAGGGGCGCGTCGGCACCAGCAAGATTCCACCGGGCCAGATTACGTTCTCGATCTTCAAGGGCAGCCAGTTCGAGATCGGCGAACGCGCGCCGATCGCCCAGAATGTCGGCAGCGGCGACGTGGTGCTGATCCCCGAAGGCACCTATTACATCATCTCGAATTATGGCGACGCCAATTCGGTGGTGCGTTCCGACATCCGGGTGCAGGCGGGCAAGCTGACTGATGTGACCGTGACCCATCGCGCCGCGGTCATCACGCTCAAGCTCGTCGGCGAGAAGGGCGGCGAGGCGCTCGCCAACACCGCATGGTCGGTGATCACGCCGGCGGGCGACGTCATCAAGGAATACAACGGCGCATTCCCGCGCGTCGTGCTGTCCGAGGGCGAATATCGCGTCATCGCCAAGAACGAAGGCAAGGTGTACGAGCGCCCGTTCAACGTCAGCAACGGCGTCGACGGCGAGATCGAAGTTATCGCGCGCTGAGCCGCAGACTGTTGTAAAGCTTGTGTCCCGGGCGCGACGCAGCGTGCAGCGCGGCTTCGCAGATCCGGGACCGTCTCAGATTCGGGAGTTGAAACGGCCCCGGCTCTGCGGAGCGGCATTTGATGCCGCCCCGCGTCCGGGGCACGGTACAATTTCAATGGCTCGTGCGATGGCGGCCCGCGCTCCTCAGAACCGCGTGACGATCTCCGAGAGCGCGGGGCGCGGGCGGTCCTCGATGGTTTTGGTCGCCTTGCCGATGTGGATATAGCCCGCGATTTTTTCGTTCGGCGCGAGGCCGAGCGCGTCGAGCACGTCGCGGTCGAACGCCACCCAGCCGGTCACCCAGTCGCAGACATAGCCGAGCGCATGGGCGGCGTGGATGATGTTCATCGCACTCGCGCCCGCCGACAGTTCCTGCTCCCATGCAGGCACCTTGAAGTGGTCGACCGTCTTGCTCACCACGGCGATCACCAGCGGCGCGGCGGTGAATTTTTCGCGTTCTTTCGCGATCTGGTCCGGCGTCGCCTGCGGATTTTTCTGCGCGAACAGCCGTCCGAACACTTCGCCCGCCCGCGCGCGGCCGTCACCCTCGAACACGATGAAGCGCCAGGGCGACAGCTTGCCGTGATCGGGTACGCGCGCGCCGATGGTGAGGATGGTCTCAAGCTCGGCGGGCGTGGGGCCGGGGCCGGTCATCTCCATCGGCTTGAGCGAGCGGCGGGTTTTCAGCAGTTCGATGGCATCGGGCATGTCGGATCGTCCTGTTGTCGTGGAAACATCTAGGATCGCCGCGGTCGGTCGGCGTGCCAGATCGCCGCGGGACCGATCTCGGCGACGCTGGCGCAGCCGGTCAGCGCCATCGCCATCTCGAATTCTGCGCGCAGCAGGCTCAGCACATGGGCGACGCCGGCGCCCCCCGCGACCGCAAGGCCGTAGACGCAGGGTCGGCCGATCAGCACCGCGCGCGCGCCGAACGCCAGCGCCTTGAGCACGTCGGTGCCGCGGCGGATGCCGCCGTCGAGCAGCAGCGGGACGCGGTCGCCGACGGCATCGGCGATGCGCGGCAGCGCGTCGATCGACGCCGGCAGGGTGTCGAGGGTGCGCCCGCCATGATTGGAGACGATCAGGCCGGCGACGCCGCAATCGAGCGCGGCGCGGGCATCGTCCGGCGAGACGATGCCCTTGAGCAGGACCGGCAGGCGGGTGGAGGCGACCAGCGCGGCGATGTCACGCCATGTCGCCGCGCCGTCGAGCATGCCCCGGAAGATCGGGCTCTCGCCGGGCCCGGGCGACGGCTGAGCCGGGGGTGGCAGATCGGCGAGGTTCACGGCGGCGACGTCCTCCGGCATGCGGAAGCCGGCGCGCTGCTGGCGATTGCGCAGGCCGCTCACCGCGGCGTCCACGGTGACGACGAGAGCACGATAGCCCGCCGTTTCCGCGCGCTGCACCAGGGTGCGCGTGAAGCCGCGGTCATAATGCATGTAAAGCTGGAACCAGAGCGGCGCGGTGGCTGCGCGGGCGATATCCTCGATGGTGAAGCTCGCCAGCGTACTCACCACCATGGTCGCGCCCAGCGCGGACGCCCCGAGCGCGGTCGCGATCTCGCCGTCGGGATGCACCAGCCGCTGGAACGCGACCGGCGCGAGCAGGATGGGGTAGGGCAAGGTGAGGCCGAGCAATTCGACCTGCGTGGTCGCACCCTGCATGTCGCGCAGCACCCGACCTTCGAGCCGGATGCGGTCAAACGCCTCGCGATTCCAGCGCATGGTCAACTCGTCGGCGCTGCCGCCGGCGATATAGGCCCAGGCGTTCTCGCCCATGCGCGCGCGCGCCGCCGTCTCGTAGTCGGCGAGCGCCACGGTGCCCGGCGGGATATCGCGGCCGACGGGCATGCCTGGGGTCGCGCCCTGGGTCGTGCCCTGGGTCATGTCACCGCGCTCAGGCGGTCGCGCGGGCGCGCCGGATATCCGGCGGCATCGCTTCACTGGCGAGCGCGGTCAGCGCCTCGTCGAGCGGCAGCACGCTCGAGCCCTCCTTGCCGAGGCGGCGGATGGAAACCGCACGGGTTTCCGCTTCCTTCTTGCCGACCACCAGCAGGGCGGGGACCTTCGCCAGCGAATGCTCGCGCACCTTGTAGTTGATCTTTTCGTTGCGCAGGTCGAGCTCGACGCGAAGCCCGGCCTTGCGGCAGGCCGCCGCCACCTCGCGCGCATAGTCGTCGCCGTCCGAGGTGATGGTGGCGATCACCGCCTGCACCGGCGCGAGCCACAGCGGGAAGTGGCCGGCGAAGTGCTCGATCAGGATGCCGGTGAAGCGCTCCAGCGAGCCGCAGATGGCGCGATGGATCATCACCGGCGTCACCTTGTTGGACTGGTCGTCGATGTAGAACGCGCCGAACCGCCCCGGCAGGTTGAAGTCGACCTGGGTGGTGCCGCACTGCCATTCGCGGCCGATGGCGTCGCGCAGCACGTATTCGAACTTCGGGCCGTAGAACGCGCCTTCGCCCGGGCTGATCTCGGTACGGATGCGATTGTGGCCCTCGGCCTTGATCTGCTCCAGCACCTTGGTCATGACGGTTTCGGCGTGATCCCACGCCGCGTCGGTGCCGACTCGCTTCTCGGGGCGGGTCGAGAGCTTCACCGTGAGCTCACCCTCGAAGCCGAAGTCGGCATAGGTCGACAGGATCAGATCATTGATCTTCAGGCATTCCTCGGCGAGTTGTGCCTCGGTGCAGAACACGTGGGCGTCGTCCTGTGTGAAGCCGCGCACGCGCATCAGCCCGTGCATGGCGCCGGACGGTTCGTAGCGATGGACGATGCCGAATTCGGCGAGGCGGATCGGCAGTTCGCGATAGCTCTTGAGCCCGTGCTTGAAGATCAGCACATGGCCGGGGCAGTTCATCGGCTTGATGGCGAACCAGCGCTTGTCCTCGGCCTCGTCGCCGGCGGACTGCGCCGCGAACATGTTCTCGCGGTACCATTCCCAGTGGCCGGAGGTCTCCCACAGCGACTTGTCGAGCATCTGCGGCGCGTTGACCTCGTCGTAGTCGCCGTCGAGGCGGCGGCGCATATAGGCGACGATCGCCTGAAACAGCGTCCAGCCCTTGGCGTGCCAGAACACCACGCCGGGGCCTTCCTCCTGGAAGTGGAACAGGTCCATCTCGCGGCCAAGGCGGCGGTGGTCGCGCTTCTCGGCTTCCTCGAGCTGCTTGAGATAAGCGTCGAGTTCGGCCTGATTGGCGAAGGCGGTACCGTAGATGCGCGTCAGCATCGGGTTGTTGCTGTCGCCGCGCCAGTACGCGCCCGCGACCTTCATCAGCTTGAAGGCACTGCCGACCTTGCCCACCGAGGTCATGTGCGGGCCGCGGCAGAGATCGAACCAGTTGCCCTGCTTGTAGATCTTGATGGTCTGGTCTTCGGGGATCGCGTCCACCAGTTCGACCTTGAACATCTCGCCGTTGTCGGCGAACACCTGCTTGGTGTGATCGCGAGTCCACACTTCCTTGGTGAAGGGCGTGTCCTTGGCGATGATCTCGCGCATCTTCTTTTCGATGGCGGCGAAATCCTCCGGCGTGAACGGCTCGTTGCGGAAGAAGTCGTAATAGAAGCCGTTGTCGATCACCGGGCCGATGGTGACCTGGGTGCCGGGCCACAGCGACTGCACCGCCTCGGCGAGCACGTGGGCGCAGTCGTGCCGAATCAGTTCGAGCGCGCGGGGGTCCTCGCGGTTGATGAACTCGATGGTCGCGTCATGCTCGACCGGATCGGCGAGATCGCTGACCACGCCGTCCAGCGCCATGGCGACGGTGCGTTTGGCGAGCGAGGGCGAAATGCCCCTGGCGATATCGAAGCCGGTGGTGTTCTTGGCGAATTCGCGCTTGGCGCCGTCGGGAAAGGTGACCGTGATTTTTTCGGTCGGCTGGACGGGCTTGAGATTGGCGAGGCTGTACTTGAAACCGGAGTCCGGATTCTCGGTCATCATCTTCTCCTTGTTGCTCACTCCCGCGAACGAGCGCGGGTAAGCGGTCACAGGGTTGTATAGCAGCCGCGCCCGGCAGCGCAATGCGGCCACCGGTCCATTCCCGCCGTGGCCGGCGATCGTGCATGGCTTTCATGCAATTGCATTAACCTGGACCTCTGCTAAGGAAGGCGGATGAAACGCTTCGCGCCCACCGCCCTGATGATCGGCAATTTCGTCACCGGGGTGAGCATCATTGCTCCCGCGGGCATGCTGCCGGAATTGGCGCACGAGTTCGGGATCACCATCCGCGAGGCGGCGCTGCTCATAACCTTCGGTGCGGTGGTGCTGTGCATCGGCTCGCCGGTCACGGCATGGCTGACCAGTCGTTTCGACCGGCGGCTGTTGCTGTCGGCCACGGTGGGCGTGATGGCGCTGGCGCAGTTCGCCTCGATGATCGCGCCGAGCTTTGCGGTGCTGATGGCTGTGCGGCTCGTCATGCTGGCGGTGGCGGCGCTGTTCACGCCGCAGGCGGCGGGCACGGCGGCGCTGATGGTGCCGCCCGAGCGGCGCGGCAGCACCATGTCCCATGTCTTTCTCGGCTGGTCGCTGGCGCTCGCGGTGGGGCTGCCGCTGATCACCTATGTCGCGGGCAATATTGGCTGGCGCGTTGCGTTCGCGGGCATCGGCGGGATGGCCCTGCTCAATCTCGTGCTGCTGGTGTGGCGCATTCCGTCCGGCCTCAAGGGAGCGCCGGTCGATCTCGCCACATGGCGGGAACTGGCGCGCAATCCGCTGATCGTGCTGCTGCTGCTAATTACGGTGCTGCAGACCTGCGGGCAGTTCACGGTGTTCACCTATCTCGCGCCGCTGTTTCCCCGTCTCGGCGGCAGCGGGGAACTAGCGGTGATCGCATTCGGCATCTTTGGCGTGCTGGGGTTCATCGGCAACGTCGTGGCGAGCCGCGTGGTCGATTCATGGGGCGCGTATCGCACCTCGCTTGTCATGATGTCGGTGCTGCTGATCGGGATCGCGGTCTGGGCGCTCGGCGCGGGCGTCGTGGCGATCATGCTGGGCGCGATGGTGCCGTGGGGCTTTGCGTTCTCGGCCATCAACTCGATGCAGCAGGTGCGGCTCGCGGGGGCGGCCCCCTTGCTGGCCAGCGCCTCGGTCTCGCTCAACACATCGGGACTTTATATCGGTCAGGCAATCGGCTCAGGGATCGGCGGGGCGCTGTTCGCGCGCGAACTGTACTATGCCATCGGCTATGTCGGTGTCGGCTTTGTGGTGCTGGCGCTGGGCGCCGTCGTTGCCTCGCGGCGGGCGCCGCCGTTGCAGTCCGCCTCAACCTAGCGTCCGTCCTGTGACGATCCGTCGTTGACGCCGCGCCAGCGCCCGTAACGCCAGGGCAGATACCAGCGCGCGCCGGCGGGCACCGCGTTTGGCACGTTGTCGATGCCGGACGTGCCCCACGGGTGGCATCGCAGCAGCCGCGCCAGCGTCATCCAGCCGCCGGCCCACAGCCCGAAGCGCGCGATCGACTCGTCGCCATAGGTCGAGCAGGTCGGCACATGGCGGCAGTGGAAACCCACCAGCGGCGACAGCGTATGGCGGTAAATCCAGATCATGCCTCGCCCGGCGTTGCGTGGCAGACGGCGCACCGCATCGGCGCAATCGGGGCAGGGGGACGGTTTCATCGCGCAGCCTGGACTGGATCTCGGTTCGGCAAGGGCGGGTTCCGGTGCAGGGGAACCGGGGCAGGACAGGTATAATGTCTTCGGTGCCACACTGCGGCATCTATTGCATGATTTCTGCCCCGCCGCAGCAACAGACGCATGGACGGACTCCGCCCGCGCCGCTACGTTTCCATGACGTCCATGCGACGCTTCGTTCGCATGGACCGGGCCTTGATCGTTGCTCGCGGGGGCGGGGAAGAAACCAGGTGTCTCTCTGGTCGGTAGCCATTGGCGGCCGAATGCGCGTCGCTGCTCTGTGTCTCGGGCTGGGCCTTGTCCTGGGTCTCGGGCTCGGCCTTGAGCCGCGTGTGATGTTGGCGGATCTCGCCGTGCCGGGAATGTCGCGCGCGGCGGCGGCCGAGGGGCGTCTGTCGCCGATGCAGTTCACCTGGCATGCGGCGGATGACGGATGCGAGCGCGATTGCGGCGGATGGATCGCGGCGGTGGGAGCCATCACCTCCGATACGCCGGCGCGGTTCGACGGCTTCATCGGCGGTCGTGACGCCAGAGGCGCGACCGTGGTGCTCGATTCCAGCGGCGGTTCGGTGCTTGACGCCATCACGATCGGCCGGCGCTGGCGCGCGCTTGGCCTGCGCACCACCGTCGGCACCGTGACGCAGCGCGATAGCGGCGACGACGGCGCGGGTGGCGGACGCGTCATCAAGCCCGATGCGTCGTGCGAGTCGATGTGCGTTTTTCTGCTGCTGTCGGGCAGCATGCGCACTGTTCCGGACGGCGCGCATGTCCGGGTGCATCAGATCTGGATGGGTGATCGCGCCGACGATGCCAAGGCCGCGAGCTATACGGCGCAGGATCTGATGATCGTGGAGCGCGATATCGGACGGCTGGCGAAATACACCTTCGACATGGGCGGGACCGGCGATCTGCTGGCGCTGGCGCTCAGCGTGCCGCCATGGGAGCCGCTGCATGAACTGTCGCGGGCCGAGTTGCGCCTGACCAATGTGGTGACGACCGAGACCGCGGCGGCGGATGAGGCCCCGACAGGCGCTGCGCCGAAACCGGTTCAGGACCGGTTCGCGGGCGATGGCACAACCCCGCCATCCGGCGCGGGGACCCGCACCGCCGAGATCCCTACTGCGCCCACGGGAGGGACGGCGGCTCCGGAGAAAAAGCAGCGGGGCGAGTGACGGCTGAGCGCATGCCGCCTGGCTTCGACGCTTTGGCGGAAATGAGGCCCGTCATCGCCGGGCCATAGCCGTTCGAAGAACGGCGTCGCTTCCGTTCATCTACGGTTCCGGCCATCCGCGTCCGACTTCGTTGAACCCTCAAGACGTCTGGCCGGGCTCCGCCTGACGGCCCGACCTTCGATGGTGAGGCGCCGCAAATGTCGGTCGCAGAAATCGGGGCAAAACCTCGGAGTTGCGCGACAGATGCTTAGCCCAAAGCCTCGTCAACGGCCGCCTGCACATGCAGCTCCGTGGTATCGAAAACGGGGAAGTCCGGCAGGTCGCTTTGCCCGATCAAAAGGAATATTTCGGTGCAGCCAAGAATGACGCCCTCCGCGCCTTGGGC